>WHTJ01000136.1 GCA_009377795.1 Propionibacteriales bacterium | reverse complement strand
TCTCGGCGCCGCGACCCAGGGCCTCGGCGGCGCGCTGTACGAGGAGCTGGTGTACGACGGCGCGCAGATCAGCAACGCCAACGTCGTCGAATACCGGGTACCCCGTGCCGGCGACATGCCGGGCAAGATCGACACGCTGCTGGCGGAACGCCGCGACGGCGTGGGACCCTACGGCGCCAAGGGATCAGGAGAAGGCGCGGTGAACCCCACCGGCGCCGCCGTCGCCGCCGCCATAGCCCGCGCGCTCGGCCGGTGGCCCACCCGGCTGCCGCTCACACCCGAACGGGTCTGGCGGCTCGCGAACGACCTGCCCGAAGACGACTAACGGCCGCGGCCGGTCGTGGTGTGCCACCTCACCCTTGGTAATGCGGCATGATCTCCTCGGCCCCACAGCTCCATCTGGGCGAACAGGAGGTCCAGCGTAGGGACGGATACTTCATACTGCCCTCCTGCAATCGCGTGTCGGGATGATGCCGACAGCTGGTGGCCGTGCTGGTCGAACCTTCATTGGAGTAGATGATGCCAGGTGGCACTGACACGTGCTGGGAGGGCGATGGTCAGCGTCGCGTGCGTGGCTTGGTGCGCCGTGCTGGGGTCGAGGTGCCCGGACTCGGCGACACGGCGACGGCACTCGCCTTCGACCTGCTCGTTCCACCGGATCAGGAGGCAGTAAGCCATGCCGGCACCGCCGGACTTCCCGAGCCCAGTCTGGGCTCACCAAGAAGGTAAGGCGGCGGTTGCACGAAGCATCGTTGCCGTTATAGTATACATGATACGATTCGGTTGAATGGTTATCAGGAGATCCTCCGCACGGCTCACCCTTCGATGCCGTTGAAGAGTTGAAGAAGAGTCTGATCCAGCCGTGCCGCCCATGAATGTGTCGACGACGTTCTCCACGGGATGCCGGGACTGAGTGCAGTGACCTGCTTCGCCTGGGACGAGGAGGCAGTGAAGATGAGTTCCGTACCGAACAGCCCGGTTACACCACGGTCCACGGCTTCGGAGGTCGCAACCGAACAGATTGTCGTCGCACCCACGTTGATCGAGGCGGCCCGGACCATCGTGCGTGGCCCCTCGCTCAACCGCACCAAGACCGCCGGCTACGACGTCAAGGAGGGTGAGAAGGTCCTCCTCGTCGAGAAGGCGACGGATGACCACGAGGTCACGGCCGCACTCGTCACGGCGATGAACGAGCTCGGTGCCACGGTCGACGTCTTCCACGTGGACGTGCCCGACCGACCCCTGGAGTACCTGGACGAGTTTCGCGGCCTGATGCACAACCTGCCGGACGTCAAGGCGGATCCAGCGTTCGATGCCTGGCGGAAGCGGTTGAAGTGGCTGGAGAACGTCGCCGTGAAGGAAGGGTACTCCCTGCTCATCCAGGGCGAGGGCGGACCGCTCCCGGTGCTCGACGGCACGCGGTACGAAGGTGTGCCCTGGTACCACCGTGCCACGTTCCCGGCCGCCGGGTTCCCGTGGCCGCTGTGGGACGCGGTGAACAGAGTGGCGTGGGATCCGATCTGGACGAAGGGCAAGAGCGGGGAGGTGCACCTTACCGACCCCGAGGGCACCGACCTGAGGTTCGTCCTCAAGCCGGAGCACTGGGAGGCGGCGCACTACGAGCGAACCAAGTCGCGGCGGAGGTTCGTCGGGGACTACTACCTCGGTCATCTGTACGGCTACCCGACACCACCTTACGACCCGATGCCGACCGTCACTGGCGTCGTCGCCGGGACCTTGAACCACTACGGAAAGCCGTTCCCGCGCTGCCGCGTCCACGTCGAGAACGGACAGGTCACCCGTATCGAGGGTGGTGGGGAGTATGGCGAGAAGTGGCGGGAGGTCCAGGAGCGGACGCGCAACATCCAGTATCCGGAGTATCCGGGACCTGGTCTCTTCTGGCTCTGGGAGTGTGCGATCGGCACTCACCCGAAGATGGTGCGGCCGCCGTACGCATTCACCCTCGCGGGGCACGCGGCGATGTTCGAGCGGCTGAGCTCCGGCTACATCCACATGGGTTTCGGCACGGCCAACGGCAACCCGTCCGAGTCCTGGGCCGAGGAGCGGGGGCTCCCGTGGGGTCACCTGCACATCCATCTGCAGCTGCCGACTTACGTGCTCACGACCGTCGAGGGCGAGGAGATCACCGTCATCGACCGGGGGCATCTCACCGCGCTGGATCACCCGGAGGTCGTCGCGTTGGCCGAGGAGCTGGGTGGCCGGTCACTGTTGTCGCGCGCTTGGACTCCGCCCCTCCCTGGAGTGACCGTGCCCGGTGACTACGAGACCGAATACGCTTCGAACCCGGCGCAGTGGCTGGAACAGCACGACGCTGCGGGGTTCGCCCTGGAGGAATCCTCAGGCACCTGAGACGAATCCGATGACGACATCCGGCAGCCATTGGGAACAGGCAGCTCTTCGCCGTGCGAGCACCATCGCGAAGGAGTTCGGCCAGGCACAGGTCGACAACGGGCACCTGGCTCTCGCGCTGCTGGAGCTGTTCCCGCATGTGACCCACGGCTGGGAAACGCATGGTGTGACGGCAGACGAGGTTCGACTCGGTCTACGGCGAGATCTGACGCCGAGCCGAAACCTGCGCGGCCACGACTTCACCGTGGCGCCGCCCGCGGGCAAGGTCGTCATCAGTCGTTCCGTCTCCGAGGCGCTGCAGCACATCGGCCCGGACATCACCACCGGCGCCGACATCGACCACGCAGAGGTGGCCTCACTGTCGAAGCTCGTCGTCGGCCTCCTGCCGGAACGATACCGAGCCCTCCTGAACAGCAACGGTGTCCGGCACGGCGATTCGCGACCGGCCACCGGAGAACGGCGGCCACGAGTGGGTACGAGCCGAACGCGGCCGGCGTCGATCGACACCTTCATGATGGATCTCACCGAGGCGGCTCGTGCTGGAGGCCTCGATCCCCTGATCGGGCGCGAGCACGAGCTGCACCAGGTCATTCGCGTGTTGTGTCGCAAGAAGAAGCGCAACCCGGTGCTGGTGGGTGAACCCGGCGTCGGGAAGACAGCGATACTCGAGGGCCTCGCCAGTCGGATCGCCACCGATCGCGTACCCGCCCCTCTGGTCGACGCACAGGTCGTGGCCATCAGTCTTCCGAGCATGCTCGAGGGCACGCGCTATCGAGGTGAGTTCGAAGGCCGAGCGCAGGCCTTGCTGTCCGCTGCGCTCGACGCGGAGCATCCGCTCGTCATGTTCGTGGACGAGATCCACCTGATGGTGCATGCGGGCGCCGCGGAAGGAGGTCTGGACCTGGCCTCGATGATGCTCGGGGCAATGGCCCGAGGGGAGGTCGCTGTCGTCGGCGCGTCCACCCGGGAAGACCTGCGCCGATCGCTGCACGCCGCGGGACCGTTGGCTCGGAGGCTCCAGCCCGTACAGGTCGATGAGCCCGCTGCGGCCGACACTCTCGCCATCCTCGCCGGATTGCGCCCTAGCTACGAGATATTCCACGGTGTGACGATCGACGAGAATGCGTTGACAGCGGCCGTGGAATCCGGTCGACGGAGGCATGCGCTGGCGGGACACCAGCCGGATCTCGCGCTCGAGGTGCTCGACGACGCCTGTGCCGAGGCCCGGCTGCGACGCTGTGAGCGTGCGGACCCGACCCCGCCTGTGGTGCGAGCCGCCCATGTCGACGAGGTCGTAGCCGACCGGTCTGCCGCCGACCGGCTGACGCGCGGGAGATGGCGCGACGTCCGCCCCGTTTGGTGGGCTGGCAAGAGATGGCGGCGGACCCGCAGACGGCAGGACTGACAAGGCCAGGAGAGGAGCGGGATCAGCGTGGCGAGAGTCGGCACGGCGACCACTGTCACCCACTACGAGATCCAGAAGTGGCGGCGCGCCAAAGTCATCGAAGAATGGCGGAAGTACCGGACCACCATCGTGCGCGCGGACGACGTCGAGATGGAGGAGAGTCCCAACCGCCGGATGCCCCGCGGCGTCTACATGGGAGCGGACGGCGATCACCTCACGAAGGTGCTGGATGCGACCAGGCACGGGGTCCCACCGTGCACCGTCTCGACGGTACATCGCCACTCGTGGGACGCCATCATGTTCGTCATGAGCGGCGTCAGGTGGAGGGAGATCGACGGGCAGCGGGTGAGCTGGAAGCGGTGGGACACCCTCCACCTGCCGAGCTGGGCGTGGCACCGTCACGGCAACGACTCCGATCGCGGAGCCCAGTTCGTCACCTGGAGCGTGGAGCCGATGTACGAGGCGTTCGGCGTCGCCGTGGTGGAAGAAGATGGCGATGCGGCGTACGAGGACCTGCCGGCGCCCCCCGGTCGCGGCCAACCCCGCCGACGACACCGATGTCTATTCCAAACGGTTGCGGCGACTGATGAGCCAGGCGCCCGGGGCGTCCGACCGCAGGCTCATCACACGTTGGGACGAGGTCGTTCCCAGGGTGACGAAGCGGGGAGCGCGCAGCACCTTCCTCGTCGACCAGTCGATCGGTCATCGCACAGCGGGTTTGAGCGCGGTCATGCACGAGCTCGCACCGGGCCTGCGGCAGTCGCGGCACCGGCACGGCGAGGCATGGCTGGACGTGGTCAGCGGCCACGGGCACAGCGACATCGACGACAAGTCCTACGAGTGGAGCGCCGGCGACCTGGTTGTCGTGGACCACTGAGCCTGGCACCAGCACTTCAACGACGACAAGAACAGGACCGCGCGGCTGATCCGCGTGCACAACTTCGATGCGTTGTACGACATGATGCGGGTCCTCCTCGACCCGCTCGATCTCTGGGACGAACCACCTCAGCTGGACGCGCCCGACCTGTCGAACGTCGAGTGGCCCGACCCCCATCGGCACCCGCCAGAGGCTAGCGATCTTGTCCATATCAGAGAACTTCGCGCAGTCGGATGGTCAGGGTGAGGAGGACTTCGAAGCCCAGCCGGTCGACGAGATCCACCTCGACACCATCGGGATCGACGTCGGATCCGCGACCACACACTTCCTTGTCTCCCACCTCACGCTGCGGCGCCTGGGAGCCGCGCTGACGAGTCGCTACGAAGTGGTGAACCGGCGCGAGGTCTTCCGGTCGCCGATCCTGCTCACTCCGTACATGTCCTCGACGGCGATCGACGGCGACGCGCTATCCGAGTTCTTCACCACCATGATCGGACGGTCCGGCTTCGGTTATGACGAGATCGACACGGGCGTGGTGATCCTGACAGGTGAGGCAGCACGCAAGCACAACGCCCGGACAGTCATGGAGGTCTTCGCCGACCAGGCCGGCAAGTTCGTCTGTACCTCGGCGGGTCACCACCTCGAGGCGCGGATGGCCGCATACGGATCAGGGGCGGTGGCACGATCGCGGAAGCGGGCCAGCGTCGTGGTGAACCTCGACGTCGGAGGTGGGACGATGAAGTTCACGCTGCTCTCGGCGGGCCGCATCTGCGGCACGGCTGCGCTCAACGTCGGCGGGCGTCTGGTGGCGACCGACCCGGAGGGCCGGCTCGAGCGGGTCGATGCGACGGCCACCCGGGTCATGGAGGAGACCGGGTCGGACCTGAGACTCGGTGAGGTGCTTCCCGAGGCGTCGACACGCGACCTCTGCAGCCGGCTGGCTGACTGTGTCGTCGAGTACCTCACCACGTCGGCGCCGTACTCGTCGCTTACTCGGGACCTGATGCTCACCGCCGACCTCGGCGACTTGTCCCGGGCGGAGGAGGTGGTGGTGTCCGGCGGCGTCTCGGAGTACCTGGTCAACCCCGAAGCCACCGCGGACGACAACGGCCCCTGGCTGGCACGGGCGCTGCGGGAGCGCGCCGCCCAGGTCGGCCTCAAGCTGCGGCCGGCCAGTGAACGAATGCGCGCCACGGTCATCGGGCTGTCCCAGTTCACGACCCAGCTCAGCGGCGACACGGTCTACGTGTCGTCGACATCGGTGCTGCCCGTCCGCAATCTCCGGGTCGTGCAGATCCCGGTGAGCGAGGCGGCGGAGGCATCCGCGGAGCACGTGGCGGGCGCGGTGCGCAAGGCCCTGGCGTCGACCGGGCCGGGCGACCAGATCCAGGACGTCGTGCTCGACGTCGACTGGGCGGGCCGACCGTACTTTCCTGTCCTCAGGGCGATCGCCGAAGGACTCGCGGCCGGCGCGAAGGACCTTGAACAGAGCACCCTCGTGGTCGTCCTGTCACAGGACTGCGCCAGATCCCTGGGGTACCTGCTGCACGAAGCCGTGGGCGACGCACGCCAGATCGTGTGTGTCGACGGCCTGCAGCTTCGCGTGCACGACTTCATCGACGTCGGCTCGCCGGTCCAGAACGACAGGGTCGTGCCTGTCGTGGTGAAGACCTTGGTCTTCCCGGATGTCGACGGCTCCGGGCACGATGCGGCGCCGGGTACGTACTCGGAGAAGCACGGTCAGATCCTGACCGAGAGCACACGATGACACGCGAGGAGCGTGGATTCCTCAACTCCACTGAACAACGACAGCGAGGATCGGACAAATGTCGAGAAAGACAGAGCGCGAGTTCAAGGTACATTCCTATGTCCAGTACATGCGTGACAAGTACGACCCGTACCGGAAATGGCTCGAAGGGGAGAATCTGCCGGTCATCGGTGGTGAGTTCGTCCAGGACGTGCGCACCCTGGAGCTGGCTCCCTGGGATCGTCGTGGCGGTTCGGGCGCCTACCTCGTCTTCTCCGACCAACATGTGGCGGACGCCTACGTCTGCGAAATCCCGGCCGCCGGCAGCCTGAAGCCGCAACGCCAGCTGTACGAAGAGATCGTGGTGGTCGCCTCGGGTCGTGGCGCCACGACACTGTGGTGGGACGCGGACGGTCCCCGGCATACGTTCGAGTGGCAGCGCGGCAGCCTCTTCGCCATCCCGCTCAACTGCTGGCACGAGCACTTCAACGTGAGCGGCGACGAACCCGCGCGGTTCGTGGCTCTCACCAGCGCTCCCGTCGCCTGGGAACTGTACCGTGACCACGATTTCATCTTCAACACCGACCACGCTTTCCGCGACCGCTTCGACGCGAACGTGCAGGACCTCTTCTCCCAGCCCGGAAAGTACCTGACCAACTACTACGGCGGTATCCTGGACACCAACCTGGTGAGTGATCTGCGCGAGGTCAAGCTCGTTCCGCGGGAAAAGCGCGGCGCCGGCACGCGGAACATGTACATTCACCTCGTCGGCAGCACCATGTTCGCCCATATCTCGGAGTTCCCCGTGGGCACGTACAAGAAGGCCCACAGGCACGGCCCTGGAGCACACATCTACACGCTGGACTCGACCGGGTACACGATGATGTGGAAGGAGGGGGAGAAGCCGAAGCGCTACGACTGGTCCGAAGGCAGCGTCATCTCGCCTCCGGCCGGCTACTGGCACCAGCACTACAACACCGGACACGAGCCGGCGAAGTTCGTCGCGCTGCACGCGTCGATCGCGGTCTCCGGCGGGGACTCGGAAGGCCTGGAGCAGATCGATTTCTCCGAAGAGGACTCCGCGTTGAGGGAGATGTACATACGGGAGTGTGAGAAGAACGGCGTACCTGTCCAGATAGCGAACAGCAGTTCGGGCCACTCGTGACGGACAGGGTGCCGTAGCGGGCGCGATGACGCAGGCAGGACGGGCAGGGCGGTCCCGATTTCGGAGACGTCACCCGCACGCCGCCCGGACTTCGGCTCGGACGTGGCCGTGGACGTCCTCCGTCGGTCGCCTACCGATACCTGCCGATGAGTCCGGCACGAGCTTCCGAGGTCTGCACGACTCGGTGGTGAACTACGGGGGCAACGTCGTGCCCGAGTTGCTGACGTCTCCATGAGGAGATCGCGGTCGCGGTAGCGCACGGGTACGCGAAAGCCAGCGGGACGGCAGGCGTGACTGCCGTGCACGACCTCGTCGGTTTGATGCACGCGAGCATGGGCATCTACAACGCTTGTTGCGACCAGGTTCCCCTCGTCGTAATCGGCGGTAGCGGCCCGTCGGACCTCGCGGAGCGGCGTCCCATCGACTGGACGCACTCGGCAAGCACCCAGGGATTGTGGTTGGTGCGGGACTACGTGAAGTGGAATACCGAGGTCCCGTCGCCGCTGACGTCGCTGAGACGTGGCGCGGCCTCCCGGTCGGACCGCCGCGATTCTGGCCAGATCCGCAGGACGTCGAAAAGGCGGCGGAGATCCTCACCTCCGCCAAATGAAGCGCCCCTGGGCTTCCCCTCGTAGCGTGGAGACATCGCCTTAAGGGAGGACATGGCGATGACAGAGACGCGTAGGAAGTTCGATCAAGATTTCAAGGAGGGCGCGGTCCGGCTGGTCCGGGAGACCGGGAAGCCGATCGCGCAGGTGGCCCGGGATCTGGGTATCAACGAGGGCACGCTGGCGAACTGGTGTGCCAAGGATCGGCGAGCTCGTGAGAGCAGCGGTGCGCTGAGCGAGGATGAACGCGCGGAGCTGGTCCGGCTGCGGAAGGAGAACGCTGAGCTGCGGATGCGGTGTGATGTCCTCAAACGCAGCGCGGCCCTTTGGGTGCAGGACGCGATGGGCCAGTAGCCATGGCCGGGTTCATCGTTGCTCAAAGGGCGCAGCACGGCATCCCGCATGCGACCTCGTGTCGGGCGTTGGGGGTGTCCCCAGGACTCTTGACATAGCTCCTGCCTCGTCTGACTGACATCCCTTGTCTGGTTGAGGATTCTTCACTTTGGGTGGTTGACATTCCGCGCCGGTCGTACGAGAATTTATGC
>WHTJ01000032.1 GCA_009377795.1 Propionibacteriales bacterium | reverse complement strand
CGCCCCCGGCGACATCCCGGTCGGCGCCCCCGCCGACTGACGGCGCAGTCCCTGGTCCACGCAAAGATCCGACCCTGAGGTCGCCTTGACGACCCACGAGTCGGATCTTTGCATCACGAGACCACGACGTACGGAGCTCCGCTAGAAGATGACGATCATGAACGCCCGGTCCACGAGACCCGTGGAATTGCGCGTGCTGATGCTCACCTCGGTCCCGGCGCATCCGCCGAAATCGAAGGCGAGGGAAACGTTCATGGTCGTGTTGATGTTGGCGTGCGGCGTTGTCTGGGCACTCAGCGGCGTGAACGGTAGATCGACACAGTAGATTCCGGTCTGCGGATTCGTGACGGCGCTCGCGGCGATGTTCTTCGACCTGGCCGCGTCAACCGTGCCATCAGCGTTCACCAGCGCAAGTGCCCGGGCGGCGACGACACCGTTGCCGAGATCCTTACGAAGCACACCGCCATCCTTGAGCTTGGGCGAGTTGATCGCCTGGTTGGCGACCTTGGGCCTCGTCACCGCGCCCTTACCGAGATCAGGCGTCTTCACCTGACCGTTGACGATGTCACCCGTCCGCACCGTCAGATGCGTGGCGATCGCCGGACCTCCCCACGCACCGATGCTCACCACCGCGGCGAGCACGACCACTGCCATGAGCTGGATCCGCCCCTTGCCCTTCCGAAAAATCTTCATATCCCCTCCTGAGAAATCCCCGCTGGCGTACCTATCGGGATCGGGCAGTCACAGCGAGTCCTTCAGAACGATAGGGAGATACAACTGCCGGGGCCATCCGGAAAACCCCGTACTGCGACGAATCCCTCCCCCGAGCACGCGGCCGCGGCCCCTCAGTCGGCCGCGTCGACGCAGGCTCGGGTATCGAGGGTGCGTACGTTCGATCCGACGATGCGTACGGCGCTCGCCGCGGCGTTGTCGGTCTCTTCGGTCTCGAGCAGCAGGTGCAGCGGATCGGCCTCCAGGACGAGGCAGTACGTGCCGTCCGCCATCCCGGCAGGCAGGCGCAGCCGCTGACCGGGGGTGTCCACGTCGTACACGTCGACCCAGCCCGGCGAGATGCCCTGCACGGTGTCGCGCTCGCACTCACCGAAGTACCTCTTCTGCTGCGACCGCGCCGACCCCGGCACCCTCGTGTTGTCACGCAGGCAGAAACTCACCTTGTTGCGACCCGCCACCCGCTGCGTCCCGTCGACGGTCAACAGCTCATATCGCGCCATCGCGTCGAAGTGCCAGTGATCGTGCGTGGGATGGTCGAGCATGCAGCCCACCGGCATCGACCGGCCGCGCGGATCGTCGCCGCGCTGGAACCTCCCGTCCTCGGCCTTGTCGACGTGCAGGGTCTGCTTCGCGGGGCGCTGCTCCGGCGGGCACTCCCTCCCCGGTCGCGGCCGCAGCAGCAACGGTCCCGGGCCGTCGTTGGCGAGCCAGGCGGCGAATCGGAGCCGGCGGTCGTCACCGCTGCCCCGGATCTGTACGTCGCGGGCACGCAGGCTGCGCAGGTTGGGCAGGAGCCACCACCGCGAGGGCCGCTCGCGCGCAAACGCCTTCTCATCGGGCGGCGGCGACGCGTCGGGGGTGCGCGGAATGCGGTCGGCCAGGGACGGTGTCGATTCCGGCTCGGGCTCACGATCGGCGCCGCCGGCGACGCCAACTGCGGCCACCACGGAAAGCAGCCCCACGGCGGCTGTGCAGGCGACCACTAAGCGCCGATCCACCCCGTTCACGGTACCGGGATACCGCACCTCGCGGTCCTCATCCGAGATCCCTTTTCCACGACGGAAAATCCGCGAGTCCGACGGATGCACTCAAACCGTCCGGTTGCCGTCGTCCGAAACGCCCACCGGCTATTGACCACGGTGTAGCGACTCCACTACGTTGCGATTACCTCGTGGGTGCGACGGGGTTTGGCCGGAGACGCGATGTCCTTCGCGTCTCCGGCCCATTTTTCGTCTCGAACGTCGTCTCCCTCACCGCAATCTGACCCCCATCGACCCCGCGGGACGCGACCAGTTCTGCAATCTCGGCGCGAAGGGACGGCCCCTCTCGCATCGTCAGCCGCCGGCGACCGCGGGGATGACCGACACCTGCGAGCCGTCCGGCGTGGCGGTGTCGAGGCCATCGGCGAACCGGACGTCCTCGTTTCCGACGTACACGTTGACAAACCGCCGCAGCTCCCCCTGCTCGTCGACCACGCGTGCCTTGATTCCCGGGTACGCCGACTCGAGCGAGTCGAGCACCTCCGACAGCTTCGCGCCGTCAGCGGTCACCTCGGACTCGCCCCTGGTGTATGTGCGGAGAATGGTCGGCACTCGTACCGAAACGCTCATGATCGGGTCGCTCCCTCGGATCTCAGATCAGGTCGGCGGCAGTGAAGGCGGCGTAGGTCGGTTCGATCGTAGCCGCGGGACCAACCCGGCCGGAGACGGCGTCGAGGGTCTTCAGCCCGTCGCCGGTGTTGAACACGACGGTCTCCACCTCGGGGTCGAGCTGTCCGGTGTCGACCAGCTTCTTCAACGTGGCCACGGTGACCCCTCCGGCGGTCTCGCCGAAGATCCCCTCGGTGCGGGCCAGCAGCCGGATGCCCTCGACGACCTCCTCGTCGGTGACGTGCTCGACCGCGCCGCTGGTGCGCCGGCAGGTGTCGAGCACGTACGGACCGTCTGCGGGGTTGCCGATGGCCAGCGACTTGGCGATCGTGTCCGGCCGCACCGGGCGTACGACGTCGTGCCCCTCCTTGAACGCGGTGGCCACCGGGGAGCACCCCTCGGCCTGGGCACCGAAGATCCGGTACGGCGTGTCGTCCACCAGCCCGACCTTGACCAGCTCGCCGAACCCCTTGTCCACCTTGGTCAGCTGCGAGCCCGACGCGACCGGGATCACGACCTGCTCCGGCAGCCGCCAGCCCAACTGCTCCGCGACCTCGAACCCCAGCGTCTTGGACCCCTCCGAGTAGTACGGCCGCACGTTGACGTTGACGAACGCCCAGTCCTCCTCCTCACCGGCGATCTCGGAGGCCAGCCGGTTCACATCGTCGTACGTGCCCCTGACCGCGACCAGCGTGCCGTCGTACACGGCCGTGGTCAGAACCTTCGGGCGCTCCAGGTCGTGCGGGATGAAGACCACGCTCTTCATGCCGGCCCGTGCCGCCGCGGCCGCGACCGCGTTGGCGAGATTGCCGGTCGACGGGCAGGCGAGCACCTTGAGCCCGAGCTCGCGGGCCGCGGACAGTGCGACCGCGACCACGCGGTCCTTGAAGGAGTGCGTCGGGTTGCCGGAGTCGTCCTTGACCCAGAGGGTCTTGATACCGAGCTCGCGGGCGAGGTTGTCGGCGCGGATCAGCCGGGTGAATCCGGGCTCGGTGTTGGGAAACGACGCCACGTCGCTCGGGACCGGCAGCAGAGGCTGGTAGCGCCAGATGCTCTTGGGTCCGGCCTCGATCTGCTCCCGGGTCACCCGCTCGACGTCGTACCCGACCTCCAGCGGGCCGAAGCACTCGTCGCACGCGTAGTACGGTCCGAGGGCCTGTTCGGCGCCACAGGCCCGGCAGACCAGTGCGATCGCGTTGCCAAAGGCTGCGCGCTGAGCGGTGCCGGGCTCCGACACGGTGGTGCTCATGCCGCCACCCCGCAGTCACAGGTCGGCGCCGCGAGCGGGCGCGCGGCATCGAGTCGGCTGCTCAAGGGATTGCTCACGAGGCCTCCTTCTCATCTTCCCCGCGCCGACCCTCGGCGTGGGACGGACGTGGCACCGGGGTCAGTGTCGGCCTCGCGCGAGGTGCACTGCCTGGTTGCCGGGGCTTCACTGGGCCGTTTCCCTCTGCCCCTCTCGATGAGCTGCGTTCAGCCTAACTGGTCGTCTCGAATGGCGTGCCGGGCGGTCCACCATTCGGGCCCACCCGTGCCCAGCCCCCGTGCCCACCAGCCCTCGCGCCAGCCCCGCCGCAGCCGTGCCCACCACCCCTCGCGCGGCCACCTTCGCGCCGAGATTGCACTTGTGGTCGACCAGATGTGCAATCTCGGCGCGAAAGAGGAGGCGAGCTCAGTGCAGCCGGTCGGCGAGGGCGCGTAGTACGGCGATCACGCCGTCCGGGCCGTCGACGACCAGGTCGGCACGTTCGGCCAGCGCGGTCACCTCGACGGACCCGGAGCACACCAGCAGTCCGGGCACCCCCTCCGCGCGCAGCGCGTCGACCGCGTCGTACGCCGCGAGGTCGCCCAGGTCGTCACCGGCGTACATGACCATCCGTGCGGCGTACTCCTCGACGAGACCGCGCAGCGCGCGCCCCTTGTCGACGCCGGGCGGACGCAGCTCCAGCACGAACCTGCCCGGCTCCAGGGTCAGCCCGGTCTCCGCGGCCAGCGCGCTCAACGGCCCGCGCAGGCGGTCCAGCGCCTCCGCCGGGTCCGGCATTCGCCTCGTGTGTACGCCGACCGCCACCCGCTTGTCCTCCACATGGGCGGCCGCGGCCCCGGCCCGGGCGAGCAGCTCGGGAAGCCGCCGCTTGACCTCGGCGACACCCGGCAGCGGGTCGGGCTCGGTGGTCTCCCCCGTGGCGGCGTGCCAGCGCTCGAGACCGTACTCGCCGAGTACGACGAGATCTGCCGGCCCGGACCAGCCCGCCAGCCCGCCGTACTCCACGGCACTCGCCACCGGCCGCCCGCTGATGATGGCCAGCCGGCCCACCACACCCGCCACCCCCTGCAGAGCCGGGAGCGCGTCCGGGTGCGCACGCGCGCCGGCCGGGTCGTCGACGATCGGCGCGAGCGTGCCGTCGAAGTCGAACGCCAGCAGGGCCGAGCGCGGATTCTCGATCAGCGCCGCGAGGCCCGCCCGTCCGGACTCGGTGACGGGAGCGAGGGCTGCCGCCCCGGACTGGTTGCCGGCCTGCATGGCGTACGACGGATCAGACCGTGTCCGCGGTGAGGATCACGGTCAGCCGGTCGAACTTCATCGGGGCCACGGCCCCGCGGACCCGCGCGATGGAGAGCTCCCTGGCCAGCCGCCGTGCGTCCGCCGCGAGCGAATCGGGGTAGTAGACCGTGCTGGCCGGGATGTTGCCGTACCAGTCGTCGATGCCGACGACCTGCCATCCGCCGTCCTGCAGACTGGCGGCGGTCGACCCCGCGAGTCCGGTCACGCCGGAATTGTTGTAGACCTCGACGTAGACGTCACGGGTGGGTGGCGGCGGCTCCTGGCGCGGCCGGCGCTCCGGCTTCGGCTTCTGGCGAGGGACGGACTTCTGCTCCGCTCCCGGCTCGGAGGTCTGCGATCCCGTGCGATCGGCGTCGCCTCGATCTTGATCGGCCTGCTCGGCGGTCTGATCGGTGCCGGCGGACCCGGCCGGGTCCGAGGATCCGACGCCGAGCAGGTACGCCGCCATCGCGACGATGATGCCCAGCACGCTGCCGACCGCGACGATCGTCGGCATCGCCCAGCCGCGCTCACCTCGATGAGTCAGCACCGTCGGGTCGCGCATGCCGGACATCGCGGGTCACACGTCGAAACCGAGGCGTCGAGCGGAACGGGCGCGCTGCCGGGCGGAACGTAGCCGTCGCAGCCGCTTGACCAGCAGCGGGTCGTAGACCAGGGCCGTCTCGTGGTCGATGAGCGCGTTCAGCACCTGGTAGTAACGGGTCGCCGACATCCCGAACTTGTCCCGGATCGCCTGCTCCTTGGCGCCGGCGTAGTTCCACCAGTGGCGCTCGAAACTCAGGATCTCCCGGTCACGCTCGGTGAGCTCCTCGGCGGCCCGGGCGGCGTCACCGGAGGTCACGACGTTCGCGGCGTCGGCGCCAGTGAAGGTCATCGATCTCCCTCGACATCGGTTATATACGGGCGACTACGGTCATCCTAGGCGACAAACGACACCGGTGTCATTCAGCCGGTCGGCGCGTCTCGCCTCTGCGGGCCCGCGGTTCAGCGCCCGGCGGACCGATCCCGGGCTGACCCGCGCGGGCGGGGCCCGGCAACGGATAATGTCATGGTCACGACGCGAGGGAAGAGGGTGCGTATGCCAGCGCGCAAAAACGCCGCACGTACTCCGGCGGGGGCCTCCGGCCGCAGCGACCTGGTCGTGGTCGCGAACCGGCTCTCCGTCGACCGCGTCGTCGGACGCGACGGCTCGACCTCGTGGCGCCGCTCCCCCGGCGGGCTGGTCACCGCCCTCGAACCCGTGCTGCGCCGACACCGCGGCGCCTGGATCGGCTGGCCGGGCGGGCCGATCCAGGACACGACGCCGTTCGAGCTGGACGGCCTCACGCTGGTGCCGGTACCGCTGACCGAGGACGAGGTCGGGGAGTACTACGAGGGCTTCTCGAACGCCACGTTGTGGCCGCTCTACCACGACGTCATCGTCGCGCCGGAGTTCCACCGCGAATGGTGGGACTCCTACGTGCAGGTCAACCAGCGCTTCGCCGCACGCGCGGCGGAGATCGCCGCCGACAAGGCCGTGGTCTGGGTGCACGACTACCAGCTTCAGCTCGTACCGCAGCTGTTGCGGGTGCTGCGGCCCGACCTGCGCATCGGGTTCTTCCTGCACATCCCGTTTCCCCCGACGGAGCTCTTCATGCGGCTCCCGTGGCGGAGGCGGATCATCGAGGGCCTGCTCGGCGCCGATCTGGTGGGGTTCCAGGTCCCCGGCGCCGCCGCCAACTTCGCCCGCCTTGTCCGTACGCTCACGGGACACAAGACCCACCGCGACCTCGTGACCCTGTCGGACGGTCGCACCGTACGCGCCCGCGCGTTCCCGATCTCGATCGACACCGACGAGCTGAGCGCACTGGCGAAGTCGCCGGAGACCGAGGCACGGGCCAAGGAGCTCCGGGCCGAGGTCGGAAACCCGAGGCACGTCCTGCTCGGCGTCGACCGGATGGACTACACCAAAGGCATCCGGCAGCGGCTGCGCGCCTTCGGTGAGCTGCTTCAAGACGGCCACGTCACCGTGGACGACGCCGTGCTGATCCAGGTGGCGACGCCGTCTCGCGAACGAGTCGAGCAGTACCGCGTACTCCGTGACGAGATCGACCGCATGGTCGGCAACATCAACGGCGACCACGGCCGGATCGGCACCCCGGCGATCAACTACATGCACACGTCGTTCTCCCGTAAGGAGATGGCCGCGCTCTTCCTCGCGGCCGACATCATGGTCGTCACCCCGCTGCGCGACGGCATGAACCTCGTGGCGAAGGAGTACGTCACCTGCCGGCACAGCGAGGACGGCGCCCTCGTGCTCAGCGAGTTCGCCGGGGCCGCCGCGGAACTCAAGCAGGCGTTCCTCGTTAACCCGTACGACATCAACGGACTCAAGGAGACGCTGCTCGCCGCGACGCATGCCGACTCCCGCGACGTCACGAAGCGGATGCGAGCGATGCGCAAGTACATCCTCGAGCACGACATCGGCCGCTGGGCATCGGGCTTCCTCGATGCGCTCACGACGCCCTGAGCAAGAGGACAGACGATGCGAGTGCCGGTACTCACTCCATTGCCGGGGCTGCCCCGGATACCCGGTGTTCCACGGATGCCGTCACCGGATCAGGTGCTGGCGGCCGGTGCCAACGTCGCGCACAAGACGCTGTGCGGCGGCGTGGCCGACCTGCGCCCGATGCCGCGGACGCTGATCGACGAGGGCACGATGCGCGAGGTCTACCGCTACCGGCCGGGCGCGGGCTCGCACCCGACCGGATCACCGGTGCTGCTGGTCACACCGCTCGCCGCGCCGTCGCTCTGCTTCGACCTGCGCCGCGGCTGCTCTCTGGTCGAGCACCTGGTGGGCGAACAGCGGCCGACGTACCTGGTGGAGTACGGCGAGGTGTCCTTCGCCGACCGGCATCTGGGCATCGAGCACTGGATCGACGAGACGATCCCCGAGGCCGTGCGGGTGGTGCACGAGCACGCCGGGGAGCCGGTACATCTGGTGGGCTGGAGCCTCGGTGGCCTGTTCGCCGTACTCACCGCGGCCGAGCGTCACGACCTGCCGATCGCGTCCGTGACCGCGGCCGGCACCCCGGTCGACGTGACCCGGGTGCCGATGATCGCGCCGCTCCGGCCGCTGGTCGACCTGGCCGACGGCAAGGTGCTGACCGCGGCGTATCGCGTCCTGGGTGGTGCGCCGAAGCCTCTCGTACGACGGGCCTTCCAGGTGTCCAGCCTGGACAAGGTGATCACCAAGCCGGTGGCCATGCTCACCCATCTCGATGACGAGGAGTTCCTCGCGCAGTTGGAGGCCGTCGACCGGTTCACGGCCAACATGATCGCCTACCCCGGCCGGACGTTCGGCCAGCTCTACCACCGGGCCATCCGCGAGAACGCACTCGCCGGCGGGGGCTGGAACCTCGACGACGACCGCCGGATCGAGCTCAGCGACCTGCATGTGCCGTTGCTTGTCCTTGCCGGCTCGAGCGACGGCATCGCACCGATCGACGCGGTGCGGCCGCTCGCCGAGATGGTTCCGCACTCCAAGGTCCGCTTCGAGGTCGTACCCGGCGGGCATCTCGGCATGCTCACCGGCCGCGCGGCGCGCGCGACCACCTGGCGGCTCCTGGACGAGTTCCTCGCCGAGCACGATCCCGAGCCGGAGGAGCCCCGGACCGGGTCGCCCGGCTGACCACGCCGCGCTCCGGGCTGCTCCGGGCCGCTCCGGGCCGCTAGACAGTGATGTATTTCGACGCGTACGGTGGTATACAGTCGGCGGAGGAGCGCAATGCAGAGGTCCTATGACGTTGTCGTGGTGGGGGCGGGTAATGCGGCGTTGACCGCGGCACTGGCGGCCCGGGAAACCGGCGCGACGGTGCTCGTTCTGGAACGCGCACCGTACGACGAGCGCGGCGGAAACACGGCCTTTACCGCGGGTGCCATGCGCGTGGCCTATCGCGGGGTCGAGGACATCCTCGAGCTGTCACCGGATTTGTCGCAGTCACAGATCGAGCAGACCGACTTCGGCTCCTATACCGAGGAAGACTTTCTCGACGACCTGGCAGAGGTCACGGAGTACCGTACCGATCCCGACCTCGCCGAGATGCTGGTGAAGCGAAGCTTCGACACGCTTCGGTGGATGCGTGACAAGGGCGTGCGGTTCCTGCCGATCTATGGGCGCCAGGCGTTCAAGGTGGACGGACGATTCAAGTTCTGGGGTGGCCTGACGCTCGAGGCCTGGGGTGGTGGACCGGGGCTTGTCGACGCCCTGACGAAGGCCTCCGAGACGGCCGGCGCCGAGATCGAGTACGGCGCTCGCGCCGTACAGCTGCTGACCGACGGCCCGCGGGTCACGGGCGTGCGAGTTCGCCGCGACGGCGTACTGGAAGACGTCCACGCGTCGGCGGTGGTGCTCGCAAGCGGCGGATTCGAGGCCAATGCGGAATGGCGAACTCGCTATCTCGGACCGGGTTGGGACCTGGCCAAGGTGCGCGGGTCGCGCTTCAACATGGGCGACGGGATCGGGATGGCCCTGGACATCGGAGCCATGCCGTGGGGCCATTGGTCGGGTGCGCACGCCGTCGGATGGGAGCTGCACGCGCCGCCCTTCGGCGACCTCGCGGTGGGGGACGGCTTCCAGAAACACAGCTATCCGTTCGGGATCATGGTCAATGCCGAGGGCAGGCGTTTCGTCGACGAGGGGGCGGATTTCCGCAACTACACCTACGCGAAGTACGGGCGCGTCGTTCTCGCCCAGCCCAGTCAGTTCGCGTGGCAGATCTTCGATCAGAAGGTCACGCATCTGTTGCGGGACGAATATCGTATTCGCCAGGTCACCAAGGTGACCGGGAAAACGCTCGAGGAGCTCGCCGCGAGACTCGAGGGAGTGGATCCAGACCAGTTCTTGCGAACGGTCGAGGAATACAACAAGGCCGTACGCACGGATGTTCCGTTCGACCCGAACGTCAAGGACGGGCGGTCGACGAGCGGGCTCACGACCAACAAGTCGAACTGGGCCAACACATTGGACAGCCCGCCCTTCGAGGCGTACGCGATCACCTGCGGGATCACGTT
The DNA here is from genome assembly GCA_009377795.1 of Propionibacteriales bacterium. GTDB lineage: Bacteria > Actinomycetota > Actinomycetes > Propionibacteriales > Nocardioidaceae > WHTJ01. Next base: position 34,165 of record WHTJ01000032.1, on the reverse strand, counting down.
CACCTTCGGCGGCCTGCGAATCACCACCGATGCCCAGGTCCTCGACACCGAGGAGCAACCGATTCCCGGGCTGTACGCCTGCGGCGAGCTGGTCGGCGGCATCTTCTACTTCAACTACCCCGGCGGCACCGGCCTGACGAGCGGTGCGGTGTTCGGCAAGGTCGCCGGAATGCACGCGGGACGGTCGGCGACGTGACCCCGCACGCCACGAGCGACGCGGCCAGCACGGCGGACGTGATGGTGGACGCGCTCGCGGGCGCGCACGTTTCGCACATCTTCGCCTACCCCGGTGATCCGATCATCGAGCTCATGGAGCGGGCACGAGCCCGGGATATGCAGGTCGTACTCGCCCGGCGGGAGGCGACCGCGGCCTTCATGGCCGAGGGATTCGCGGCCGCCACGGGAACCGTCGGCGTGTGCCTGTCCACTCTCGGACCTGGCTCGACGGCGCTGGTCAACGGCGTCGCGGCATCGAACCTTGACCGGGTGCCGATGGTGGCCATCTCGGGCCAGATCGAGACCGCCCGAGAGCAGTACTTCACCCACCAGGTGGTCGACCACAAACTGCTGTACTCCCCCATCACCAAATGGGCCGGACGGGTGGAGGCCTCGTCGGTGGGGACCACGATGCGCAAGGCGCTGAGTCTGGCCACCGCCGAACGCCCCGGTGCCGTACACCTCACCATCCCGGCCGATGTCAGTCGCCTCCCCGCGACCGACGTGGACGTCGCCACACCTCCCCTCGGCCCCGCGGTCACCACCGTCAGCGTCAGCCGGACGGACGCCGAAAACGACCCGGTCGCCCTCCTGGAGAAGGCCAAACACCCAGTCGTACTCGCCGGCATAGGCGCCGTTCGCGCAGGCGCGACCGAGGCGCTGGTGCGGTTCGCGGAGGCCGCGTCGGTGCCGGTGGTCGTGTCCCCGATGAGCAAGGGCGTCCTTCCCGAGGACCACCCGTTGTTCGCCGGAGTCATCGACATGGCCTGCAACCAGGTGGTGTGGGAGCTGCTGGCCGAGTCCGACCTGATCGTCGCGGCCGGCTTCGACGCGGTCGAGCTCATCAAGCCGTGGAAGGTGTCGACGCCGGTGCTCCACATCGACGCCGTACCCAACACCGACCAGATCTACCCGAGCGGTTGTGAGTGTGTCGGCGACATCGGGGCGATCCTGAGCTGGCTCACCGAGGAGTGGAGGGGACAACCACGCTGGAGCGAGTCCGACATCCGGCGCCACCGGGATCGGCTACGCACGGCGTACTACGCGGGCCGAGTCGACGACCGGCTCAACCCGACAGACGTCATCGATGTCGCACGCAGCTCGTTCCCGGCCGACACGATCGCCACCACCGACGTCGGGTCGCACAAACTCCTGGTGGGTCAGGGCTGGCAGACCCTCCACCCGCGGGGTGTGCTGATGACCAACGGCCTCTCGTCCATGGGATTCGGGGTCCCGGCGGCGATCGCGGCCAAGCTCGCACATCCGCGGCGGCCCGTCGTCGCCCTGGTCGGCGACGGCGGTTTCGCGATGACCGTCGCCGAGGTACGGCTGGCCGCGGCGATGGGCCTGGCGGTCGTGTTCGTGGTGTTCGTCGACAACAGCCTGAACCGCATCGAGCTCAAGCAGATGACCCAGGGCTACCCGAGCACGGCGACCCGGCTCGAGGATCTCGACCTGGTCGCGCTCGCCGAGGCGATGGACTGCGACGGCGTACGCGCGGAGTCGCCGGCCGAGCTGCAGAAGGCGCTCTCCCAGGTCAGCACGCTCTCGCGCCCGCTGATCGTGGAGGCGCGCATCGACCCCGCACAGTACGAGTCGCAGTTCTGACCGGAGGAACATGGTCCTGCACCGATTCGCCGAGTTCGCGGTCGCGCACCGCACAGCACCCCTGAGCGGGGACGTCTCCCACGCCGCGACCCGGGCGGTGGTCGATTGGTTCGCGGCGACGGTTCCCGGATCCGGGATGAGACCCGCGCGCGTGCTGCGAGACACGCTCGTCGACGAGCCGACCTCGGGGTCGGCGCGCCTCGTACCCGATGGGGTCGCGGTCGCACCACGAACCGCCGCGCTGATCAACGGTACGGCCGCACACACGGTCGAGCTGGACGACATCTACCGCGACGGCATCTACCATCCGGGCGCGCCCACGGTCGCGGCCGTACTGGCGACGGCCGAGCACGTCGGGGCGAGCGGCGCGGACCTCCTGCGGGCGGTCGCCGTCGGGTACGAGGTCGGCGCTCGCATCGCGGCCGCGATACAGCCGGCGCATTACGCGTACTGGCACACCACCGGCACCGTCGGAACCATCGGCGCCGCCGCGGGCGCGAGTGAGGTACTCGAACTGGAGGTCGAGCAGTTCACGCACGCGCTCGCGACCGCGACGACGATGGCGGCCGGCCTTCAGCAGGCCTTCCGCTCAGACACGATGAGCAAGCCCCTGCACTCCGGGCACGCGGCCGAGGCAGGGTTGCTGGGCGCGCTGGCCGCGGCGCGCGGCTTCACCGGCGCGGCCGACGTGCTGGACGGTGCGGCCGGTTTCGGCGCCGCGATGTCGGACGGACCGGACTGGGAGGATGCGGTGGCCCGGCTGGGTTCGCCCTGGGCGGTGACCACGGCGACGGTGAAGAACCATGCGTGCTGCGGTCATGCCTTCGCCGCCGTGGACGCGGTGCTGGACGTACGAGCGGAAGGCATCCGGATCGACGACATCGACCGGATCACGGTCGCGACGTACGAGACCGCTACCGAGGTCGCCGGAAATCCCAACCCGGCCACGGAGTTCGAGGCCAAGTTCAGCACGGCGTACTGTGTCGCCGCCGCGCTCTGCCTCGGTTCGGTACGACCGCGCGCCTTCGACGACGGACACCTCCACGACCCCCGGCTGCGCGACCTGATGAAGCGCGTCACGCTCACGGTGGATCCGGACTTCGACGCCTCGTTCCCCCGTCAACGGGGCGCACGGCTTCGGATCGACATGCAGGACGGCACACAGCACGTCCGCGTCCGGCCCACGCGCAAGGGCGACCCCGACGACCCGCTCACAGACGTGGAACTCTCCGACAAGTTCGACGAGCTCGTGTCGCCGGTCCTCGGCCGCGAGGGATGCGCCGCCCTGAGCACGGCATTGTGGGAGCTGCGGACATCGGAGAACGTGCGGGGCCTTTCCACAGAACGAGAAGGTGAGAACGCGACATGAGGACGGCACGGCTGTTCGTCCACGGGTCGTGGATCGACGGTGTGTCGACCTTCGAGATGCGCGACAAGTACGACGGAACGCCGGTCGCAGAGGTGCACGAGGCCGGTAGCGAACACGTCGACGCTGCACTGGAGGGCGTCGCACGGGGACAGCGCGACCATGCACTGCCCCCGTACGACCGGTTCCGGATCCTGTCCACGGCCGCCCGCCGGATGGAGGAGCTCCACGACGAGTTCGTGAACACCGTGGTACTCGACACCGGGTTCACGTTGACCGACGCGCGGCGCGAGGTCTCGCGAGCGGCGCAGACCCTTCTGCTGTCCGCCGAGGAAGCCAAACGGATACACGGCGAGGTGGTGCCGTTCGACAGCGCGCCGGGGGTCTCCGAACGCTACGCGTTCACTGTCCGCCGTCCCCTCGGTGTCGTGTGCGCGATCACGCCGTTCAACTCGCCGCTCAACACCCTCACGCACAAGGTTGCTCCGGCGTTGGCGGCCGGCAACGGAGTCGTCGTCAAGCCGGCGTCGTACACACCGCTCAGCGCGGGCATGCTCGTGCAGCTGCTGCTCGACGCCGGTCTGCCGCCCGATCTCGTCGCGCTGGTCCAGGGCCCGGGTTCGACGGTCGGTCAACGGCTGCTGGAGAGCCCGATCCCCTCGTTCTACGCGTTCACCGGGAGCACCGAGGTGGGCGAGCACATCCGGCGGACGGTGGGCCTGCGCAGGACACAGCTCGAGCTGGGGAGCCTGTCCAGCACGATCGTGTGCGAGGACGCCGTACTCGACAGGTGCGTTCCCCTCTGTGTGGGCGCCGCCTTCCGGAAGGCCGGCCAGGTGTGTACGTCGGTCCAGCGCCTCTACGTCCATGCCGCGGTCGTCGACGAGTTCCTCAGCGCGATCAAGGACGAGCTCGGGTCGCGTACCGCGGGCGACCCGAAGCAGGAGGGGACGTTCGTCGGCCCGGTGATCAGCGCGGAGGACGCGGACCGCATCGAGTCGTGGATCGACCGGGCGACTCGTCGCGGCGCCCAGGTCGTGCACGGCGGGAGGCGCTCCGGCCAGGTGATCGAACCCACCGTGCTCGACGACGTCGCCGCCGACCTGGATGTGTTCTGCCGGGAGATATTCGGACCGGTCGTCAGCATCAGGCCGTTCTCCGACTTCGACGAGGCGCTCGCCGAGGTCGACGACACGCCGTTCGGGCTGGCCGCGGGCATCTTCACCTCCGACATCACGCGCGCGCTCACGGCTGCCGAGCGCCTCCGGATGGGCTCGGTGCACATCAACGAGACGTCCAGCAGCCGGGTCGACCTCATGCCGTACGGCGGCGTCAAGCACAGCGGTCTGGGCCTCGAGGGACCGCGTTACGCGATCGACGAGATGACCGAACAGCGACTCATCTCGATTGGCCGGCCATGACGTATACCCTTGTACCCAACGGGGGATTCAGCCGTGATGAGGAGACGTGATGGCCGCACGGCGCACGGTCGATGACGTTTCGGCCATGACGGCGGGCGTCCAGCGACGCTCGCCGTACGCGATGATCAAGAACGCGATACTGACCGGGGAGCTCATGCCCGGCCAGCAGCTGGTCGAGTCGACGCTGGCGCGGTGGTGCGACATGAGCCGGACGCCGATCCGCGAGGCGCTCACCCGGCTCGAGCAGGACGGCCTCGTGATCCGCAATGAGCGCGGCCTCATCGTGCGCGAGCGAAACCCCGAGGAGATCCTCGACATCTACGAGACCCGGGTGGTGCTGGAGGCCACCGCCGCCAGAGTGGCCTCGGAACGGCGATCGAAGATCGACGTCATCAATCTCAAGCGGGTGGCCGACCGGCTCGAACGGCTGGAGACCGACGACGAGAACCTCATGGCCGAGGGCAACCGCGAGTTTCATCAGGCGGTGTGGCGAGCGAGCCATAACGAGCCTCTGATCGACCTGCTCTCCAGGCTCGACCTGCACCTCACCCGCTACCCCGCGACGACGTTGTCGCAGCCGGGTCGCTGGACCGAGGCGAACGGTGAGCACCGGCGCCTGATCGACGCCATCGAGGGCCGGGACGCCGCTCGCGCGGGCGAGGTCGCCACAGCCCACTTCACGAAGGCACGCGACCTGCGCCTCGCGCTGTGGGCCGAGTCGCAGGGTTGACCCCGTCCGGACTCGCCGGGCCGGACATTGGCGCAATCTCGGCGCGAAACGTTCGACTCTCGCGCCGAGATTGCACATCTGGCCGCCCGACGCGTCGCTCGTCGGGCCGGTGCGCGGGGCAACTGTATGCCTTGGTATACTGCGCCGTGCACGACGCTCGCTGAGCATCCACGGCGAAATCCGGTCCCGCGCCGAGAGGAGCGCCATGCACGCCGACGCACCGGTCACGACGGCATTGGCGCAGTACGTGGCCGACGCGGAGGCCCGCCAACTCCCGGCCGACGTCGTCGAACGCGCGAAGCTGCACATCATCGACGCACTCGTGGCCATGATCAGTGGCGCGACGCTGCGGCCGGGCCGCCTCGCCGCCGCGTACGCGCTCTCGCGTGGCGGGGTTGGAGAGTCCACCATCGTCGGGCACGGCGCCCGGACGAATCCGGAGCTGGCCGCCCTCGTCAACGGCATGAGCGCGCACGCCGACGAGACCGACGACGTCAACGACCTGGCCAGAGTGCACCCCGGTGCGTCCGTCGTCCCGGCCGCGGTGGCGATGGGCGAGGCACTCGACCGTCCGGGGTCGTCCCTGCTCGCGGCCGTGGCCGTCGGCTACGACGTGGCGTGCAGCGTCAACATCGCGGCATGGCGATCACTGCCGCGGATGCAGAAGTCGATGCACAGCCCGCACGGCATCGGCCAGGCCTTCGGGGCGGCGGCCGCCGCCGCATCCGTCGCCCGCCTGCCGATGGATCAGCACCGGTACGTGCTGTCCTACACGGCACAGCAGGTCTCGGGCATCTCGAGCTTCTACCGGTCTCCGGATCACATCGGCAAGGCGTTCGCGTCCGCCGGCATGCAGGCACACTCCGGCGTGCGATCCGTCGAGATGGTGCGTGCCGGCTTCACCGACGTATCCGATGTCTTCGACGTCTCACCACATGCCTACGACGCGTTCGGTGAGGACGGCGATCCGGGGCGACTGGTGCAAGAGCTCGGCACGACGCATCACGTGATGACGACGGACATCAAGCAGTATCCGGTCGGCATGCCGATTCAGGCGCCGGCCGAGGCACTCGAACGACTCCTCCACGAGCACGGCCTCACGGCCGACGACATCGAGTCCGTCGAAGCGCGGCTTCCCACGCATGGCTCACGACTCGTGAACGCCCGCAGCATGCCGGACATCAGCCTGCAGTACGTCCTGGCGGTCATGCTCATGGACGGACGCCTGACCTTCGACAGCGCGCACGACTACCGGCGACACGAGGAACCCGAGACGCGGGAGGTGATGGCCCGCATCCAGCTCGTGCCCGACGAGACGCTCGATCCGCCGGACGATCCCGACCCGGCGGCACGCCGTACCCGCATCGCCACCGTCAACATCCGCACCTACGACGGCCGCAGGTTCTCGCGGCACGTCGACGCACCACGGGGGTCACGGCACAACCCGATGTCGTGGAGCCGAATCGCCGACAAGGCGCACATGGTGCTCGACGGCGTGATCGGCCCCAAGCGGGTGGACACGCTGACGGAGACGATCCGTGATGCGGAGCGGCTGACGAGCGTCCGGCAGCTCCGTGATCACCTCGACGTCCACCGGTGACCGGTGAGGTGATCGAGACGACCACCGAGACAGCCGCGGCGTGGTGAGGGCGCCCGGACCTCGCAACGAGCAAGCGAGGGGAACTCTCGCCCTCGTGGCTGTGGCTCTGTTGTTCGGTACCGGACATCACCTGACCAAGCCGCTGCTCGCGCCGCAGGCGGTGGCGCTCGGAGCGGACGTGGTCTCGGCCGGTGTGGTGGTGGCGGCCCAGGGCGTCGGCGGCCTGCTCGCCGCATTGACCGCGGGCGCGGTGATGGACCGGATCGGCGGACGTCGGGTCATGGCGGCCGGAGCCGTCGTGTTCGCCGCTGGGGCCGGTGTCATGACCGCCGCCACCTCACCCGAGGTGCTGGCCGCGGGGAACCTCGTCTTCGGGGGCGGCGGCGTGGCGACGTGGCTGGCCGCGCAGACGCTGTCCACCGTCGCCCGGGACGACGCGTCCACGAGCCGGCGGATCGCACGGGTGTCCACGGCGGGGCTCGTCGGGCAGCTGTGCGGTCCAACCCTGGGCGGGATGCTCGCCGACGCCATCAGCGTGCGGATGGCGTTCGCCGCCGCGGCCGTCGCAGGCGTCGTACTCCTCCCGGCAACGCTGGCGCACCCGAGAACTCCTCCGCATCGTGGCCGGACGACCGCCACGACGGCGACCGACGCATATCTTCCCGGCGCGTCGACCCGTGCGCTCCTGACCAGGAGGGGCCTGCCGGCGGTCGTGTGCGCCACCGCCATCGCCACCTCCCTGCAGAACATCCGGCAGGCATTCCTGCCGCTGTATCTGGACGGACTCGGCTGGTCCTCGACCGAGGTCGGGATGATCCTCTCCATCGCCGGTCTGGGGGCGGTCCTTTCGCGGGCCGGGCTGACCATGCTCGATCGCCGGCTCGGTCCCGCCGCGTTGATCACCCTGTGCCTCCTTCCGGGCGCGCTGACACTGGGCGCGTCTGTCTCCGTGGAGTCGGTCGTCCTCGTCGCCGTGATCGTCGCGATCTCCGGGTTCTCCCTTGGCCTCGCCCAGCCGGTGACTCTCCTCCAGATCACCCGAATCACCGCTCAGAACGAACGCGGCCGGGCCGTCGGGATCCGCATCGCCGCCAACCGCATCATGCAGGCCGCGGTACCCGTCGCGTTCGGCGCGGTCGCCGGTCTGATGGGGTTGCTGACCGCATTCTGGTTCGTCTCGGCGACCTGTGCGGTCGGCGGAGGGGCAGTGGCGTGGTCGTTCCGGCGCTTGCGGCGGTGAGGTTTTCGTCACTATCGAGAGGGGCGGCTCGCCGAGAGGAGCTGTGTAAACTGTTGACGAATTGCCGTGGACCAGAGGGACTCAGAGCTTGAACGAGCCAATCATGCCGGCCGCGGACGCCGCGCGCAGGCTCGCCACCGCCGGCATCCCGATGGTCCGTGCGGCATGGGCCGAGACGGTCGCCGACGTACGTCGAGCTTTCCACGAGATCGGCGCCCCGCACGTCGTGCTTAAGGCCGGCGGGCTCACCCACAAGACCGATGAGGATGGCGTCGAGCTCGGGATCGCCTCCGCGGCACAGGCCACGGACGCCGCCGCCTCCATGCACGAACGCCTGGGGGACCGAGCACTCCCTTTTGTGCTGCAGGAACAGGTGACCGGCATCGAGATGCTGGTCGGGATACGGCGGCTTCCCCGACTCGGTGCCGCGCTGGTCGTCGGCACCGGGGGTGTCCTGGCCGAGCTGCACCAGGACGTCGCGCGAGCGCTGGCCCCGATCACGACCACGCAGGCCCTCCAGATGCTCCGGCGGCTGCGCGTATGGCCGCTGCTGGAGGGTTATCGCGGCAGTCCACCCGCGGACGTCGTGGCCCTGGTCGACGTCATCGTCCACGTGTCCGCCCTGGCCGAGGACCATCCAGAGATCGCCGAACTGGACTGCAATCCGGTGATGGTCGGGCATCGGGGAACGGGCGCCGCGGTGGTGGATGCACGAATCGTCACCGGAGCCGCCCCATCTCCGAAACGCCCCCACCGGGACCTGAACCGCATGCTCCGGCCACGGCACGTCGTGGTGGTCGGCGTTTCCGATGACGAGCACAAGGTCGGAGCCCGGCTCTTCCGTTATCTGGTCGATCACGGGTTCACCGGCCGACTGGACGCGGTGCACCCGGCCGGCGGAACGGTGCGCGGCCATGCGTGTCACAAGCGGCTGTCGGACGTCGACGGCTCGCCCGATCTGGTGTGCGTCTCCGTCCCGGCGAACGCGGTCAACGACGTCGCGCGCGAGGCGGCTGCGCTCGGGGCAGGAGGGCTCCTCGTGCACAGCTCCGGGTTCGCGGAGATCGGACCGGACGGCCGGGCGGCGCAGCGGGAGCTCGCGCGAATCTGCGCCGAAGGCGGTGTGCCACTCGCCGGCCCGAACAACATGGGCATCGTCGCACCGGGCAGTCGGCTGACCGCCTCCATCTCCGGGGGACTCGAGATGTCCGAGCTCCTGTCCGGCGAGATCGCGTTGCTCACCAGTTCCGGCGCACTGGGGAGCTGTCTCGCGACCCGGCTGATCGCATCCGACGTCGGCCTCTCGTACTGGATCCACACCGGCAACGAGGCCGACATCGTGATGGCCGACTATCTCGACTGGCTCGCCGACGATCCCGCCACCACGGCCGCCGGACTCCTCATCGAGAACATCGAGGACGGCCCGCGACTCGTGTCCGCCGGTCAGAGAATGCACGCGGCCGGAAAGCGCGTGTTCGCCTACAACATGGTGCGTTCGGAGATGGGACGTGCGGCCGCCTACTCACACACCGGCGCGATGGTCGACGACCACGACCTGCGCGAGGACGTCCTCCGGGCCGCGGGCATCGTGTCCGTGACATCGTTGCGCGTCCTCGAGGACGCACTGCTGTTGGCATCCGCCGGGAAACCGCCGCGAGGGACGCGGCTCGCCGTGGTCACGTTCTCCGGTGGCGCCGCCACGATCATCGCCGACGAAGTGCAGCGCCACGGCATCGAGCTCCCCGAGCTTTCCGAGGCGACCCGGGAGGAGGTACGCCGTCTCGTCCCGTCGTTCGCGGCCGTACGGAACCCGCTCGACGTCAGCTACCAGATGCTCAGCGATCCGGAGAACATGGAGGCGGTGCTCCGGGCACTGGCCGAAAGCGACGAGTTCGATGCGCTGCTCGTGCAGTTCACGACCAACGCGGACCCGTACGCCGCCGACCTCGCCCAGGCGGTGATCGACGTCCGACACCAGATCTCCGTACCGCTGTACGTGTCGCGGTACGGAGGGGCGCAACTCGCACCGCGTGCTCTCGAGCGATATCGCGCCGCCGGTGTCCAGCTGCTCGACGCACCGGACCGGGCGGCCGAGGCCGTGGCGGTACTGATGCGCGCGGGCGCACCGATGCACGAGAGGGAGCTCGCATGGACTTCGACCTGACGCCGGAGCAACGAGCGATCCGGGACACCGCACGCCGGCTGGCCGAGGACCGCTTCGCCGACCGCGCGTTCACGTGGGACGGGTTCGCCTGGGAGAACGCGCGGACGCTGGCCGAGGCCGGCTTCACGGGCATAGCGGTCCCCGAGGAGGACGGCGGCCAGGGCGGGACGCTGCTCGACGCCGTATTGGTCATGGAGGCGGTCAGCGAGGTCTGTCCGCACAGTGGCGACGCGGTGCAGGCCACCAACTTCGGGGCCATCCGGCAGGTGAGCACTTTCGGAAGCGAGCGGGTCAAACGGGAGCTGCTGCCGGAGCTGCTGGCGGGCAGGGCTCTCGTCGGAGCGGGGATGAGCGAGACCGAAGCGGGGTCCGGACTGACCGATCTGCGGACGAATGCGAGGTACGACGGAGGCGACGTCGTACTGAACGGAAACAAGGTCTGGAGTTCACACGGCCCCGACCTCACCCACTCGGTCGTATGGTGCCGGTTCGGTCCACGAACGCGGGACATCGGGTGCGTCGTCGTACCCGTCGACGCACCCGGCTTCACGCGCGGGCCCGGCGAGCGGTACATGTCGGGAGAGCGGCACGCCGCTCTCTACATGGACGACTGTCGCGTACCGCGCGATCATGTGCTGCTCGACAACGATGCGCTACGACGGATGTTCACCATCTTCGGCGTAGAACGGGTCGGCAACGCCGTGCGCGCCCTCTCACTGGCGCAGGCCGCCTTCGACCGCGCGGTCGAGCACGCCAGGACGCGCGAGCAGTTCGGCCGCCCGTTGTGCGAGTTCCAGGGTCTGCAGTGGAAGTTCGCGGACATGCGAATGTCACTGGACGCCGCGCGGCTCCTCATCTACCGCGCGGTGTCGAACGCCGACCAGGGTGCGCCGAACGCCGCCGAGGCGGCGATCGCCAAGTGCTACGCCAACGAGGCCGCGTTCGAGGTGGCCAACCAGGCGCTGCAGATCTGCGGAGCATCCGGCTATTCGGCCTCGTCTCCCATGGAGTACTACGTACGACGCATCCGTGGATGGATGATCGCCGGCGGGTCGACGGAGATGATGCGCAACCGGATCGCGGAGGAGGTCTTCGAGCGTCGCTTCAGCCAGCGCCGTCCGGAGCCATCCCGATCCTGAGATCCGGTACGACCGGCGGCCGGCTATCCGATGATGGGCAATAGCGCCGGCGGCCAGAACAGGTTGATTGCCGAGGCGAGGGTCATCAGCCCGGCCGCCACCAGGACCGGGCCGGCGACGACAAGTTTCCAGCCTGCGCGTGCTTCGACGAGCAGGAACAGGGCGACGAACAGCGCAGAGGCGGCGACCGCCCCGATGAGCCAGATCATCACCGCATGGCCGACAAGCCAGCCGCCGTACCGGGCCGACCGCCGGAAGGCAAGCGCCGCTCCCGCCGCTTCCCCACCGTCCTCCCCCGTCTCCCTGGCGAGCTTGGCCGAGGAACCGCCCATGGTCAGCGTCCGCTTGCGCAGGGCGCGCGTGTCCGCCACCAACGTCACCGCGGCGACGACGATCCCGCCCACCGAGATCCAGAACGGGAAGACCCCCGAGTTGGACTGAAAGCTCCGTGCCTCCCAGGCCGTATAGCTGAAGACGACGAGCCACATGGCCGGGAACCCGAGACGGAGGATGGTCAGTGGTGACATGGGGACCTCTCGACGTCCTCTTCGGCGGCGATCTCCTCCTGTACGAAGACGCTTCCCCCGCTGGCGCGGCCGGTCGGCGACGCACCCAGGCGGAGAAGCCGGGCCCCCGTCTCGCTGGTCACGGTCAGCCCGTGCCTCATGCCGGACGGGAAGACGAGCAGTGAGTCGGGTCCGGCCTCGAAGGTCTCGTCGCCGATGGTCGCGGTGACCGTTCCCTCGATGACGTAGTAGGCGTGGTCGGCGTCGAGTCCGGCGTGGTGGTGGAGGTCGATGCCCCCACCGTGCTCCACGACGTCGAGGGTCACCAGGAGCCAGCGAGACAGCGCCTCCGGCGGACGCACGAACCGGTACGCGCTGAGGCCGGGGTGTCCTGGAAGGTCCGTACGCGGCTCGAGCTCGGACAGCCGTACGACTCCGCCGCGCTCGCCGCCCACCGGATCGGGACTCTGGCTCATGTCGACGCACCACCCGACGACCGCGGCTCCTCGACCCGGCTCGCGACCTGGGTCGTCTCCTCCATCTTGCGCTGCAGCATCGTGCCGGACAGGAGGACGATGGCGATCACGACGCCGATCACGATCACGAGCGGGTCGGTCAGCCAGCTGGCACCAAAGGTGGCGGTCGAGGTCCACAGGTAACGCTCGGCCGGAACGGACAGGACGAATCCGACCAGCAACGGCGCACGCGGCCAGTTCAGCTGCTTCATGATCCAACCGATTGTCCCGAGTACGAGCAGCGTCAGGATGTCTCCCCAATGCCTGCTGCTCTGATAGGCGGCCACGACGATGATGACCAGGACGAACGGCGCGAGCTTCTGGGCCGGTACCTGAGTCAGCTTCACCACGTACATGCTCGCGCCCAGGCACACCAGCGTCGCCAGGACGTTCGCCAGCGTGAGGGTCCACACCGTGGAGACGACCAGGGGGAGGTCGTCGTTGAGCATGCTGGGGCCGGGCTGGAGCCCGAGAAGGGTCATCCCCCCGAGGAGTACGGCGAAGCTTCCGCTCCCGGGGATGCCGAACAACAAGGTGGGCACGAGTGCACCACCGTCGCCCGCGTTGCTCGCGCTGTCAGGTGCGATCACACCGCGGATGTCGCCCTTGCCGAACTTGTTGTCCTTCCGCGTCTGCGACGCGAGACCGTACGCCATCCAGTGACCCACGCTGCTGCCGAGACCCGGCAGGAACCCGATGAAGGTTCCGACGATGGCGCTGCGGACGACCAGCCACCTGTGCGTCCAGACCGCCAGGATCCCCTCTTTCCTCGAACCCCTGAGCTCGCCGCGTTCGGCGATCGACCCACCCTCGACGAGTAGGTCGACGATCTCCGGGACGGCGAACAGACCCAGGGCGAGCACCGCCAGCGGTATGCCGTCGAAGAGGTAGAGCTGGTCGAAGGTGAAGCGATACTCCGGTGCCGTGGGAGCGGCGCCGACCGCCCCGAGGATCAGTCCGATGAAGGCGGCCAGCAACCCGGCTCGGGTGGCACCGCGAGACAGCACTCCGACCATGCTGAGGCCGAGCAGGATGAGCATGAACAGCTCTGGCGACCCGAAGGTGAGGATGATCGGCCGGGCCGCGAAGATGCAGAAGTAGAGGACGAACGCGCCTATCAGCCCACCAGCCAGCGAGGCGGAGAAGCTCGCGGCGAGCACGGTGAGACCCTTGCCCTGCCGGGTCAGGGGGTAGCCGTCCAGGATCGTGGCCTGCGCGCTCGACGCCCCCGGCACTCCCATGAGGGCACTCGGGAAGACGTCCGAGGTGTTGGTGACGGCGGCCAGGCCGAGCATCATGGCCATCCCCTGCGCCGGTTCCATGCCGTAGACGAAAGGCAGGAGCACGGAGAGACCCACGACACCGCCGAGTCCGGGGAGGATTCCGACGACGATCCCCAGCAGCACGCCCAGGACGAGGAAGATCAGCGTGTCGGGGCGCAGGGTGAGGCTCAGCGCCTCCAATGCGGGTTCGATCACGCCTCGTGTCCTCGTCCTTCACTCGGGCCTGTGGGGGTGGCCGCGCGGCGACACCTCGGCGGATCGACCGCCCGGCGAGGCGGTCGCTCAGTCGGACATCTCGTCGACCGACACGTCATAGGTCTCGGCGAGCCAGTCAATGAGCCACTGGACCTCCGAGCTCTCGGAATCGACCTCGGCCATCGCGTTCCACGCGTTCTCGACGTCCGGGCCCAGGAGGAGCGGCGTGCCGCCGAGCTCGGCCTCGGCCTGCTTCTCGAACTCCTCGCTCGCCCCGATCGCCTCCATGGCCGCGGCCAGCTCCTCCTGGGCCGCCTCGGGCGCGTCGGCCTGAAGATGGATCCCCTTGTTCATCGCCAAGGTCGCCACCGACAGGGCTTTGTACGCCTCGAAGGCGTCGCCCGACGGCTCCTCGCCGAATGCGTTCTCGTAGACCTCGGCGGGCGACGGAAGGTCCGGGAACACCGGGTCCCGAACGAGCTCGTCGCCTTCGACGGTGCCGAACGACATCAGCGGGACGGCTTCGCCGGACTCGACCAGTGGAGCGACATCGGCGAGGTAGGCGGGGGTCGTGTCATAACTGATGTCGGCCTCGCCCTGCTCCCAGGCGAGCCGAGCATCGCCACGGCCCTCGAACCCCAGTGCAGTGTTGATGTCGGCCTCGTACATCTCGAACATCAGCAGGATTCGAAGCTCGCCTCCTGCCGGCGGCTGGCCGGAGTAGTTGATCTGCTCCGGCTGGTTGGGGCCGGTGATGTCCTCCGGCTCGGTGAACTCCGAGTCGGCGTGGGAGTAGATCACGCCACCGATCGGAAATCCGGCCGCCGGGGCGAAGTCGTCGAAGGCGTACTCGACACCCGTCTGCCCCACGATCGGCGGGATGTGGTTCGACGAGCTGCTGAACAGAATGGTCTTCCCGTCGGGTTCGGTCTGGTTGATGAACTCGTTGACCGCGACGACGCCGCCACCGGCGGGCTTGTTCTGTACCACGATCTCGACACCGAGCTCTTCGGCGAGATGCGGGGCGACGATCCTGGCCAGCGTGTCCGTACCGCCACCCGGCGAGAACGGCACGACGACCTCAACCCGGTCGCCCTCCTGGTAGAACGCCCCGTTCTCCCCGTTCTCTTGCTCTGCAGAGCTTCCCCCGGAGCCGCAGGCCGCCAACAGCAGCCCGAAGGCTGCCACCAGTCCCACGACAGGGACCGAGCCACGACGCGTCTTACGCGATCTACGGACAGTCACGCGGACAACCTCCGGGTCTCCGACGGTGCAATGTGTAGCGTGCGATTTCACGTTAATGAGGCGGCGGTCAACTGTCAACAGTCTTAAATCTCCAGATGACATCAGGTACCGTCTCCGCCATGCGGGAATACAGTTCCGGAGAGCCGCGGCTCCAATTCGCGATGCTGCTCTGCACCCAACATCCCGTCGACGTCTCCATGGCGGTGGCCGTACGCGAGAAGGTCGAGCAGGTGCGCCTCGCTCGCGAGCTTGGCTTCGACATGGTCGTGACGGGTCAGCACTTCCTGAGCAGTCCGTTCCAGGAGCTGCAATCGGTGCCGATGCTGGCGAGGCTTGCCGCGGAGGCGGGCGAGATGAAGCTGGGCACCTCCATTCTGCTGCTCGCGCTTCTCAACCCAGTGGAGGTTGCCGAGCAGATCGCCACCCTCGACGTCATCACCGAAGGCAGACTGCGCTTCGGTGTCGGGCTCGGCTACCGCGACGTCGAGTTGGCTGCATTCGGCATCAGCCGGAAAGACCGAGTCACGAGACTCGAACAGAACCTCCAGGTTGTGACCCGCCTGCTCGCCGGGACGACGGCCTCCCTCGACACCCCCCACTGCCGACTCGACGATGCCGCCCTCACGTTGCGCCCAGTGCAGAAACCACACCCGCCGATCTGGATGGGGGCCAACAGCGACGCCGCGGTCCGCCGCGCCGCCCGCCTGGCGGACACCTGGATACTCAACCCCCATGCTCGGCTGGACACGCTCACGCGGCAGGTCGAGGAGGTCTACCGGCCCGCGCTGGCGGAGGTCGGCAAGCCGATGCCGGAACACCTGCCCCTGCGACGGGAGGTCTACGTCGCCGAGGATCGGATATCCGCCATCCGGGAGGCGGCACCCTGGCTGTTCCCGAAGTACCAGGTGTACGCCGACTGGGGACAGGACAAGGCGCTTCCCACGGGCGACGACTTCGACGGCGACTTCGACGAACTCATCAAGGACCGCTTCATCCTGGGATCTCCGGAAGACTGCATCGCGGAGATCGACCGTTGTCGGGACCGTCTCGGCATGACCGAACTGATCGTCCGGGTGCAGTGGCCAGGCATGCCTCAGAAGCAGGCGATGAAGAACATCGAAAGGATCGGGACGACGCTCATCCCCCACTACCGATGATGGGGTCGGCGACGGATCGCACTCCTACGGTGATGCGACGAACTGACGACGCAACGACTGCAGCTCACTCCAGATCTTCTCCGGCACGGCGATTCCATCGCGGAGACGTTCCTCCCGCCGACGCTGCTCCAGCTCACCGGGGTAGAGGACCGTCTCGACTCCCGGCGCCGGCGGCGAGGCCTTGACGTACTCGACGAACTCCCGCATCTCCTCCCGGAACCCCTCAAGCGACCGGAACATCGCGATGTTCAGGAGGACGAGCAGGATCCCGTCGTTCGGGAAACCGTCAGGGTCGGAGCCGAACCCGATGCCGGACAGCACGGCGGCGAGCGACTCGACCGCGAAGGAGAGCGCGTATCCCTTGTGGCCCTGGTCGCCGCCGAGCGGCATGAGCGTACCGCCGTTCAGGAACGCGGCGGGGTCCGTCGAGGGATTCCCGTCGCGGTCGACGATCCAGCCCTTGGGGACGGCGTTGCCCGAGCCGTGCGCGAACCGTATCTTCCCGCCGGCGACGGCGCTGGTCGCGAAGTCCACGACGACGTTGCCCGGAACGTCGGCCGGAAGCCCGATCGAGATCGGGTTCGTGCCGAGCCTGGCGTCGGTTCCGCCGAAGGGGACGACGGCCTTGGGCGCTCGTCCCGAGTCGGCCATCATGAGCGCGGCCATCCCAGCCTCGGCCGCCTGGGCGGTGTACGCACCCAGGCGCCCGACGTGACCCTGGCGGCGAATGGACAGCGCGGCCACGCCGACCGTGCGAGCCTTCTCGAGTGCGAGCTCCATCGCGGCCTCGGTGACCACGAACCCGAGCCCCCAGTGGCCGTCCACGAGCAGCGTCGCGGGGTAGTCGTTCAGGATCTCCCAGCGGGCGCCGGGGACGATGCGTCCCTCCTGGATCAGCCGTACGTACGCCGGGGTCCGGAGGGCCCCGTGAGAGTCGTGTCCGGCCAGGGAGTTCTCCAGCTGGTGACGGGCCACCAGCCGGGCCTCCTCCGGCGGGACACCCACCCCTTCGTAGATGGCCTCCATGCACTCCCGTAGCTCATCCGCACCGACGACTGGCATATATGCACTCCTCACTCACGTCACATCGAAGGGTTCGCGACATCATCGCGGATCTAGGAGGTGGCTCGCAGCACCGCCCCGACGTCGTCGAGTGCCTCGTCGCTCTCGACGATCGCGGCGATGCGCTCGACCGCCCCCTCGCCGATCCAGCCGCGGACGTTGTCGCGAAGCTTCTGCCGGATCTCGTCCTCGGTCAGCGGTCGATCCGGACCACCGCGACTGGTGAACACCGCCGCCTCGAGATCACGACCGTCGCGGGTCCTCACCCGCAGCACGGCCGGAAGCTGACGGGGGAAGATCTCGTCGCAGCGCGGGTCGACCACCACGTCGATGCGGGCCATCAGCTCGCGGCGCGCGGGGTCGCGCACCAGCCGCTCGCTGAAGTCCCCGAGACCCAGCCCGAGTCCGTCTCCGCCGAAGAACGCCGCGGCGACCGTGTAGGGACCGCTGAACTGCGCCTGGTACCCGGTCTCCGGTGTGCGCTTGACCTCGATCGGGTCACCGATGGTCGGCATGGTGGGAGCGGCGATCCCCAACGTCGCCGACTCGACGTCCTCCGGGCGTACGCCCTGCTCACGCAGGCTGATCGCCGCGTCGATGCCGGCATGGGTGAAGTGGTTGGCTGGGTACGGCTTCAGGAAGATCCGGTGGATCTCCCATCGGGTGCCGAGACCCTCGTCGAGCTGGTCGGCGTCGAACCTCCCCCCGAGAAACGCCCGGTAGAAGCCGAACCGTCCTTCGAGAACGGTCGGCGGCCCGGTGAAGCCGCGCTTGGCGAGTTGCGCGGCCTGCACTCCGCCCTGGGCGGCCCACCCGCAGTGCGTACGCTTGACCGTCCCACCCATCCGGTTGCCCTCGATGATGCCGCTGGCGAAACTCGCCGAGATCGCCATCGCATGGGCGACCCGCTCCGCATCCAGCCCCATGAGCAGGGCCGCGGTCGCGGCCGAGCCGACCACACCGCAGATCGACGTCGCATGCTGGCCGTGCTCGAAGAACAGGGAGTTGCCCGCCTCCTCGTCGTACCCCGCCATGCCGAGGCGTACACAGATCTCCAGACCGGCCGCGATCGCGGCCACCACGTCACGACCGTCGGCACCCTGCATCTCCGCGACCGCAAGACCGGCCGGGACGACGCTGGCGCTGGGATGCAGGACGGACGGCAGGTGGGTGTCGTCGTAGTCGAGCGAGTGCGCGAGTACGCCGTTGGCGAACGCGGCGGGTGCGGCCGGTACACGTCTCCCTCGGCCGATGACGTGGGACTGCTCGACGCCGGCCGAGTCGAGCGCGTGGTCCACGGCCGCGCCGCTGGTCTCCAGCTCCTGTGCCGCGACACAGATGCCCAGGATGTCGACGACGCGCTGGCGCACGCTTGTGCGGATGTCGTCGGGCACGCCGTCGTCCCGGCATCGCGCGGCGAACGACGCGAGCCGCTCGACGTACCTGCCGTCACCCGCCGCGCCGCGCGTCCGCGGAAGTTCCACATTCGCCCTCTCGGTCACCGGTCCGGTCCTCTCGTCCTCGTACGGAAGCTGCGATGCGTCGACGGATCAGGCAACGGCGCCACGCTCCCGCAGCTCGCGCAGCCGGTCCTCGGACACACCCAGCTCGTCCATGAACACCGCATCCGTGTCCGCCCCGAGACGTCTTCCGGTCCACCGGATCGCACCCGGCGTCTCCGACATCCGGAACAGCACGTTCTGCATGCGCACCGGACCGATCACCTGACCGGTCCCGCCCCTGGCATCGCGGTGGTAGAGGGCCATCACGACCGCGGACGCGGCGGCCATACCGGCGATCCCGTCGGCCAGGCCGAACGGCGGAAGGGTCGGCGGACCGTCGGGCAGGCCGGTGATCTCCGCGAAACCGCTCATCGACTCCGCCAGGTACGGCCCTGGAGTCGGGTCTCTATCCATCGGCACCGTCGCCGTCCTGCCCGCCCCCGGGCTGCGCTCCGGCGATCTCCATGACACCCCGCACGTCCGGAAGTTCGTCGAGTCGCTCGATCAGACCGGCCAGCGCGACGGCGTCGTCGTGATCCAGCACGCGTTCGGCGCACATGAGGTACTTGTCCATTCGCTGCCCGCGAGACAGCGGCACTCCGGGCATCCCGGTGAGCTCGTCGATCCGCTCGTTGAACTCTCGTCCGTCCGCCATGTGCGCGGTCACCACGACATGGAGCTTCTCGAACTCGATCGGGATGTCGGGATCGAGATGGAGGGCGACCCTCGGCAGCAGGTCTTCCACGTCGTCCGCGAACCGGCGCTCGCTCGTGAACGAGTCGATCGTGACGCGGCCGTCGAGAAACGCGAGAGCGGTCGTGTACTGAACGCTGAACTTGCCATCCAGTCCGGACGTGGGATTCGGGCGGTTGACGTACTCCAGCGGAGGGAACACCACATCGACGGAGCGCAGGGCGCCGAGCTCGAACCCCGGACGCTCCCGGATGGCGAGCGCGGCGTCGATGGCCCGGTGCGTGAAGTAGTTCGACGGATGCTTCTTGAAGCCCACGCCGGGCTGCACCATCCGGAACGGGCTCCCGAAGTCACGCAACAGGAGCGCCGGATCCTGGTCATCGCGCATGAAGGTGTCGAAGTATCCGGACGGCCCGAACACGTCCGGCGTCGCGGTCCAGCCCATGCTCGCCAGAACCGCCGACTCGAGTCCCATCCGAGCCGCATGGCCGGAGTGGCTCGACTTGGTCATGGTGCCGGTGTTCACGCTCAGGCTGCCGGCCCGCGACCCGGCGATGCCGAACGCCGTCTCGGCCTGCTCCTGGTCGAGGTCGAGCAAGCTGATCCCGGCGGCGACCGCGCCCATCAGTCCGGTCATGCCGGGCTTGTGGAACCCGCGTCCGGTGTGCAGCCCCGTGCTCGCCATCCGGAGGCGTGCCTGCACCTCGAAGGCCGCGACGATCGCGGTGATCACGTCACGTCCGCTCG
Organism: Propionibacteriales bacterium; assembly: GCA_009377795.1. Lineage (GTDB taxonomy): Bacteria > Actinomycetota > Actinomycetes > Propionibacteriales > Nocardioidaceae > WHTJ01. The sequence continues at coordinate 13,776 of WHTJ01000032.1, read as the reverse complement.
ACCCGTAATGCTCGGCCAGCGCGAGAATGGCCGGCAACGTGGGTGAGGTCGGGTGGTTCATCGGGTACCACGTGTTGTCGAAGTCGAGCGCATGCGCCATCGTGCCGTTGGCGAACGCGGCGTCCGTCATCGACGTCTTGAACCCACCCGCGACCACCGACGCCTGAGGGGATCCGGCCGAGCCTCGCACGTAGCGGGTCACCAGTGAGCCGAGTCCGAGGGGCTCCGTGGCTCCCGCCAGCGTCACGCCGATGCCGTCCAGGCAGACGTGTCGCGCCATCTCGATCGCCTCGCGGGGAAGCGTCTCGTACGAGACAGCACGCACCTTCTCGACGAGATCACCGGTGGTCGTCATGTGCTACCTCCCGTTTATGCCCGATCGGTCACAGCAGACGCGGCGGCTCGCCGCCCGAACACGGCACCACGCATCAGACCCGACCCTCCCGGATAGTTGTCGTAGAAGAAGCCGCCGGTGATCTCCCCGGTCGCGTACAGGCCCGGCATCGGGCGGCCCTCGTTGTCGATCACCCGGGCCTCGGTGTCGATCCGGAGGCCGCCGTACGTGAAGGTGATCCCGGCCGTCACCGGGTACGCGACGAAGGGCGGAGCGTCGAGCGCGAGCGCCCAGTTGCGCTTCGGCGGATCGATACCGGTCGCCGCCAGCCCGTCCTCCACGAGCGGATCGAACCCGCCGGAGTCCTCGGGCACGGCCGCGTTGAACGCGTCGATCGTGCGTTCCAGCGCGTCCGGTGCGATACCCAGCCCGACCGCCAGCTCCCGCACGGTGTCGGCGACCACCGGCTGTTGCGTGCTGTAGCGCGGCTGGAGGCACTCGAGGGTCTTCTGGTCGAAGATCTGCGCCGCCCAGGCCTGCGGCTGGGCTCGGATGGCCGAGCCGGTCTTGGCGTAGGTGTGGAGGTAGTACCGCTCCCCCTCGTCGAGGAAGCGCCGTCCGTCGCGGTTCACCAGAATCCCGTACGGGTACGAATGCCGGCCGGTGCTGTCGGTGAGTGCCAGGTCGCCGACGTCGGGGGCGTCCCACGCGACGGGTGTGGCATGACATCCGCCCCAGTGGCCGGTGGACTGGGCACCCGCGCGCAGCGCCTCCTCCAGCATGGTGCCGCGGTTGAAGCGGGTGCCGCGAACCTTGACCAGCTCCCAACCCGATCCGAGGTACCGGAGCCGCATCTCGGGGTTCGACTCGAAGCCACCGCAGGCGAGAATCACCGAACCGCTCAGGTCCACGAACTCGTGCGGACGACGGACTCTCACCCCGGTCACGGTGGAACCGTCCGCGATGAGGGAATGCGCCGGCGAGTCGTACCACACCTCGATGTCGGTCGCCTCCACCGCGGCGAAGAGATCGTCCATCAGGCCGATGCCCTCGTGGAGCACGCGCACTGCACCGCCCGGCGGCAGCACGTACGGCTCCTGCTCCGAGAGCTTGCTCGCGTCGATGAACTTACGGGTGGCGAGCTCCCACTTGACGTTCTTGTCCCGCATCCAGCGGACGGTGTCGTACGACTCCTCGACCAGCACCTGGGTGAGGGCGCGGTCGGCGCGCCGACCGGACGTCTCCATCAGGTCGCGGGCGAAGTCCGCCTGTGGGTACGGCTTCGTGGTGGAGACCGGCAGTAGGTCCTTCGACTCGTCGGCGATCAGCGGCGCGATGGAGTCCATGCCGTCGTGTGCGAACCGAAACGTCGCACCGGCGAACCGGCTGTTGCCTCCACGCTCCTCACGGGTGCCTGCCTCGAGCACCGTGACCTTCGCCCCTTGCTCGTGAGCGGCCAGTGCGGCGACCAGAGCCGCGTTGCCGGCTCCCACCACGATGACGTGGCCGACACCTTTTGTCATGTGCCTCCTTCGCCGCGTCACTGACTCCACCGCATCGCGGCGCATTCTGTGAACTGTAAGCAATTGACGACAGCCTAGCATGAGCGCGGGGTGCTCAGGACTGCCGGCCCGGGCCGGCGGGAGGCTCCTCGACCGGTACGTCGAGGTCGACCAGCGGGCCGAACTGCTGGGCGCCGTACACGTCGCCATCACCCAAACCGAGCCGCTGACCGAAGGACGGGGGATCGTGATCTTGTAGGAGAAGGCCGGGTCGTACGCGTAGACCCGCACCGACCCCTCGGGCACTCCGAAGAGCCGGGCGAAGACTTGCGCGTCGATGGCACCGGAACGCTTGACCCGTTCGTACACCGACGGATCGACGAACATGATGTCGAAGGTCAGCTCGAAGGGGCCCGCGTTCTTGCTCCTGATCAACCGGGCGAGATCCCGCAGCCGCGCCATCAGACACCCGCCCCGACGGAGCCGGTCTCCGGCAGGTCGACGATGACCGTGCGAAACAATTCCTCCGGCGTATCCGGCACCACCACCGCGTTCATGTTGAACTCGTAGACAGGCCCGCGTACGAGGTCGTTCGCTCCGTACGGCAGCGCGATGTTGCCGAGGAAGCCGTGCCATCCCGGCATCGGCTGGTGCAGGGTCTGATGCCGGGCCGTCGCGGCGATGTTGTTCGCGACCTCCTGCTCGGCGGCCGTGATCTCGATGATCAGTCCGACCTCGTGCGGCAGCGCCTCCCGCAGCGGCTCGGCATGACCCAGTACGCCGTCCCGGCCGTACACACGGAACCGGACCGACCAGCTCGCTCGCGGCAGGTCACGGTAGGTGCGCGCGACCCGGGCTTCGATGCCCTCCCGGCACGATTCGAGAAAGTCGTCGAGGTTTTCGAGGATGACCGGGTCGCGTACGCCGGCGACCACCACCGTCTGGTGACCCGCCAGACGGACGCTCTCCAACTTGACGGTGTACGGGTCGGCTGGAACGAACCGGCTTCCGGTGATCCGGACGACGCGGTCGTCGACCGCCTCATACCGGGCGTGCGTCGTGTCGAGCGTCCCGGACGGCTCCACGATTCGGAACGGGTCGGCGTTCTCGTAAAGACTGTGCGCGGCGACGCTGGTCGGGGTACAGCGCAGTGCCGGGTTCGGCGCTTGCACCACGATCTCGTCCCCGCGTAGCGCGGCGAACAGGCAGTCCGGCGTGGTCCGGTGCTCGACCGCGGCCGCCCCGCACTCGAGGATCTTCGCGGCATGCCAGACGGGGCCGGGGCGAGCACCGCGCAGAAGAGGCAACGCGGCGAAGATGGACGGGTCCGTCGCGCGGCCGGCGAGTACGACGTCCACACCGGCCCGCAGGGCGGCCACGATCGGCTCCGTTCCCATGACCCCCACGATGGTCGTGCTCTCGTCGATCGAGGCTTCGTCGACCGCCGGCGAGTTCGGCAACGGAATGATCCGGCCCTCGCCCAGCCTCTTCTTCAGATCGGCCTTGTCCTGCCCCGAATAGATCACCGCCAGGCGAAACCCGAGCCGCAACTCGTGGGCAACCTCCTGAAGTATCCGGCGCGCCCAGTCCACATTGGCGTCGCCGCCGGCGCCACCGGCCGAGCCGATGATCAGCGGGATCCCGGCGCCGAGGGCCGCCGGAAGCAGCAGTCGTAGATCGCGACGGTAGGCCTCCGCCGGGTAACGACAACGCCCGGTCGCGAGATCGGTCGGGCCGGCGTCCGTGGATCCCGCGTCGCAGCCGATCAGGTGTGGATCCAGCTCGAGACCGCGGCGAAGGGACTCTTCCGGGAATCCGGTTCCGAGCATCCCGGTTGCGGAGAGGAGGCGGATCTCGGGCACGGAGACGTCGGCGGGAGTATCACCGCTATTTGTTGACACGATACAGTCTACATAAACAATCGACATGATTCGTCGTCGCTCCAGGGGTTCGCGCCACGCACGTGAGGGGATGAAGCCATGCCAGACGGTGTGGTCGAGCTAGAGTGTCAGCGCTACTCACGAGTCGGGATCTAGGGCACGAAACATGAGCATCTACCAACCGCTGGCGCCCACGGCGCCCTTACGGCAGCAGGTCTACGAGACGCTTGAGGCGCTCATCGCGCGAAACCGTCTCGAGCCGGGCCAGCGCCTGGTGGAGACCGAGCTTGCCCAAGAGCTCGGTGTCTCACGGGGTCCGATTCGTGAAGCGCTGCAGATGCTGGCGCGCGAGGGATGGGTCGAGCTACGTCCGCGGCATGGTGCATACGTCCGGAAACCGAGCCTCGAAGAGCTCGAGGACTACTTCCAGGTGCGGACGCTCCTCGAGGTCGAGGGTGCTCGCTTGGCGGCCCGGGGAACGCATTCGGGTGACGATCGCAAGGAACGGTTGAAGGAACTGCGAGAGGTGGTCGATCGCTTTACCGGCGTATGGCGGGAACACACGTCGGACGATCCCAAGGAGCTCGACGAGGAGGCTCGGCAGTTTCACCAGGAGGGGTCACAGGTATTCCACCGGGGGATCGTCGAACTCACCGGCAACCAGGCACTCGTCGACCTGCTGGAGCACCTCGGCAAACGCACCAGCTGGTACTTCTCGCCCGGCGTACTCAAACGCAGTCTCAGTGCATGGCGAGAACACAACCGCCTGCTCCGCGCCATCGAGAGAGGCGACGAGGAACGCGCGGTGGAGGTGATGCGGTCGCACATGGCCGCAACCCGAGAGTCCTACCTGCGGGCGTACCGAGAGCGCGCCGGCGAGTAGGTCGTTCCCGAGTAGGTTGTACGAAGGCGCCGATCAGCGCAACCGCTGTACGACCGCGGACGCGAACGAAGCCGTGGTGTCCTCCCGCCCGAGGTCGGGGGTGCCACGGCCGTCGTGAAGAGCGGCCTCCACGGCTTGTCGAAGTCCATGACCCGCCCGCGCGTACCCTTCGCCATGACCTTGCCCCGCCAGCCATTCCAGCAGCATCCCCGCGGAGAGCATCAGGCCGACCGGGTTCGCGATTCCCTGCCCGGCGATGTCCGGGGCGGAACCATGCGCGGCCTGGGCCATTGCCTGCCGGTCACTGGCGTTGAGCGACGGTGACATGCCGAGCGCTCCGGCGAGCTCCCCCGCCAGGTCGGAGAGGATGTCACCGTGCATGTTCTCGGTGATGAGGACGTCGAACCGACCCGGGTCACGGACCAGATGGACGGTTGCGGCGTCCACATGCACACCGTCGAGCGTCACCCCGGAGTACTCCGCGCATATCTCTTCGGCAGCACGGAGATACATCCCGAAGCTGAGTCCGAGCACATGTGCCTTGTGTACGACCGTGACCAGCCCTCGGCGTCGCTGAGCCAGTCGACACGCGGCGTGCGCAATCTGCTCCGCACGGCGTCTGGTGAAGACTCCGATGCTCAGGGCCACGTCAGAGGTCGGCATGATCTCGCCGCCACCGGCGTGCATCGCGCGATCCGAGTAGAAACCTTCGGTGTTCTCCCGCACGAACACGAGATCCATGTCCGACACCGTGGATTTCACTCCCGGAAGGCACCGGACCGGACGGATGTTGGCGTACAGCTCGAACCGCCGGCGCAGGTTGCCGTGCGGGCTCAGCCGAGTACGCCACGGTTCCGGGTAGGCGGAGCTGTCGTGCGGACCCATGATCCAGCCCGGCAGCTCGGCCAGGGTCTTCCGGGTGGTTTCGGGAAGCGTGTCGCCGGCCTCTTCCAGACCGGCCCAGCCCGTCGGCAGCTCGACCCAGGACACGGCATCGCACCCGGCGCTCGCCAGCGATGCGTCCACGACGTCGATGGTCGCCGGTACGATCTCGCGGCCGATCCCGTCGCCGACCACCATTCCGAGTGTCGTCACGGCGCTAGTCTACAGTTGACAGTAGACGTGCCGTCGGCATGTGGAGGAGGACTCAGCGTCCCATGCAAGACCCGGTCGGAGCTTTGCGTGAACGGATGGCCCGCCCCGGAACCATCCCCTGCCCGATCGTCTACAGCCCACTGACCGGTCGGCTCGCCCGCGATGCGGGCTTCGAGATGGTGGGCGTCGGCGGCTATGCGCTCGGCGCCAATCTCATGACACCCGAACCGTTGCTGACGTTGACGGAGTGCGTAGAGAACGCTCGTCGCATCGTGATCGCGACCAACCTGCCGGTCGTCGTCGACGCGGGCGCGGGCTTCGGTTCTCCCGTCCACGTACAGCGCACGGTGCGGGAGTTCGAGCACGCCGGGGTGGCGGGCATCCACCTCGAGGACCAGATCTATCCGAAGCGGGTCCACTATCACAAGGGCATCGAGCACATCGTCAGCACGGAGGAGATGGTGGAGAAGCTCCAGGCCGCGGTAGAGGCACGGAGCAACCCGGATTTTCTCATCGTGGCAAGGACAGACGCCATGGCGACCGACGGCTACGACGAGGCCATCCGCCGGGCCGCCCACTATGTCGAAGCAGGCGCCGACGCGATCCTCGTATGGCCCAACTCGCTCGAAGAGGCCCGCCGCGCGCCGACGGACATCGCGGCACCGACGGTCTACGGAGTGAGTGAGGGGAACCGCCTCGGACGGCCGCGGCCATCGGTCGCCGAGCTGGAGAGCATGGGCTACAAGATCGTGCGCAACCCCCACCTCGCGACCCTCTCCCAATACCGTGCGGTCCAGGCGGCGTTGCGGCAATGGAAGGAGTCGGGTGAGCCCAGCGACGAGCCCGAGGAGATGATCCGCATCCGCAAGGAGCTGGAGGACGTCATCGGGCTGGAGGCGTACTACGCGCTCGAACGTCGTACCGTCGAGCGGCCCGCGGACTGAGCGACCACGCACCCCGCCGGCCGGATCACCCGAGGTACATGCCGCCGTTGACGTTGAGGGTCTGCCCGGTGACGAAGCCCGCGTCCTCGGAGGCGAGGTAACGACATGCGGCCGTCACCTCAGACATCCGGCCCATCCGGCCGACCGGAACCTGCCCCTTACGCGCGCGATAGTGCTCCGTGGTGATCGACTGGTCTCCCTGACTGGTCCATTCGCCACGTTCGGTGTCAATGAGCCCGGGCGAGACGGAGTTGACGGTCACGCCGGTCGCGGCGAACTCGAGCGCAAGCGCCCTCGTGAGCCCGATGAGGCCGCTCTTCGCCGCCACCACACCGGCGCGGTTCGCCGCACCGGTCTGACCCGAGACCCCGGCCAGGAAGATGACGCGACCCCACTGACGCTCGATCATCTCCGGGAGTGCCGCCCGCACGCAGTGGAAGGCACCGGTCAGGCCCACCTCGAACGGTAGGCGCCACTCCTCCACCGACATGTCGAGGAATCCGCGATGGACGCGAGTCGTCGCGCAATGTACGAGAACGTCGACCGCTCCGAGTCGTCGCCGAGTCTCGTCGAAGATCCGGCGTACATCCTCCTCCGAGGTCACGTCACCGGGCATGCCCACCGCCCGCCCGCCTTCCTCGACGATCTCCGCGGCGCCCTTCTCGACGGCGTCCGCGGACCGTGCGTTCATGACCACGGCGTGACCCGACATCGCGAAGGCTCTGGAGATCTCCTTCCCGAGGTTCCGGCCGGCTCCGGTCACCAGGACGACTCGCATGTTTTTCCTTTCTTGCCTGGGGTTACGAGGTCAGTGGCGCAGGCACTCGTTGATCCGGGGAATGGTCGAGGCCTCCCCGCCGAGCGACCATGTCAGGTCCCACAGCTGGTCGGCCCGGTCCGCCAGCGCCGAGCGGTCCAGTGACCCCACGAACTTCGTCTTGAGCTCCTCGTACGGCATCTGGTTGCGGGGTGACCCGGGAGGGTGCTCCACCGCGTGTTCCTCCACCCGCCCGTCCTTCAACGTCACGTTCAGATCCACCGGGAAGCCCATGTCGTGTCCGCCGCCGAGGGCCGGATCGGCACCCACCTTCACGTTGTCCTGGAGGAACGACCGAACCTCCTGGTCGGAGATCGCCCCGTCGGTGAAGGACTCGACGGTCAACGCACCCCGCTGGAGGGTCGACACGATGACGTAGGGAATGGAGTGGTCGGCGGTCTCCCGGGTCCGAGGTTCGAGCTTCTCCGGGCTGACCATCAGCGCCGCGGCCTTCGGGTCGAGCCGGATGTCGATCGACTGCACGTCGCGCAGCGAGATGCCGCGCGCCACGAGGTCCGTCGCGGCCTGGGCGGCGCTCTGCCCCACCGAGCCGCACGGGAACCGCTTGATCTGCGATCCGGCGATGCGTGCCGGTGCTTCGGACGTCAGCGTGAGGACCGGGAACTCGTCGGGACTCAGACCAAGGGCACGCCGGAACATGGCCTGCTGCCCGGCGAAGGGGGCGGCCGGTCCGCGCGCGCCCACGGACGCGAGCAAAGCCGCGTACGCGGCGTGCCGGCAGGCGTCCGCGGCGGCGAAGGCCTTCCACATGGACAGCTGGCCGGTACGGGCCTGCCGGTACGCGGCGTGACTGGTGACGGCGATGGATACGGCGTGCCGGGCCTTTTCCTCCGAGAGCCCGAGAAGTCGTGCCGCTCCCGTCACGGCTCCGAGCATGGTCACATTGACGTGGTCGAATCCGCTTCGCCTCGGCGTGATCTCGTCCGCCGCGGTCATCGCCACTTCGTACGCCACCGCGACGGCGTCGAGGAACTCATCGTCGCTGCGCTCGTTCTCCAGCGCGCACGCGAAAAGCGTGGGGATGACATCACTCGGGTGAATGGGCTCGACCCCGAAGTAGGCATCGTTGTAGTCGAGATAGCGCGCCGAGACGCCGTTGGCGAGCGCCGCGCTCTCCAGGTCCACGTCGAGGTCGGTTCCCCATGTCGCGTGCCGCCCACCATTCGCCCTGCGGGCCGCGTAGGCCGTGACCACCTCGACGGCGTCCGACGACCCGGCACCGAGTGCACATCCGATGGTGTCCACGACCCGGGTGACGATCGCCTCGCGCCGGGTATCGTCCAGCGCCGCCACGGGACCGGTCGCGAACCCGGCGATGGCCCCGAGCCACTGATCCTCGGTGGTGTCATGCTCCATGTATGGTCTCCTTCCGGTCGCCACCCGTGGCGGGTTCGACTGCTGTCTCGCGGACGGCTCGCAGAGCGTCGCCGATCCGCCGGAGGGAGGCCTCGTCGAACGGCCCGCAGGCCTCGATGACCTCCGCTCGGTACCTGCCGTCCAGTGCCATGGACATGAGGTCGTCCGCCTTGGCCTCCACTTCGCCCCGCGTCATCGGGTCGTCTTTCGTACCCCGTACTGGAAAAACGGACTTGCGAAGCGTTCGACCGTCGACGAGCTCGGCCTCGACGCGTGCTTGCCGTATCGGCTCCATCTCGCCGTCGGCCACCAGCTCGGTACGGGTGAGCAGGTCCGAGACCTCCGGCCGCTGCGCGCCGTTCTCGTCGTGGGCCACGGCGAAGGTGCACCGGCCGTCGACGAGTGTCACCGCCGCGAGGTATTGGACGTTGATGTTGGTCATGTCCCGCTGGTCGACGATGTAGGCGAGATCCGTCGGGAGATGGATGCGCAGGGCGCTCACCTGGCTCGCGCTCACGCCGTCGCCGACCAGCTCCTCGGCCGCTTGCACCGCGGCCTGCGCGGGCGAGCCGACACAGTACTTCTTGATGTTGGTCTCGAGCACGATGGCCGGTCGGGACGCCGCCTCGGCGAGCGCCTCCTCCCGCGGCTCCGCGCCGAAGGCCGAGAAGAGGCTCGGCGCCCCGTCCAGGGCGTCCCTGACGCCGGGCCAGCCGCAGTCGACCAGCCCGGCGGCGCGTACGCCGTTCCACGCGGGCATGCCGGAGAACGCGAACGCCTTCTCGATGTGGTGCTCGTCTCGCAGCCACGTCGCGAGACCCGCCGACATCTGGCTGGTGTAACCGATGAGCGACCGCATCTGCTCGTCGTCGAATCCGTGCAGAACGCCGGCGGTGACCGCGCTACCCCACAGCCCGCCCGTCGCGTGCGAGCTCAGGTGCGTTCGGCGCCGGGCCGCGGCAGTGGGCCAGAGCAGCCAGTTCATCAACGCACACGCTTCGTACCCCAAGGTGACCGCGTCCAGCACCTCGTCCGGTGCCGAGCCGCGCTGCTCGCCGACCGCGACCGCGACCGGGACGATCGACGCGCCGGGATGCGACCGCGAAGGCTCGTGGGAGTCGTCGGACTCGTCCGCATGCGCGCACATCGCGTTGACGAACGCCGCCTCCTCCGCATGGCGGAGATCCTGCTCGCCTGCACAGGACGACCGGCCGCCACCGGGCCGGTGCGCCAGCCACTCACCCGCGGCTCGCCCCGCCGGCATCACCCGGCCGGAGATCACCGCGGCCAGCGAGTCCAGCAGGTGCAGTGCGGTCGCCTCCCGCGCCGCCGGTGTCTGCACGGCCTCGCGGCGATCGCGCAGGTGAGCGATCACCCGTCCGGTCAGATCGGCTTGGCCCATGTGATGCCCTCCATGCTCGTCGTCTTATTGCCCGGTAGGCGGTGGTGCAGGCGCAGTACGACCGCCCAGAAAGCCGCCCCGGGTGGCCGAGTGGCGGTCCAGCACCTCCGGATTGATCAGCAGCTCTGGGTCGAGCTCACCGCGGAGATAGGCGTCCAGCTGTGACACGCTCGTCCGTGCGAAGTCGTCGAAGGCCGCATCCACGGTGTAACCGATGTGCGGCGTACAGATGACGTTGTCGAGGAAGCGGAACGGATGATCGGGCGGCAGCGGTTCGTGGGTGAAGACGTCGAGTGCCGCACCCTCGATCCGGCGATCGCGGAGCGCCGCCAGCAGTGCGTCCTCGTCGACGATGGCGCCCCGTGACGTGTTGATGAGGAACGTGTTCGGGCCCATCAGTTCCAGCTCCCGAGCGCCGATGAGGCCGGTCGACTCGGGCGAGAGGCGAAGATGGACGGAGACGATGTCGGCCTGCGTCAGCAGTCGCGGCAGCGACAGCAGCTCGACTTCCTCCGCGGCGGCACGTTCGACGGTCAGGCTCGGCCCCCACGCGACGATCCGCATGCCGAGGGCCTTCGCGGCCCGGGCGACCGTGATCCCATGGCGGCCGAGGCCGAGGATGCCGAGTGTCCGGCCGCGCAGCAGCCGGCCCGGTTGCGCCGGCCAGGCGCCGGACCGCATGCCCTGGACGGCCGGCACGATTCCGCGGTACCAGGCGATCATGAGACCGACCACGAGCTCGGCGATCACGGGTGAGGGACGTATCGAAGCCCGACCGAGGGCGACGGCGATCCCCGAGCTGGTCGCGGCGTCCCGGTCGATGTGATAGGCGTGCCCGCCGGTCTGCAGCAGCAGCTCGACGTCCGGCATCCGGGCGAGGACATCCGCGGGAAAGGGAGTGCGCTCCCGGAGCGCGATGACGATCGGGACGTCCCTGAGCGCCGCCTCCAGGTCGGCTTCTCGCAGCGGACGATCGTAGGGAACCAGCTCGATCCGGCCGTCCAGCGCCGAGAGGACCGGTGATCGTGCGAGGAAGCCCTCGTAGTCGTCGAGTACGACCACCCGCGGCGCCGGTCGGGTCACCACCTGTCGGAGGAGCCGTCGGCGAGCGGCTCGGTGATGGTCGCCAGGTCGTCCACGGCCTCGAGCATCAGGATCTCCGTCTGAAGGCGTTTGCCGTCCTCGTCCGCCACACCCGCCGCCCGGCAGCAGTCCATGAACTTCGCGGTGAGCTCCTCGTCGGTCAACGCCGCCGCGGGACCGTTGCCCTTCGGACGTTCGACCCGATGGCGGTGCGTGAGCCCGCCCACCGACAGCTCGACCTCCGCAGGGAAGTGGTCCGCGCCCCAGCGCTCCTGGGGCATCGGCTCGGCCACGACTCGCCCCATCAGCTCGCGGACCGGTCGCTCGGTGATCGCGTCCGGCGTGAAGTCGAGCAGACCGACCCCGCCGGACCACAGGGCCCGGGAGACGACGTACTGGACGCTGAACTTCGCCTCCAGCCCGGCGGACGGCTCGGGACGGTTGGTATGCCGCAGCCGTCGCGGATGGGTCCAGATCCGTACCTGCTCGATGGAATCGACCTCGTCCAACCCCTCCCGCAGGACGAGCGCCGCGTCGATCGCTCCATGCGTACTGGCGCAGCAGGGGTACCGCTTCACCGTGAGGCCCGGGTCGACCAGGTCCCACGGGTCGGCGAGGGACTGCCGCGCTGCGGACGGATCGAAGGCGTCGGCACCGTTGAACACGGCGCCGAACCCCTGCCCGTGCTCGAAGGCGCCGGGGTTGGCGTCGGCGCCCACGGCCGCGAGCCGGGCGGCAAGCACGCCGTTCTGTGCCGCCCGACCGACTTGCAGGGGCTTCGTCGCGGTGCCGAAGTTGGCCTTGATGCCCGCGGCCGTGGATGCGGCGATCGCCAGGGCGGTGGTGGTGGTTTGTGCATCCAGACCCATCAGCTTGGCGGCCGCCGCCGTCGCACCGAAGACACCCAGCGTCGCGGTCGGATGCCATCCGCGCTCGTAGTGCGTGAAGTTCACGCACCGGGCCATCTTGGTCGCGACCTCGAACCCGAGGGCATAGGCCTCCAGCAGTGCGGACCCGGTGGCGCCGACTTCCTCGGCCACGGCGAGCGCGGGAGGGAGCACGACGACGCTCGGATGGCCGCCGAGCGAGCTGTTGCAGTCGTCGAAGTCCAGCGCATGACCCTGGGCGGCGTTCACGAACGCCGCGTGCTCGGTGGACGTGGTACCAGGGCGACCGATGAGAGTCGCCTTCCCCGTCGTACCGGACGACTCGATGTACCGGCTCAGCACCTCGCCCACGTCGGTATCGCGCCCCGCCAGCGTGACGCCCACGCAGTCGAGAATCGCCCGCCTGGCGACGGACTGCGCGACGGTGGGTACGTCGTCGAGCCAGGTTCTGGACACCCAGTCACCCAGGTATGCGAAGAGGTGCTCGTCCATGGTGAGGCTCCTTTGCCCGTTCTCCGAGGTGGGGGCTCGCAAGAAGTCCTGATAGCTGTTTACAGTTTGCATGACTCGCCGATCGAAAGTCCAGAGCGCCTACGCGCATCGGCGGCGGGAGCGTCTCTAGAATGCCGCGCGTGGCCCGAAACCATCGGCGCGCTCACGACGACGGGATGACGTTCGACATGACTCGCAAACCGCTCTCCGAGCTCGTCGCCCCGGACTGGGCCGAGGCTCTCGAACCGACCGCCGACACGCTGGCCAAGCTGGGCGAGTTCCTGCGTCAGGAGAACGCCGCGGGACGCGGATACCTGCCGCAGAGCGACCGGATACTGCGCGCGTTCGCGGAGCCGATGGAGCAGGTCCGTGTCCTGATCGTGGGGCAGGACCCATACCCGACGCCGGGTCATCCGGTCGGGCTGTCGTTCTCCGTCGCGCCGCACGTACGCCCGCTCCCGGGCAGCCTGACCAACATCTTCCGCGAGCTGACCGAGGATCTCGGCGTACCCATGCCGAGCAACGGCGACCTGGCTCCCTGGGCCGGCCGGGGCGTGCTGCTGCTCAACCGAGTCCTCACGGTCTCGCCACGTGCCCCGGCCAGTCACCGTGGCAAGGGCTGGGAACAGGTCACCGAGCAGGCCATCACCACCCTGGTGGCGCGCGGCGGGCCGCTGGTCGCCATCCTGTGGGGACGCGACGCGCAGACGCTCAAGCCGATGCTCGGCGACGTCCCGTACGTACAGTCTCCGCACCCGAGCCCGATGTCGGCGGACCGCGGGTTCTTCGGGTCTCGGCCGTTCAGCCGAGTGAACTCCCTGCTTGCCGAGCAGTCCGCGCCACCCATCGACTGGCGACTACCCTGATGTACACCCCGAGCGTCGGCTGGTCGTTGGCGGTCACGCTCGTCGTCCTCGTGCTCATCGCGGTCGGCGCCGCCGCGGTGGGCGAGATGCCCATCCGGCGCACCTCGTCACAGCCGCCCTGCGTGCGACGGCCCAGCTCGCGGTCGCCTCACTGGCGATCGCCGCGGTCCTGGGCTCCGTCTGGTGGTCGCTCGCCTTCGCGCTGCTGATGTTC
>WHTJ01000135.1 GCA_009377795.1 Propionibacteriales bacterium | reverse complement strand
GACCAAACGTGCCACCGCACGAATAAGGAGGGCGCGTCGCTGTCACACGGACGCGTGCGGCATCGTCAACACAGAGGAGGTGGTCACCCGTGCACGAGGACGACGCCGACGCGCTCGCGGTCGAGTTCGAGCAGCACCGGCCGTACCTGATCTCGTTGGCCTACCGGCTCACCAGCAGCTGGGCCGACGCCGAGGACGCGGTGTCCGACCTGTGGCCCCGCTGGCAGCAGCACGGGCGATCGGTCGACGTACCCCGCGCGTGGCTCACCACGGCCGTGAGCCGGATCTGCCTCGACCGGCTGCGCTCGGCCAGCCACCGGCGCGAGAAGTACGTCGGACCATGGCTGCCCGAGCCGCTCGTACAGCCCATCCCGCAGGAGTCCGCCGCACCGGATCCACTTGACGTCGTCGTACAGGACGAGTCCGTCCGGATGGCGTTCCTGGTCGTCCTGGACCAGCTCACACCGGAGCAACGGATCGCGGTCGTTCTCCACGACGCCCTCGATCTGCCGTTCACGCAGGTTGCCGAGATCCTCGGCTGCTCGGTGCCCGCCGCCCGGCAGCATGCGTCTCGCGGACGCCGCCGGATCAACGAGGCACATCCGCCACCACGTTCCACGCTGGCGGAGTCCGAGAAGATCCTGAACCGGCTCTCGGAAGCGCTCGCCGCGGGCGATGCCGACGCCCTGACTGAGCTGCTTGCACCCGATGTCGTGCTGACCAGCGACGGCGCGGGCGAGGTGTACGCCGCCCGCCGCGTACTCCGCGGCCGAGAGGACGTGATGCGCTTCCTGGTGCCCCTGAGCCAGCGGTATCAGAGTGGGGCCGAGGAGATTCCCGTGTTGGTGAACGGCGAGCTCGGCGCGCAGTTCCGGGTTCCGCCGGGCCCGCCGAAGCAGCCGCGCTTCGGTGTCTTCGTCGCCAGCGTGGTCGACGGGTGGATAACGGCCCTGTACGCCATTCTCGCGCCGGACAAGCTCAGGCACGTGCCCGGCTCGCCGTACGCGCCTCCACCAGAGAGCACGCGTCACCCGAGCTGAAGCCCTGCGACGTCAGCCCGAGCGCGCTGTTGAACCGCGAACGCATGTTCTCCAGCGCCGCCCGGTACGCCACCTCCACGACTCCCGCGTCGCCCACGTGCCGGCGTAGCTCCTCGACCAGGGCGGGCTCGACGTGCGGGTCGGCTCCGGACATCGCCTCGGCGACGGCGAACGCCGCCCGATGGCAGTCGTCGAACTGGTCGGACTCTCGCCAGTCGACCGCGTCCCGGAGTACGGCGGGATCGAGGCCCCGCTCCTCCCAGAGCGAGGCGCCGAAGTCCACACACCAGGTGCACCCGATCCTCACCGCGGCCACGAACTCGACCAGCTGTCCCAGCTCACCAGGCAGGACCGAACGCATCCGCAGGTTCGCCAGCTCGAACCCGCTCCACCTCCAGAACACGCCCGAATGGTGGGTCATGGCCAGCCCGGACTCGACGTCCCGGCCGAACCTGCGCCGTCCCCACCACAACGCAAGCCGGATCAAAGCCGAGGGCCGGTCGCTCCGCCCGGCGACGTCCAGTGGAATCGCAGCCACGTCGGTCTCCCTACCTCGCGCGAATCACCTCACAGGTCGGCGCGGCCGCGCCGACACTCCCATGACGACGCGGCCGCGACCGATGTGACGTGCCACGGAGGGCAGGACTCCGACGGCACGGACGGCGGAATCAGCCCTCGGAGACCGCGGTCGAGGCTGATGCCACCGCGCTCTGCTCGGTGCCGCCCCCGCCGTACGGGTCGGTGGCCGCACCGAGCGTTGCCTGGCGGGCACCGGCGTCGCCGGCGCCCCATGTCATGCAGACGGTTGCCGTGGTTCCCCCTGATGACGTATTCATGGGTTCACTCCCAGTGTGCCCCGAGCCCGTTGTGCGCGTGTTGTCCCATTCAAGGCCCACGACGCCAGACTGGTCGTGTGCATAAAGTGCACA
Source organism: Propionibacteriales bacterium (assembly GCA_009377795.1). GTDB lineage: Bacteria > Actinomycetota > Actinomycetes > Propionibacteriales > Nocardioidaceae > WHTJ01. Next base: position 6,945 of record WHTJ01000135.1, on the reverse strand, counting down.
TATCGTTGGTACGCCATCACCACCCGGGGAGGAACAGGAGAGCCCGATGCGCCCGATGGAGCTGCACCGCACCCACCCGCGTCTCGCGAATCGCCTCCAGGCGCTCGAAAGGCAGGCCCTGCGCGGCGAGGCGCCGCAGGCGCTCGACGGACTCAGAGCGCTGCACGCCACCATCCCCGGGGACGACGAGCGCGGCCAGGAGGCGGTCGCGGCCATGGCGGCGACGCTCGGCTCGCTCGGCGCCGATCACGCGACTGCGGCCGAGGTGTGCGATCGGGTGTTCGAGACCGTGCACGATCCGGCGGTACGCGGGCACGTGCAGCTGTACCGCGGCCACATGAGCCGGGGTCCGGCGAAACGCCGGGCCTACACCACGGCACTCGGAGAGTTCAAGTCCGCGCACGACGCCCGCGGGATGGCGCTGGCACTCGGCTGGTTCGCGCTCCCGTGCGAGGGCGACGACGAGGTCACCGACGGGTACCGCGCACGGCTAGGACGCGACGGTATCGAGTACGCCCTCCGGTGCGGTGACCCGTACGTCATCGCGCTCACCACCGGCCATCTCGCCGCGTGCGAAACCGTCATGGGTGTGCCTACCGCGCTCGACCGATGGCGCGCCGCCGCCGCCGGGGTCGGCTCGGACTGCGACACGCTCACCGCCAACGTCGTGGGCCTGAACTACCTCAACTGGGCGCTGGCGGCGATCGGCCTGGGCCAGTACGAGGAAGCGCGACGCGCCCTGGCCGAGGGCGGCTGGGTCATCCGCGGTGAGCGGTGGTCTCGAACGTTCCTGTCGATCGAGTCCATCGTGGGCTACCGGACCGGGGAACTGGCCAAGGCCGCTGCGACCGCCGCGCAGGCCACCGAGGGGGCCCGGGACGACGACCGGGCGGCGGCCATGGGGACCGTCGTACGCGTCGCGTGCGACCTGGAGACGACGCGCTGTCCGGACACGACCGGGCTCGAGGCCGCGGTGGAGATCATCGACCGCGAGAGCGAACAGGTGGGCGCGTTCGCGGCCGGCGTACTCGCCCAGGTGAGGTGCGTTCGCCGGGAGCCGCAGGCGCATCGCGGGCTCGCCAAGGCCCTGCGCCGGTCGCTGAACCGTGGACGGCGGTTCGGCTGGGAGGACCGCGCGATCGCCCTGGTCGACGCCCACCTGCGGTCCGCCCGGCGAATCCTCGACGACGGCCTGGACACCTGGCCGACCGGCCCCAGGGCGGACGCCGCGGGCGCCTACGTGCGCGGGATGCTGCGTGGTGCGGCCGGCCACGACGACCTACGCGAGGCGGGCGAGGCGTTCGCGGCGCTTCCGGAGCCGGTGTTGGCCGGACGCGCCTTCCACGTCGCCGCCTGGACCGCTCCCGACACCAGGACCAGCAACGCGCTGCGCACTCGCGCGGTCGAGCTGCTGCACGGCTGTGAGGCGGACCGTTCGCTGGCAAAGGTGCTGCGCGACCGGCGGCTCCGGCGTACGCCCGACGTACCGCGGGTACCCGTCACCCAGCGCCATGCACCGAGCGTCGGACTGACGCAGCGCGAGCACGACGTCGCGGTGCTCGCCCGGCGGGGCCTGACCGCGACCGAGATCGCCCAGGAGCTGAGCATCTCCCCCGGTACGGCCCGCAACCACCTCTTCCACATCCGGGAGAAGCTCGGCGGCGTACCCAAGCGCAAGCTGGTCGAGCTGTTCACCCCGGGCGACGAGTAGCCGCGCTCGTCCAGCAACAACCCAGCGTGTCACGCGGAGAGTGCGCCGTACCGCACGGACCGCATGACACGGGACCCCGGCGGTCAGTCGAGGCCGAGGAGAGGCTCGAGGCCCACGGTGAGGCCGGGCAGGTCAGCGACCCGGCGTACGCCGAGCAGCACCCCGGGCATGAACGACGCCCGGTCGAGGGAGTCGTGCCGGATGGTCAGGGTCTCCCCCACACCGCCGAGCAGGACCTCCTGATGGGCGACCAGGCCACGGACCCGCTGGCTGTGCACGCGCACCCCGGCGATGTCGGCGCCGCGCGCGCCCTCGACCTCCTGGACGGTCGCGTCCGGGATCGGGCCGGCACCGGCCCGCTCGCGGGCCGCCGCCACCAGCTCGGCGGTACGCCGGGCGGTGCCCGAGGGCGCATCGGCCTTGGTCGGATGGTGCATCTCCACGATCTCGACCGACTCGAAGTACCGCGCGGCCTCGGCGGCGTACCGCATCATCAGCACGGCGCCGATCGAGAAGTTCGGCGCGATCACCACCCCGACCGGTTCCTCCGCGGTATCCAGCAGGCGTCGGACCTGCGCGAGCCTCGCGTCGTCGAACCCGGTGGTGCCGACCACGGCGTGGATGCCGTTTCCGATGCAGTACGCGAGGTTGTCCGCCACCGCGTCCGGATGGGTGAAGTCCACCGCCACGTCGGTGAAGGACTCGACCAGCGCGTCGAGCGTGTCGTCCAGGTCGATCCGCGCGACCAGCTCGAGGTCGTCGGCGCCCTCGACCGCGCGGCACACCTGGGTGCCCATCTTCCCGTGTGCACCCAGCACCGCAACGTTGGTCATCGGACCGCCTCTCCGCGTCGTCAGCCCATGAATAGCACGGTCAGGAGACGACCGCCTCGAACGGCGCCGGATCGTCGAACGGTCCGATGACGGCCAGGGTCGGCGAGACGCCCAGCAGGCTCCGGGCGACGTCGCGCACGTCGTCCAGGGTCACGGCGTCGACCCTGCCCAGCAGCTCGTTGATGCTGAGCAGCTCGCCGTACAGCAGCTCGGATTTGCCGATCCGCGACATCCGGGACTCGCTGTCCTCCAGGCTGAGCACCGTGCCGCCCTTGAGCTGCCCCTTGCCCCGCTCCAGCTCGTCCGGGGTCAGGCCGGACTCCGCCATGCGGTGCAGCTCCTGCCGGCTGATCGCGATCACGTCGTCGATGTCGCCCGGCAGGCAACCCGCGCCCACCGCGAGCACGCCGGCGTCCGCGAAGTGGCCGACGTACGAGTAGACCGCGTAGGCCAGCCCGCGCCGCTCCCGGATCTCCTGGAACAGCCGGCTCGACGGCCCGCCGCCGAGGACGGCGTTGAGCACGCCTAGCGCGAACCGCCGGTCGTCGCCGCGGCTCACGCCCGGTACCCCGAGGACGAACAACGCCTGCTCGGTGCGCCGGTGAAGCAGCCCGGCCCCGGAGCTCGCCCGAATCACCGGGCTGGCCGACCGCGGCGCCCGCGGGCGGTCCGAGCAGTCGCCCATGAACGACGTGGTCGACCACGCCGCGCGCACCTTTCGGACTACGTCGGCGTGGTTCACGTTGCCGGCCACCGCCACGACGGTCTTGTCCGACCGGTAGCGGCGCCGGTAGTAGCGCACCAGCTGCTCACGGGACAGCTCCGAGATCGATCCGACGCTGCCGAACACCGGGTGCTCGAGCCGGGTGCCCGCCCACATCCGCTGGTGGAAGAGGTTCTGCACGGCGTCGTCGGGATCGTCGTCGTGCATCGCGATCTCGTCCAGGATCACCTTGCGCTCGCGCTCGACGTCATCCCGCGCGACCACCGACGACGCCACCATGTCTGCCACGACGTCGATCGCCAGCGGCAGGTCGTCGTCGAGGACCCGGGCGTGGTAGCAGGTGTACTCCTTGCTGGTGAAGGCGTTCAGCTCGCCGCCGACGCGGTCCAGCGCGGTCGAGATCTCCAGCGCCGTACGCTGGCGGGTTCCCTTGAACAGCAGGTGCTCGAGGAAGTGCGACGCACCCGCGAGCCCGGGCGCTTCGTCCCGGGACCCGACTCCGAGCCACACGCCCAGGGAAGCGGAACGGACGCCCGGCACAAGCTCGGTGATCACGCGCAGGCCACCCGGCAGGACGGTACGGCGAACCACCCCGCCGTCGTTGTCCTTCAGCAGCGTGCGCGTGGTGCCCGGCTTCTGTTCAGTCGCGGGGAGAACCACAGGTCACGCCGACGCGTCGCCGGATCCCTCGGTCTGCTCATCCTCGACGACCGCGACCAGCGAGAGCTTCCCGCGATCGTCGATCTCGGCGATCTCGACCTGCAGCTTCTGGCCGACCGAGACGACGTCCTCGACGTTCTCCACCCGCTTGCCGCCGGCCAGCGCACGCAGCTTCGAGATGTGCAGCAGGCCGTCCCTGCCCGGCAGCAGGGACACGAACGCACCGAAGTTGGTGGTCTTGACCACCGTGCCGAGGTAGCGCTCGCCCTTTTCCGGCATGGTCGGGTTGGCGATCGCGTTGATCTGGTCGCGCGCGGCCTCGGCGGCCTCGCTGTTGTCCGCACCGACGTAGATCGTGCCGTCGTCCTCGATGCTGATCTGGGCTCCGGTGTCCTCCTGGATCTGGTTGATGACCTTGCCCTTGGGCCCGATCACCTCACCGATCTTGTCCACCGGGACCCTCATGGTGAGGATGCGCGGCGCGGTCGGCGCCATCTCGTCCGGCTCACTGATGGCCTCCTGCATCACGTCGAGGATCGTCATCCGCGCGGCGTGCGCCTGCCGCAGCGCGGCGGCCAGTATGGACGCCGGGATGCCGTCCAGCTTGGTGTCGAGCTGGAGGGCGGTGACGAACTCGCGGGTGCCGGCGACCTTGAAGTCCATGTCGCCGAACGCGTCCTCGGCGCCCAGGATGTCGGTCAGCGTGACGTACTCCGTCTTGCCGTCGACCTCGCCGCTGATCAGGCCCATCGCGATCCCCGCGACCGGGGCGCGCAGGGGCACGCCGGCGTTCAGCAGTCCCATCGTGGAGGCGCACACCGAGCCCATCGAGGTCGAGCCGTTGGAGCCGATCGCCTCCGAGACCTGGCGGATGGCGTACGGGAACTCCTCGCGGGTCGGCAGCACCGGAATCAGCGCCCGCCCGGCCAGTGCGCCGTGACCGATCTCGCGACGCTTGGGCGTGCCGACTCGTCCGGTCTCACCGGTGGAGAACGGCGGCATGCTGTAGTTGTGCATGTAACGGCGGGAGGTCTCCGGAGACAGCGTGTCGAGCTTCTGCTCCATCGAGAGCATGTTGAGCGTCGTCACGCCGAGCACCTGCGTCTCGCCCCGCTCGAACAACGCCGAACCGTGCACCCGCGGTATCACACCCACCTCGGCGGCGAGCGTACGGATGTCGGTGAGCCCGCGGCCGTCGATCCGGACCTTGTCCCGTAGGACGCGCTCGCGCACGAGCTGCTTGGTCAGCGAGCGGAACGCCGCCTTGAGCTCCTTCTCCCGATCCTCGAACTCGCCGGCCAGCTTGTCGATCGCGGCGGTCTTGATCTCGTCGAGCCGGGCCTCGCGGTCCGCCTTGGACCCGATCTTGAGGGTCTCGGCCAGCTCGGCGCGTACGGCGTTCTCCACCGCGGCGTACGCGTCGTCCTCGTACTCCTTGTAGGTCGGGAACTCCTGCGTCGGCTTCGCGGCCTTGCTCGCCAGCTCGCGCTGGGCCTCGCAGAGCTGCCGGATGAAGACCTTGGACGCTTCCAGCCCCTCGGCTACGACCTCCTCGGTCGGCGCCTGCTTACCGGCCCGCACGAGCTCCCAGGTGGATTCGGTCGACTCGGCCTCGACCATCATGACCGCGACGTCGCCGTCGTCCAGCGTGCGACCGGCGATCACCATGTCGAAGACCGCGTCCTCGAGCTGGGCGTGGGTCGGGAAGCCCACCCACTGGCCGTCGACCAGCGCGACGCGCACCGCGCCGATCGGGCCGGAGAACGGCAGCCCGGACAGCTGGGTGGACATCGAGGCGGCGTTGATCGCCAGCACGTCGTACGGCGTGTCCGGATGGAGCGCCAGCACGGTGATGACCACCTGCACCTCGTTGCGCAGGCCGTTCACGAACGACGGGCGCAGCGGCCGGTCGGTGAGCCGGCAGGTGAGGATGGCGTCCTCCGACGGGCGGCCCTCACGGCGGAAGAACGAGCCGGGGATTCGCCCGGCGGCGTACATGCGCTCCTCGACGTCCACCGTCAGCGGGAAGAACTCGAGGTGCTCCTTGGGCTGTTTGCTGGCCGTGGTGGCCGACAGCAGCATGGTCTCCTCGTCGAGGTAGGCGACGGCCGAGCCGGACGCCAGCTTGGCCAGACGGCCGGTTTCGAATCGGATGGTGCGCTTGCCGTGTACGCCGTTGTCGACGACCGTCTCGGCAAACTCTGGACCGGGTCCCTGCATCGGGCACCCCTTTCGGGTCTCGCGAAGCAGCGCGGTAGCCCGCGACGTCTGTCAGCGAATGCGAGTTGCGTGCGCTCAGAGGGGCGACACGCGGTGCGGTGCCGGTCTTCGATCGAGGCCCGCGGGTGGCAGTTCGTCCCCGTGGGCCACTACCGAGGACCGACGTCCTCGCATCGGGCTACATGCCTCTGCTCCGGTGTGAATATGAACTATGGAGTTGTGTCGATCCCCGCGCCTGACGCGGGCATCGTACGAGGAGCGGCCGCCTCGGACGAGGGACCGCTCCCTGGTTTCATCGGCGCAGGCCGAGCCGCTCGATGAGGGCTCGATAGCGCGAGATGTCTTCCTTCTGCAGATAGTTGAGCAGCCGACGGCGCTGGCCGACGAGCAGCAACAGTCCACGCCGACCGTGGTGGTCCTGCTCGTGCTGCTTGAGGTGCTCGGTCAGACCCTTGATCCGTTCGGTGAGCAACGCGACCTGAACCTCGGGCGAGCCGGTGTCACCGTCGGCCTTGGCGTACTCATCGATGATCTGCTTCTTCGTCGCAGCGTCCAGCGACACGCGATCTCCTCTCGGGATTCCATTGCGCGGCGCACCGGGGCAGGTTCACCCGGGCACTCTGGCTCCGCGGCCGTTCTACGGCGAGGCTTAGGCTATCAGCCCGCCCAGGAGAGGCCGAATCGGACGACTCGCCCACGCCTACACGCGCACGGTCCGCACCTCCGCCCGAGCGCCCGCGGCCACCGTTTCCCGACCCAATGCCACAAGACAGACCCGGAACGGCTGATCCGGTCAC
>WHTJ01000134.1 GCA_009377795.1 Propionibacteriales bacterium | reverse complement strand
TGCTCGTCAACGCCGCGGGTTTCTTCATCCCGAAGGCGTTCAGCGAGTACGACGAAGCCTTCTACGACTCGTACAACGAACTGAACCGCGCGCTGTTCTTCATCACGCAGACCGTCGTCGCGGGCATGGTCGCCGGGGGCCAGGGCGGCGCCATCGTTAACGTCGGCTCGATGTGGGCGCACCAGGGCATCGCGGCGACGCCGCACTCCGGCTACTCCGTGCAGAAGGGCGGCATGCACTCGTTCACTAAGGCCCTCGCGATCGAGCTGGCGCCGCACGGCATCCGGGTCAACGCGGTCGCGCCTGCGGTCGTGAAGACACCCCTGTACCTGCGCTTCCTCCCAGCGGACAAGCTCGATGAAACCGTCGACAGCTTCGCCAGCTTCCACCCGCTGGGACGCGTCGGCAGTCCGGAGGACATCGCGAACGCGGTGTCGTTCCTGCTGTCGGACAAGTCGAGCTGGATGACCGGCGCCATCGTCGACGTCGACGGCGGCATCATGGCCGGGCGCAACTGACCTCGAAACGTAACGCCCCGCGCCCGCGGGGAAATCAATGCTGGTGAACCGAAAATGCCGTGTAGGCGAGGGCTGGATTTAGGGAGGCGCCGGATGAAGGCGATTGTGGTGACGGATGAGGCTGCGGGAACGGCCGGGATGATGCTGGTGGAGCGTCCGGAGCCGGACGCGGCGGGGAACGATGTCGTTGTTCAGGTTCATGCGTCGGGATTTACCCCTGGCGAGCTGACGTGGCCCGGGACTTGGACCGATCGGCTTGGCCGTGACCGGACGCCGTCGATCCCTGGGCACGAGGTGGCCGGGGTGGTCAGCGCTCTCGGCTATGGCACGAGGGGGCTGTCGGTGGGACAGCGGGTGTTCGGGCTCGCGGATTGGACTCGTGACGGCACGCTGGCGGAGTATGTGGCCGTCGAGGCGCGTAACCTCGCGCCGCTGCCGGGTGATGTCGACTTCACGGTGGGCGCGAGCCTGCCGATCTCGGGCCTGACCGCGTGGCAGGGACTGTTCGTGCACGGCCGCTTCCAGGTGGGGCAGAGCGTTCTCGTGCACGGTGCGGCTGGTGGAGTCGGCTCGATGGTGACGCAGCTCGCCCGCGGGGCGGGCGCCTATGTCATCGGCACTGGACGTGCCGCCGACCGGCAGACCGCGCTCGACTTCGGCGCGCGGGAGTTCGTCGACCTCGACAACGACGCGCTGGAAGACGTCGGCGGAGTCGGTCTGGTTTTCGATGTCATCGGCGGCGACGTCGGGAGGCGGTCCGCGGGCCTGGTTCGGGCCGGAGGAATGCTGGTGAGCATCGCTGGGCCTCCGGAGGCCCGGCCGGCCGGCGGCCTGGCGGTCGACTTCGTCGTTGAGGCCGATCGCGCGCAACTGAGTGAGGTCGTCCGGCGGGTGCGGGACGGGCGGCTGCGGACGAACATCGGCAACGTGGCGACCTTCGACGATGCCGTCGCCGCCTTCAATCCGACCGAGCGGATCAAGGGGAAGACGATCATCCGCGTTCGTCCGTGAGGACTCAGGGGACAGCGAGCGGTCCTGCCCTCCTTGTGGATCAGCGTCGGCCGCGTGGCCAGGTCGGGCGACTCGTACCGGAAGACGTCATCGGACTGGTCCGCTACCTGGGTGGCACCCGGCGTAACCAGCTCCCGGCAGCCCGCAGGACATCGCGCACGCGGTGTCGTTCCTGCTGTCGGACAGGTCGAGCCGGATGACCGGCGCCATCGTCGACGTCGACGGCGGTGTCATGGCCGGACGCAACCGACCCTCGAAACGTAACGCCGGGATCGCGCCGGCGGGGCTGCGGACATCCCCGGGTCCCCAGCCCCGCCGAGCCTGAGTCCGAAGTCGCAGCAAGTCCCCAGCGACCCGGGACCAAAACACACACGGGGAGTGTTCTTCTAAGTGGCGCCGCAGCCAGCGACGCCTGAAGAGGAGGATCGTGCCACACGACTACAGCAAGACTCCGGAGGCGCTGAGCGGCCTCACTGACAGCCAGTACCGCGTCACCCAGGAGGACCGGACCGAGCCGGCGTTCGGCAACGAGTACTGGAACAACCATGAGCCCGGTATCTACGTGGACGTGGTCTCCGGCCAGCCGCTGTTCTCGTCGACCGACAAGTACGACAGCGGCACGGGATGGCCGAGCTTCACGAAGCCGATTGTGGCCGACGCCGTTCGCACGAAGACTGATGGGTCGCTTTGGATGACCCGCACGGAGGTGCGGTCCGCGGCCGCCGACAGTCACCTCGGACACGTGTTCGATGACGGGCCCGCCGATGCCGGGGGCCAGCGGTACTGCATGAACTCGGCCGCGCTGCGTTTCGTTCCGGTCGCCGAGCTCGAGGCGCAGGGTTACGGCGAGTATCGCGCGCTGTTCGACACGGCCGAGACCACCAGCGCGGAGGAGGATGCACCATGACCAGTGGGATCAACGACACCGGACAGATCACGCGCATCCCGGGCACCGAGACGGCTGTTCTGGCCGGTGGGTGCTTCTGGGGTGCGGAGGGCCTCATCCGCCGCCAGCCCGGTGTGCTGGATACCCGCGTGGGTTACACCGGCGGCGAGAACGACCATGCGACGTATCGCCACCATCCGGGCCACGCCGAGGCTGTGGAGATCGTCTTCGATCCCACGAAGACGACCTATCGCGACATCCTGGCGTTCTTCTTCCAGATCCACGACCCGTCGACGCTGAACCGTCAGGGCAACGACATCGGGACGAGTTACCGCTCGGCCATCTTCCCGCTTTCCCCGGAGCAGGAGCAGATTGCCCGTGACACGATCGCGGACGTGGACGCCTCGGGCCTGTGGCCCGGCAAGGCGGTGACGACCGTCGAGCCCGCTGGTCCGTTCTGGGAGGCCGAGCCGGAGCACCAGGACTACCTGGAGAGGTATCCGAACGGGTACACCTGCCACTTCCCGCGCGTAGGCTGGGTGCTGCCCAGGCGCGCCGCCACCTCCGGCTGACCGCGGGGTGTGCTCACTCCGACCGCGCGTCGACTCCGGCTGGTTCAGGTGAGCCAGGCGGAGTCAGCCGCGACGCGTGTCCGGGCCACACGATCTTGGCTCGGGTGAGCGGCGGATTCTTGGCGCTCAGGCAGTCGGTGCCGGGAGGCTGAGGACCAGCGATCCACGCAGGTCGACCAGGACGTGGCTGCTGGTGCGTACCACGCGCATGACGACGTCCTGGCAGCCGGGGCATCGGGCGACGAGGCCGGGCGCTCGGTCGAACACGCGCATCGCGGCCAGCGGGCGGGTCGTCCGGCAGCTGGCGCAGGTGAGTTCGGCAACGGTGAGGTCGGTCCCGATGATCTCGCCGAGTGGTCCGGCGAGGGCGTTACCGTCCACCCAGGGTGTGTCGTCGGCTCCGACGTTGGTGGTCGTCATGATCATCCTCCGGTGGGTCCGAAGCGTTCGGTGCGGATGTTCGCGGGATCGTGGCCGATGTCGACGAGCAGGTCGGCAGCGGTCTCGACGAATCCGGTGGGCCCGCAGACGAACGCCACAGCGTCGGCATCGCGGGGCCAGACGACGCGGGCGAGGGCGTCTGTGTCCAGTCGTCGGGGCGGGTCCGGCCAGCCGGCGGGCGCGACCCTGGTATAGACGTGTGTGACGGCAACGCGCCCGTCAGCTGCGGCTGCTGTAGTTGCAAGTTCCGCGGTGAACAGCGCATCGGACGGGGATCGGACGGAGTAGAGCAGCCTGGAGGGATTCGTCGCCGCACGCACCATCGACATCAGGGGCGCCACGCCGGACCCGCCGCCGATCAGCAGGGCCGGGCGCGGATCGTCGGGCCGGCGTACGAACCAGCCGCCGAGCGGTCCACGGATCTCGAATTGGTCACCCGGTTCTGCCACGTCGACGAGGTAGGGCGAGACCTCACCGTCGGCCACCGCCTGGACGGTCACCTCGAGCCGGCCGGGCACCGGAGCGGATGAGATCGAGTAGCTGCGGTACGCCGTGTAGCCGTCGGGAGCCGTCAACCGGACGTCGACGTGCTGGCCCGGCACGTGACCTGTCCAGCCGTCGACGTCGAGGACCAGGGTCCGCGCCGTCGCAGCCTCCACCCGGGCGGCGGCGACCGTCGCCGGCTGCCAGGTCAGTCTGCCCAGTGCCGCTGCTCGCGCCATGGGTCGCCGTAGTTGTGGTATCCGGCTGTCTCCCAGAATCCGGGCTGATCGTCGAGGCGCAGTTCCAGAGCGCGCAGCCATTTCGCGCTCTTCCAGAAGTACAGGTGAGGCACGAGCAGACGAGCCGGCCCGCCGTGCACCGGCGCGAGCGGCTCGCCGTCGAACTCGTAGGCCACCCAGGCCTGGCCGTCGAGCAGGTCCTCGAGCGGGAAGTTCGTGGTGTAGCCGCCGTAGGAGTGGGCCACGACGTACTCGGCCGCAGTCTCGACGTCGGCCAGCAACGTGTCCACGGACACACCTCGCCAGCTCGTGTCGAACTTCGACCAGCGCGTGACGCAATGGATGTCGACGGTCGCCTCGTCGGTAGGAAGGGCGGTGAACTCCGGCCATGACCACGTGCTCCGCCCGCCGGTCTCGGTCACGACGGCGAGCTCCCACTCATCGAGGCCGATGCGCGGTGTCGGTCCCGCCGACAGCACCGGGAAGTCGTCCGTGCGGTACTGGCCAGGCGGGAGGTCGGTGTTGTCGCGTCTGCGGCCGCCGAAGCCCCGCGTGATCACTGCCATGCGCCCCTCCCCATGTGGCCGGGCGGCCGCGACCCCGCTGCCACCCGTGCTTCCACTCGGCCGGTGGATGCCGATGTGGTACCCGCCCATGGCGACGCCATGCTCAGCCAGCGCCCCGGTGATGGGATTGTCCGCGGTGAGGACGTAGCCGCCCACAACCCGGCGTGAACCAACTGGACCATCACGTCCAGACTAGACTAGGGTGGCGTCGGTGGGCAAGCCGCTGCCGGGCCGTCAGCGGTGTGGAGAAGCGCACCTGACGGTCGTGACGGTGCGTCCTTGTCTGGCCGGATGCCTCTGCAGCAGGACTATGCTGGACGATATCGTCCATAGGCCGGGGCTAAGAGGTGTCCCGAGTTGGTCATTGGACATGTCGTCGCCGCTGCGAGATGGCGGCCGCCAGTGTCTTGCCTGATGTCAGGAGAGTTCGATGGACCGTATTCCCTCCGGTGGGGACGTTGTCGATGGCCAGCCGGTCGATGCGGCGGACATGATCGCCGCCCTGACCGCTGCGCAGTTCGTGTTTGAGGACGGTGCAACTCAATCGTTCACGGCGCAGGGTCGAACGACCTACGTCGACAGAGGCGTGCCGTCAGATGGCGAGTGGTCTGTTGCCGGTGGCGGGACCTTCGCCTCATTCTGGCCGCCGACGTACCGGGCGACCTACACAGTTCGGTGGATCGTCGAGGACGGAGTGCGGGTGGGCGTCAGCTTCACCGATACCCGCAGCGGAGTCCGCTACGACGGCCGGTACCGATGACCGGACCAGACCCGCGCCATACGTAGATCACGATTGGCTCGGAGCTTCCTCCTTGCCACCTCATCCGACCTAACTGGGCACTCCCAGGTGACTGACCAGCCGCGAGATTCAGGAGACACCATGGCGGCCAATGCCGAGGACATGATCACGTTGACCAGCGCCGAGCAAGACTCGGGCGGCGCGAACCCGTCGGGAACCACCGCACCCGACGCGGAAGACCTCGTCATCACCGACAACAGCGAGCTCGGCATCTACGAGGCCACAATAGGGGACCAGACAGCCGCTGGGCTCGTCTACAACAAGATCGGGAACCGCGTCATACTGAGGGCGACATCCGTGCTCCCCGAGTTCCGGGGCAAGGGAGTAGCCGCCAGGCTCATCGGCGGCGTCCTCGACGAGCTGCGCATACAAGGAAAAACCGCCACCATCACGTGCCCGTTCACGGCAGCATTCGTCAACGCCCACCCCGAATATGCCGACGTCCTAGACCCGGTATTCCCCGGGTCCCACACAACCGGGCAGGAACATGAGCATTGAACACGCATCGTCGCGTCTGAACGCGCGCCGACCGACTCTGAACGTTGAGACCAGCCTCGTAGGGGCCGCGAGTCGACTACGTCTCCGAGCTCAGCTGAGGGCGACCGCGGCGGCGGGATCGAGGACGATTGTCGTACCGCGGTTTGACCCCGAGCCTCACCGCCTGAGCCCGTTACCGCTGCGCGCGTGAGCCTTCGCCTGTACGACACCGGAACCCGCAGCGTACGCGGCTTCGCGCCGATCGACCCGCCCAAGGTGACGGTGTACCTGTGTGGCGACACCGTCTACGCGCCACCGCACATCGGGCATGCGCGCAGCAAGGTGATCTTCGACGTGCTGTGGCGGTGGCTCGAGCGGTCCGGGTACGACGTCGTCTTCGCGCGCAACATCACCGACATCGACGACAAGATCATCGTCCGGGCCGCCGAGGAGGGCGTCCCGTGGTGGCAGGTCGGCCAGCGGGTGATCCACCAAATGCAGCGGGCCTACGACATCCTCGGTCTACGCCCGCCCACCGTGGAGCCGCTCACCACCGGACACATCACGCAGATGATCGAGCTGACCCAGCGGCTGATCGACCGGGGGCACGCGTACGCCAGCGGCGGCGACGTGTACTTCGACGTGCGCTCGCTGCCCGAGTACGGCGCGCTGTCCGGCCAGCGGCCGAACCAGATGATCGAGACCGAGCAGACCGACCCGAACTGGCCGAAACGCGACCCGCGCGACTTCGCCCTGTGGAAGGGATCCCGACCGGGCGAACCGTCCTGGCCGACACCGTGGGGCCCGGGCCGGCCAGGCTGGCACCTAGGGTGCTCGGCGATGGCGACGACGTACCTCGGCCCGACGTTCGACATCCACGGCGGCGGCACCGACCTCGCGTTCCCGCACCACGAGAACGAGCTGGCGCAATCCCGCGGCGCGGGCGACGGGTTCGCGCGCCACTGGCTGCACCACGGGCTGCTGAACCTCGACGCGCAGAAAATGAGCAAGTCGATCGGCAACACGGTGCTGATCACCGAACTGGCCACGCGGTGGCGTCCGGTCGAGCTGCGCTACTACCTCGTCGCGCCGCACTACCGGTCGACCGTCGAGTACACCGAGGAGGCACTCGACAAGGCCGCCGCGGCATACCGGCGCATCGAAGGCTTCATGACCCGGGCCGTCGAGGTGGCCGGTGCCGTGCCGGCGGCGTCCGACGTACCGGCGGCGTTCCGTGACGCGATGGACGACGACCTCGGCACGCCGCAAGCACTCGCCGTCATGCACGCCGCGGTACGGGAAGGCAACGCGGCACTCGCCGCCGGCGACAACGAAGCGATCGACCGGCTGCTGGGCGAGTTGCGTGCGATGCTCGACGTGCTCGGGCTCGACCCACTCGCCGAGCCCTGGGCCGAGCAGGCCAGCGCCGGCGACGAGTACCGCGACGCGCTCGGCAAACTCATCGACGTCACGCTGGAGCAGCGCCAGCTGGCCAGGGCACGCAACGACTACGCCACCGCCGACGCGCTGCGGGACAGACTAGCGGCGGCCGAGGTCGTCGTCGAAGACGCACCCACCGGGCCGCGCTGGTCGCTCGACCGATGAGTTCGCCACGAGCCTGGAACCATGGCAGGGCAAGGAACTCCAGTGATGTTCGTCGCCGGAGTCAACCCGGTCGTCGAAGAGCTGCGGGCGGCGGTGCCGGCCCGCGCCAAATACATCGGGGGACGGCCCCGGCGACACCGGCGCCGCCGAGGCCGTCCGGCTAACCCGCCGCTGATCGGCGGTGATCGTCGAGCACCCCTCTTGATCGGTCATCAGGTCAGTCGGGACAGGGCGTCTTCGATGGCGCGGTGGAAGGTCGGGTAGGCGTAGATCATCTGCTTGAGCCGGTCCACGGGAACTTCGGCGTGCACGGCCACGGCGAGCGCGGAGAGCACTTCGCCGCCGTGCGGACCGACCGAGGTAGCCCCGACCAGGACGCCGCGGCCCGCGTCCTGGACGAGTTTGATCACTTCCTCGTTGCCGGCCCGGTGGATCCAGCCGCGCGCGGAGCCGGGCACCTCGGTGGTGGCGGTGTGTACGTCGATGCCCTGCTCGTGGGCCTGGACCTCGGTCAGGCCCACCGCGCCGACCTCGGGATCGGTGAAGGTGACCCGTGGCACGGCGTGGTACTCGGCACCGGGGCCGTCGTCGCCGAGGATGTGGCGGGCGGCGATCGCGGCCTGGTACATCGACACATGGGTGAAGGCACCTTTGCCGGTGATGTCCCCGATCGCGTAGACGCGATCGCCGATGCGCATGTGCTCGTCGGGTTCGACGAACCGCCGGTCGGTGTCCAGCCCGAGTGAGGCCAGGCCGAGCCCGGCGAGGTCGGTGGTACGCCCGGTGGCCACCAACACCCGTTCGGCCGTCAGCTCACCATCGGGGATGCGCACGGTGAATCCGGCGTTGTCGTGGGATACCTCCTGTGCGGTAGCGCCGGTGTGCAGCGTGAGCCCTTCGGTGGTGAGGGCATCGGTGAGCACCTGGCTGGCTTCAGGCTCCTCCAGAGGCAGGATCCGGTCAGCCACCTCGACCACGTTGACCGTGGCGCCGAAGCGGGCGAACGCCTGGGCGAGCTCGAGTCCGATCGCGCCGCCGCCGAGCACGATCAGTGACTCCGGTCGCGTTTCGGCCGCGACGGCCTCGCGGTTGGTCCAGAACGGCGTCCCAGCCAGACCGGGGATCGACGGAACGGCGGGGTCGGTGCCTGTGTTGACCACGATCGCGCGGGTCGCGGTGAACCCCTCGTCACCGATGCGCACTGTGCGGGGGCCGGTGATCCGGCCGTAGCCCCGGATGAAGCGGCCGCCTTTGGCCGTAAAGCGGCTCTACGCCACGAAGCGGGGACGGCGCCTTCTGATCCGTGGTGTGGTGATGGTAGGCCATTCGATTCCGCAGTGCAGCAGTAGCCTGAGTCGGTAGTGGTCGAAGCGGC
>WHTJ01000031.1 GCA_009377795.1 Propionibacteriales bacterium | reverse complement strand
GGATCCCGAGGCGCAACCACCGAAGCGCTGTGCCCCTGGTTATCGTCACACAAGCGCTGGCTGCTCAGAGCTCTCAAGCGTTCGTGCCGGCACGGACCACCTTAGGTGGCCCATGTTCGGATTCCTCCAGCTCACGCCGTTCCTGAGCGGCAGGCCGTCGGCTGCGTCGAGCGGGTGCTTAGCGAACAGACAGGGGTAATTGGCCTAGGTTGCTCGCTGGCGCCTAGTGGTTCCAACCGAGAGCGCCATCCGAACGCGCCGGCTCGCGGCGAATCAAGCGAGCGAACGCACGAGGGCCCCCGCACCCCGTGGCTGCTGCGGGGTGCGGGGCCAAGTGCGGTCGGAGCATCTAGAAGCGCCAGCGGGTTGCGCTGAACCCTTCCTCCTTACCGAATGCGAACACCTGCGCCGGCTCAACCGCGTAGACGTGCCGAGGATCGCTGAGGGCGGTGTCGGCCGGATCGTAGAACTCGCCATCTCTGACGAACGGATGCCACCACGGATACTTGGCCGGAAACAGGTCCGCAACTTTCTGCAGTTGGGCTGCATTCCGAACGAGATGGGCGGCGCCTTCAAGAACCAAGTCGACATCAAGACCGGGCACCGTGACCGCGCAGCCGTCATTCCGCACGAGGTTGCGGGCCTTGCGGGCCTGCCGGAAGGTGACGAAACAGACCGCTCCTTCCAGCCATACACCCAGCACCGGCACCACGTGCGGCCGCCCATCCGGGTCGGTAGTTGCGAGCAGGAAGTCGTCCGCCTCGGCCACCCGCGTCCGTACGTCCGCCCAGCTGAGCGCGGTCAGGGGTACGCCGCGAGGGAAGGACAGTTGCTCAGGAGTCGGCTCCAACTCTTCCATGTCCCGCTCCTTAGTGAGTCGCCGCTAGGACCCAGACCAGGTTTGGCCGGTCCAAACGCCGGCGGGCCGGTCGGTTCCCGGCCGGCGCCGCGGCCGGGGTCGGCGTGCCGTAGGTCGGCATGTCAACGACGCTAGAAGCGTCGGCGCATTAAGAAAAGCGATGGTTTCCGATCAAATCGATCGCCGTAGGCTATGCTATGGCTCGTGGCTGACGTCGAGCTGCGCCACCTGAGGACCATGGCCGCGATCGCCGAGGAAGGCACCTTCGGGCGATCGGCGGCCCGGCTCGGCTACACCCAATCGTCGGTGAGCCAGCAGATCGCCGCGCTCGAGCGGGCCCTCGGTGGCGCCGTCTTCGACCGGCCCGGCGGTCCTAGGCCGGTACGGATCACTCCCCTTGGCGAGGTGGTCTTGACCCACGGCCGCGACCTGCTCACGAAAGCGGAGGCGCTGACCGACGCCGTCGATCGGTTCAAGGCGGGTAACGGCCGGATCGACATCGGCACCTTCCCAGGCGTGTCCAACCTGATCCTGCCGGCCGTCATACGCCGGCTGCTAGACGAGCACCCCGGCTGCGACATCAGACTATCCGAGGTGAAACCGGAGGATCCGCAGATCGGAGATCTCGACCTGCTGTTCTACGACGGCCGGATCGAAGGCGACGTCGAGCACGTCAAACTGCTCGACGAGCACTACCTGCTGGTGGCCGGCGCCGGCGCATTCCCCGATGGTCCAGTACGGGTGAAGCTGCTCGACGATGCTCCGATGGTCGCCTGGCCTCCCACCTATCACCAAAGATGGTTGGAGCGGGCGCTCGCCCGCGCCGGCGCGCGGCCACGGATCGTGTTTCGAACCGTCGGCCACGAAACCATCTTGTCAATGGTGCGGGCGGGCATAGGCTCGGCGGTGCTGCCATGGCTCGCCCTCCTCGGATCCGATGCCTGGTCCGACGACCGGCTCACCATCCACCAACTGCGACCATCACCCGCCCGCGAGCTGTACCTGCACTGGCCGGCCGAACGCACCCAATCGCCACTCGCGACCCGAGCCATCGACATCGCCGTCGAAGCCGCCAACGATCTGGCCAACCAAATATGATCCGCACGAGTTCAGACGCCCGGCGCTTAGCACAACGAACGCTGTACGTACTGCGACGCCCGTGAAGGAGATCACTGCTCTGGACATCGGCGCAGGTCAGATGCCGACTCTCGCCATCACCGGCGAGCGAACCGTGCCCGGCATGCTTCACGAGAACTATTGGTTCCGCCGGCACGAGGTCGCGTATCGCATGGTGTGCGATCTCGTGGGCCCGGGGCAGGTGCTGGAGGCGGGCTGTGGTGAGGGCTACGGCGCGGAGCTGCTGCGCGGGCAGGGCGTGCGCGTGGTGGCGCTCGACTACGACGGTCACGCGGTCCGGCATGTACGGCGGACGTATCCGCGGTTGCACGTCGTACAAGGGAATCTGTGCGCCCTGCCGTTCGCGGATGCGGCGTACGACCTCGTCGTCAGCCTGCAGACCGTCGAGCACCTCTGGGACCAGCCCGGGTTCGTGTCCGAGTGCCTGCGCGTGCTCGCACCGGGCGGCGTACTCGCGTTGTCGACGCCCAACCGGCTGACCTTCCCGCCCGGCAACATCTTCCACACCCGCGAGCTGACCGCCGGCGAGCTGTGGGAACTGGTCGCCGCACACGCCGAGCCGGTGAGCTGTCGCGGGATCGGCCACGGACCCCGGCTGAAGGAATGGGAGCGGGCCCGCGGCGACCTGGTCGGCGCCCAGCTCGAGCGGCCGCCGGACGCCTGGCCCGGTGATCTCAGGCGTCTCGTCGCCGGGGTCGGCGTCGACGACTTCGCCCTGGACGACGACCTGGACCGCTGCCTCGACCTGTTCCTCGTCGCCCGCAAGTAGACGGTGCATCAGGCAAAACATTGGTGCAATCTCGATGCGATAGGGCACTCCCTTTCGCGCCGAGATTGCACATCTGGCCGTCGGACCTCGACCGGGACCCGCTCGGTCAGGGCCGGATGATCCGCTGAACGATGTTCCCGACCACGAGGTAGACGACGGCGGCGAGCCCCCAGTTGACCATTGCGTTCTTACTCTCGCTGTCGAACTCGAAGATCTCACCGATAGGCCCGGCCAGCCAGTCGGCGCTGTCCTGGAACCAGCTGACGATGCTGTTGTCTTCGTTCGCCCACTCCAGCGCGACCAGGAGCGCACCGATGGCGAGGATCAGCGCGCACACCACCGCGATGATCCAGACCGCCGAGGCGATCCAGCCGCGAATGTTGTTGATCACGCTTATCAGCCCTCTGGCACTCGCCCTCGGACGCCTTCGCGGGCGCGATCTGGGCTGCTCGTCCGGCACTCTCCTCACCGCTTCGCTCTCGGCGGTCGCTCCATTGTGGCTCGCATCGACGGCGGCCTCGTCGGCGACGTCCGCCGTCTTGCTCGAGTGCTCGCTCGATGGGTTCTCGTCCGGCACCGGAGGTCTCCCTTCAACCGTGAGTGGAATGAGTATGCCCGACTCACGGGTAACATCGCATCCACCATGCGTGTGCTGATGCTGTCCTGGGAGTATCCGCCGTTGATCTACGGCGGTCTCGCACGACACGTTCAGGCCCTGTCGACCGCGTTGGCCGGCGTCGGTCATGAGGTGGTTGTGGCTACCCAGACTACCGAAGACACCCCCGCCGACCAGGTGGTGGACGGCGTACGCGTCCTGCGGGTTCGTCAGGAACCTCCGCTCGTACCGCGGGACGACCTCTTCGCGTGGACGATGTCCCTGGACCACGCGCTGACCAGGGGCGCGCTGACCGCACTCGGCGGGTGGCGACCCGACGTGGTGCACGCCCACGACTGGCTGGTCGCGCATGCCGCGGCCACAGTACGCACGGTGTACGACGTGCCGCTGGTGGCCACCATCCACGCCACCGAGGCCGGCCGGTGGAACGGCTGGCTGCCGGAGCCGATGAACCGCGCGATCCACTCGGTGGAGTGGTGGCTCACGTACCTGGCCGACCGGGTCATCTGCTGCTCGGGATACGTCGCGCACGAATGCGGCACGCTGTTCGCGACCCCCGGTCCCAAGCTCGAGGTCATTCCCAACGGCGTCGACCTCGCCACCTGGACGGTGTCCGGGGCCGAGCGGGCCCGGGCCCGCTCGGAATGGGGAGGCCACGGTCCGCTGGTCGTCTTCACCGGCAGGCTCGAGTACGAGAAGGGAGTGCAGACCCTGCTCGCGGCCATGCCCCGGCTGCGGCGCCGCCATCCCGGTATCCGGCTCCTGGTCGCCGGTCGCGGATCCCACGAGGCGGCGCTGCGCGCGGAGGCGCGAAGGCTGCGCCTCGGCCGGTCGATACGGTTCGCCGGCTGGCTCGACGACACCGAGCTGCCACCGCTGGTGGCCGCCGCGGACGTCGTCGCGGTGCCCTCGCTCTACGAGCCGTTCGGGCTGGTGGCGCTCGAGGCGGCCGCGGCGGGTACGCCGGTCGTGGCGTCGCAGCGCGGAGGCCTGGCCGAGATCATCAAGGACCACGAGACCGGCCTGCTGGTCGACGCCGGCTCCCCCGCGGACTGGGCGGACGCGATCGATCGCATCGTCACCGAGCCCGATCTCGGCGCCGGGCTGGCCGTGTTGGCGCGAGCGCAGGCGAGCGAGAGCTTCCGGTGGGAGTCGGTGGCCGCGGCGACGGTACGAGCCTACGAGCGGGCCGCGACCATCGAGGCGCCACAGCCGAGACCGGATTTCGTCGTACGCGAAGGAAACCAGTTCACCCTGGCCGCAGAGCCGGCATCGGACGCCGATCACGACGACCGGCGCTGACCCCCGACCCGGCCTGCGGGTTTTTTCGTACGGCGCTTGGGAAACCGGCCGGCCGCCGCCTCGGCCGTTTCGTCGGCGATCTGCTTCAGCTCGGCGCGTTCCGTGGCCGCCTCGGCGTACTCGTCCCGCCGATTCTTCACCACCCGCCCCGGCACACCCGCGACGATCGAGTACGCCGGCACCTCGCCGCGCACCACGGTGTGCGCCGCAAGCACCGACCCGCGGCCCACGAACGCACCGCGCAGCACCGTCGCCTTGGTACCGACCCAGCAGTCCGGGCCGATTCTGACCGGGGACTTGACGATGCCCTGATCCTTGATCGGCACGTCGAGCTCCGCGGTCACGTGGTCGAAGTCGCAGACGTAGATCGCGTCGGAGAACAGGGCCGCCTCCCCGATCTCGATGTCCAGATGGCAGTTGACCGTGTTGTGCCTGCCCATCACGACCTTGTCGCCGATCCGCAGGGTGCCCTCGTGTGCGCGCAGGCTGGTGCCGGTGCCGAGATGCACCCACCGGCCGAGGATGATCCGTCCGTACCCTCGCCGCGCGAAGATCTCGACGTCGCGGTCGAGGGACACGAATCCCTCGGTGACGACGCCCGGATGCCGGATCTTCAGCAGGAGGAACCGCCAGTACCGCATCAGGTGGTACGGCGTCCACGCGCGATGCCGGACCACCCACCTCAGGCTGGCCATCGTGGGCACCCGAGCCTCACGGCGATCTCGCATCCTGGGACTCTAATGGATCGGCCCCGGCGAGGCTCCGGCGACGGAGCGTCGTTACACGTTAACCGTCATTCGGGCCCGGGCATACCGGGCACAGATCCGGCCGTGGCCGCGCAACGTCGCGCCGTTGCCGCGTATCGAGCGGCCCCGTGGACGACGGCGGAGGATGACCTCCGACCGCACGACCATGTGCCGGGTGACTCTCCCGAACAAGCTCGTCTTCACCGCCGAGGACGCCCACGCCCCAGGAATCCCGCCGATGCGGCTCCGCCGGCTGCTCCGAGGCGGGCAGATCGTCCGGCTGCGTAAGGCGACGTACACCAGCTCGCGAACATATGAGCGCATCGCCCACCTACCGCGAGGTGACGTCGTCCTCGCCACCTTCGCAGCACAGAACCGGATCGCCGTACCCACCTGGGTGACCGGACTCAGCGGCGCCCGGCTTCGCGGGCTCGCCCAGCCGCACGCGGCCGCCCCGACGATCGAGCTGCTTGCCCAACCAGGCACGGCCACGCCACGGCGCTATCCCGAACTCAGGGTCCAGGTGGCACGCGTCCCGGCCGCTCATCGCGACGAGCTGTTCGGTGTGCGCTGTACGACCACCGCACGCACGATCACGGACGTCGCCCGGCGTCACCCGCTCTCGACCACCCTGATCGTCGGAGACCATGCACTCCGCAGCGAGGCCGTGACCTCCGAGCAGCTCACCGCGTGCCTGGCCGACTGCGATCGGATGACCGGGATTGTCGGCGCACGCACAGCGATCGCCCAGCTGAGCGGTCTCCGCGAGTCTCCACTGGAGTCGGAGTCGTTCGCGCTGTTCATCGAGGAGGGACTACCACTACCGGAGTGTCAGGTGTGGATCGGACGCGACCGGGTCGACTTCCTGTGGCCGGAGGCCCAGCTTGTGGGGGAGGCGGACGGCCGACAGAAGTACGCCTGCGACGGCGGCCCTCCAGAGGACGAGCACGGCGACGTGCTCTGGCGGGAGAAGGTACGAGCCGAGCGGCTCGAGGAGCAGGGTTTCTGGGTCGTCCGGTGGACGTACGCCGACCTCCTGCATCGCCATGCTCTGTTGGTACGGCGGCTGCGCGCTCGCCTAGGACCCTGGATCGATACCCGCTAACGGTCAGATGAATCTATACAAATCGGGCGTGAAGTCGACCGTTACCGCGCATCGTCGCGCCGTTGCCCCGTATCCCCGCCGGATCAGGGCTTCACGGCCGTGACCGAGACGCTGTAGAAGAGCTCGTCGGGTACGACGCGATCCAGCGCCCGGTCGACCATGCCCAGCGCCAGCCACGACCGGTACGCGAAGTTGCGCCAGCGCGGACCGAGCCGTTCGGCGGGCACGGCCGCCTCCCACGTCCGTACCGGCCAACCCCACCACGCCGCGGTCAGCTCGGCGGTCGCGGTCCGGACCTCCGCTCCCCCGGCACGGACCACCATGCGCGCGAGCGTGTCCGGATCGAAGGTGTGCAGGTCGACGACCGCCTCGAGCGCGGCCGCCCGGGACGACTCGTCGAGCTCCTGCCGCGACCGCGCCCAGTGCGCGCGCAGGCCGGGAAGCCTGGTGACCCGGGTGGCCACCTCCCAGGTCGCCCGGGACAGCCGCCTGGCCACCCAGTCCCCGTACCGCGTCGGCTCGCCGCAGATCACCACCCGCCCGCCGGGCTTCAGCACGCGCAGCATCTCGCGGAACGCCAGCTCGACGTCCGGGATGTGGTGGATCACGGCGTGTCCGACGACGAGATCGAAGGTGTCGTCGTCGTACGGCAGCCGTTCGACATCGGCCGGCTCGCCCGAGATGCCGAGTCCCAACCGGGCGGCGTTGCGTTCGGCCGCTTCGACCATGCCCGCGGAGATGTCGGTGACGTGGGCCTCATCGAGTACGCCGGCCAGCATGAGGTTGAGCGTGAAAAACCCTGTGCCACAACCGATTTCCAGCGACTTGGCGTACGGCCAGCCGGACGTTCCGGCCACCGCGGAGAACCGCTCGCGGGCATAATCGATGCAGCGCTGGTCGAACGAGATCGACCACTTCTCGTCGTACGTCTCGGCTTCCCAGTCGTGGTAGACGACCTGGGCCAGCTTGCTGTCGTGGAAGGCGGCCTCGACCTGCTCGGCTGACGCGCTCATCGACCCTCGAAGGTCGCCCTGCCGGGACCGTGGTCGATGAACGACTGCATGCCGATCGCACGGTCCTGCGTGGCGAACAGCCCGGCGAACTGCTGGCGCTCGAGCTCCAGTCCGGTCTCGAGGTCCACCTCGAGACCTCGGTCGATCGCCTCCTTCGCCGCGCGCAGCGCGTACGCCGGCCCATTCGCGAACTGCGCCGCCCACTCGCGCGCCGTGCCGTAGACGTCCTCGGCCGGCACCAGCCGGTCCACCATCCCGAGCGAGACCGCCTCCGCGGCGTCGACGAACCGGCCGGTGAAAATGATGTCCTTCGCCGTGGACGGGCCGACCAGCCTCGACAGCCGTTGCGTGCCACCCGCACCGGGGATGATGCCCAGCAGGATCTCCGGCTGGCCCAGCTTCGCGTTGTCGGCGCACACCCGATAGTCGGCGCACAGCGCGAGCTCGAGACCGCCGCCGAGGGCGTATCCGGTGATCGCCGCAACCACCGGCTTCGGGATCCGCGCCACCTCTCCGATCGAGGACTGCAGATCGGCCGAGCGGTCCACCATGTCCGTGTAGGACATGTCGGCCATCTCCTTGATGTCGGCGCCCGCGGCGAACACCTCGTCCCCGCCGTACACGATCACGGCGCGCACGTCATGCTTGGCGACCGCGTCGCGCGCGGCCTCCCGGATCTCGTCCTGCACCTGCGTGTTGAGAGCGTTCATCCTCGGCCGGTCGAGCCGGATCGTGCCGATCCCGTCCTCGATCTCCAGCCGCACAAACTCGCCCACCGGTCCTCCTCGCGCGGGACAGCCTTTCGTGCCCTGGAGCTTAAGCCATGCCCGGAACGGCACACGGCGCGCGGCCCCGGCACGGGAGTCTCGCGGGACGATCGGCGAAGATGACCGGGTGACCACGACTCCACCGGTGTGGCCGGGTCGCCACACGCCCCTGGGCGCGTACGCCGACGGCACCGCCACCAACTTCGCGGTGTGGACACCCGATGCGACCGGGGTCGAGCTCTGCCTGTTCGACGACCACGGTCACCAGACCACGCTGGACCTGGTCGAACGCAGTCACGGTGTGTGGTATGGGCGGGTGCCCGGTGTCGGCCACGGGCAGCGGTACGGCTTCCGCGTGCACGGGCCTTGGGATCCCGGACGCGGCCACCGGTTCAACCCGGCCAAGCTGCTGCTCGACCCGTACGCCGGGGCCGTGACCGGACAGGTCGACCCGCGGCCGGAGATCTACCCCTACGTGCAGGAGGGCGGCGACCCGGGCGCGATCGACGCGCGCGACTCCGCTCCGTACGTCGCCAGGTCGGTCGTGGTCTCGGACGAGTTCGACTGGGGAGACGACCGCCACCCGCGGGTCCCGTGGTCGGACACCGTGATCTACGAGCTGCACGTCAAGGGGTTCACCCGGCTCCATCCCGCGGTGCCGGAGCACATGCGGGGGACGTACGCCGGACTCGCGGATCCCTCCGTTGTCGGGTATCTGGCCGACCTCGGGGTGACCGCGGTCGAGCTGCTGCCGATCCACCAGTTCGTCACCGAGCCGGCATTGAGCGAACGGGGCGTACCCAACTACTGGGGCTACAACAGCATCGGGTTCTTCGCCCCGCACGCCGCCTACAGCTCGTCCGGAACCCTCGGCGAGCAGGTCCGGGAGTTCAAGGAGCTGGTCAAGACCCTGCACTCCGCGGGTCTCGAGGTGATCCTCGACGTGGTCTACAACCACACCGCCGAGGGCGGCGAGCTCGGCCCCGGCCTGGCGTTCCGCGGTTACGGCGACGGGGCGTACTACCGGCGGCTGGACGACGGCACGTACGCCGACTACACAGGCTGCGGCAACACCTTCGACACGACGCAGCCCCAGGGCCTGACCCTCGTACTGGACTCGCTGCGCTACTGGGTCGAGGAGATGCACGTGGACGGTTTCCGGTTCGACCTGGCGCCCGCGCTCGCCCGCAACGGCCATCTCGTCGACCTGCGCGGGCCGTTTCTGGCGGCGGTCGGCCAGGACCCGGTGCTGCGCGACGTCAAGCTGATCGCGGAACCCTGGGACGCGACCGCGGACGGCTACAGCCTGGGGTCGTTCCCCGCCGCGTGGTGCGAGTGGAACGACCAGTACCGCGACACCCTCCGCGACTTCTGGCGCGGCCGGCCCGGGACGCTTCGCGATCTCGGCAACCGGCTGTCCGGGTCCAGCGACCTGTACGCCGACGACGGGCGGCTCCCGTACGCGTCGATCAACTTCATCTGCGCGCACGACGGCTTCACCATGCGCGACCTGGTCACGTACGACCACAAGCACAACGAGGCCAACGGCGAGCACAACCGGGACGGCACGGACAACAACCGGTCCTGGAACTGCGGCGTGGAAGGCGAGACCGACGACCCCGGGGTCAACGCGCTGCGGCAGCGCCAGGTCGCCAACCTGATGTCGTCGCTGCTGCTCTCGACCGGCGTACCCATGCTGGTCGCCGGCGACGAGCGCGGCCGCACCCAGCGCGGAAACAACAACCCGTTCTGCCAGGACAACGAGATCTCCTGGCTGGACTGGTCCGACGACGCCGCGTGGTGGGACCTGCACGGGCTCACCCGGTGGCTGCTGCGCCTGCGGCACGAGCACCCGGTGTTGCGTCAGCGGCACTTCTTCGCGGGCGAGCCGATGCGGGACGGCGGCCGCAAGGACCTCACCTGGGTCCACCCCACCGGCGTGGAGATGACCGACGAGCACTGGCACGACGACCGGCTGCTCACCGTCGGCGTGTTCCTCGCCGGTGACGCCATCCGGACCCGCGGGCACCAGGGCGAACGGATCACCGACATCTCCTACCTGCTGTGGCTGCACTCCGGCGCGGACGACACGACCGTGACGCTGCCGGACCTTCCCGGGAAGTACGACGAGGTGTTGTGCACGGCCCGCCTGCACGAGCTGGACACTGGCCCGGCGCGCGACTCGGGCGCGGAGATCCTGCTCCCGGCCCGAAGCGTGCTACTGCTCACGGCCCCCTGAACCGTCGCCGACCGGCAGCAGCAGGACCCGCCCGTGGTCGGACTCCTCGGAGTCGAGCGCGGGCTGGAACTCGATGGTCTCGCAGATCGACCGCACCACGTCGCGGTAGATCGGCCAGTCCTCGAGGTTCGGCGTGGCGAGCGTGATGAGCACGGCGACCGGCTCCTCGGGTGCCTGCACGAGCACCTGCAGCTCGCGAAGGACGAGGTCGTCGGCGCCGCCGTCGGAGCCCGGAAGCACCCGCTCGGCGATCCAGGTCGCGGCCGGGTGACCGGCATAGGTCGTGGTCTCCACGCTGGTCATGTCCTCGGAGCCGCGCAGGGTGGCCACGGTGCCGAGCAGGGCGAGGGTCCGGTCGGTGGTCGCCGTGGAGTGGTAGCCCACGGTCAGGGTGGCCGTCGAGGCATGGTCGTCGATGCGTACGGCGCAGAACGCCGCACCCGCGACGTCGGCGTCGCGCAGCCGGGTGGCGAGCGCCTCGACGTACAGCGCCACCAGCTCCCGCCGGTCGCCGCCCGCGAGCGGAAGCGCGTCGAGCAGCTCTGACTGCGCCGCGACCCGGTTGGCGAGGTCCGGATCGAGCGGCAGCAGGTGGAAGTCGGAGGGGAGCTTGAGCGATACGCCGGGCAGCTGCTCGGTGGGCGAGATCACCACCTGATGCTCCCACCGCCGCCGGAGTCTGTCGATCGGTGCCGTCCCCCTGGCGCGAACGTGGCCCGCGGGAGGGCCTCGACCGGGATCGGCCGCTGCGCCTTGCGCGCGGCCGCGACCAGCCGGTGCGAGCCGGGCGCGGTGGCCGCCACGCTGACCACCGCGGCGGTCAGCGCCGCGGTGGCTCCGGGAGTGACCGCGCCCGCGGCCTCGCTCACCGTGGCGCTGAGCGCGGTCGCCTGCCCCATGGACGAGACCGCGTCGGACAGCGGGCCGCCCTGCGAGTCGATCCACGTGCTGATCTGCTCGTCCATCTCGCGCACCCGGGCCTCTGCCTCGGCCACCCAGGTGGAGACGTCGATGCTCCCGGCGGACGCGAGCGCGCGGGCCGCCTGGCTGAGGTGGTTCGCGGCGTGCCCGGCCTCCCGTTCGTGGTCGTCGCGGACCTGCTCCATCTCGGCACGCAGCCGCTCGCGGGCGTCGGTGCCGTCGTCGAGCTCGTCCGCCGGCCGGGGGAGCGCGCGGTACTGGTCCTGCAGGTGGCTCAGCCGCGCCAGCCGCTCCTCGAACCCGGCTCGCCAGGCCCGCAGGCCGACGTCGGCGTCCCGCAGCTCCTCCTCGATGGTGTCCAGGCGGCGGGACACCTCGTGGACGTGATGCAGGAAGCCCTGGGCGACGTCGCCGTCCCACAACGCGCCGGCGCGGCCCACCGCGGCGAAGCTGTCGGACGCGTTGCGCACGGACAACGCCGTTCGTTGGAGATGGGTGGTGAGATCCTCGACCGCATGCGGTGCGCCGTCGAGCGTGACGTCCTCGGACTCGGCGACCATGATCAGCCGCCCTCCGCGAGGGTGCCGGATCGCTCCGCCAGCCGGACCAGCGCGTCATCGAGCTCCCGGGCCGCGGCGGTGAGGCGGTCCAGGCCGCCGGTGGTCTCCTGCTGCAGCTCGAGGACCGCGGAGTCCAGCACCGCCGGCCCTATCCGGTCGACCGGCGCGGCACCCGCCTGCCGCGCGGCGCCTGCGACGTCGTCGCCCGCGACGCGGACGGCACCGGCGAACTGGCGCAGTTCCTCGGCGAGCATCGCGAGATTGGTCACCCTGCTCCTCCATCGTCGTGGCCAGTCCCCGAGTTCACCCCCGATGATGCATCGGCAAGGGGTCACCGAACCGTGACTTCGAGTTCGGGTCCGGATTTCTTTACCCGGCGCCGCCTCGCCGACCCGTCAGGTGGCGTGTTCTGGCTGCGGTCGCACGTTGCGTGGCGCGAAACGGCTGGATTCCCTCGGAGATCACAACCAGAACACGCCACGCAAATGGCGTCGGGTGACAGCCTATCCGTGGCTGTCGTCGACCTGCGTGGGCCAGGAGACGAGCCCGAGCTCGGAGCCGGAGGTCAGCAGCTCGTGCCGCGGCAGCACTCGTACGGTGTATCCGAACGGCCCGTTCCGGGTCAGATCGACCCGCCCGGCGAACCGGTGCCGTCCGGCCTCGTAGGAGTCGGTGTGGTCGAGCGACACCGTCTCGGACTCCGCGAGCTGGTCGCCGGTGTCCACCAGGCCATACACGACCTGTACGTCGACATCGGGCGGCGAGAGCGCGCCCAGCGAGGTGTAGACCGCGACGCTCAGGGTGTCCCCGATCTCCGGGGAGTCGCCCACGCCGGA
Organism: Propionibacteriales bacterium; assembly: GCA_009377795.1. Taxonomy (GTDB): domain Bacteria; phylum Actinomycetota; class Actinomycetes; order Propionibacteriales; family Nocardioidaceae; genus WHTJ01. The sequence goes on along the minus strand of WHTJ01000031.1, from coordinate 32,100 downwards.
CGACTCCACGTGATCGACCCGAACCGAGGGCCAGGCCTCCCGCACCCGCTGCTTCCAGTGCGCCAGGTCGGTCGCGCCGGTGAAGTTGTCGTTCAGGGCCCGCGAGGTCACCGCCGCCGGAGTGTAGAGCTGCTGCACGTAGTCCCGGACCATGCGTGAGGCCAGGACCTTCGGCCCGAGCGACTTCAGGGTGTGTCGCACCATCTCGATCCACCGGATCGGCAGGCCGTCCGCATCCGAGTCGTAGAAGCGGGGAGCGACCTCGTTCTCGATCAGGTCGTACAGCGCGGCCGCTTCGAGGTCGTCGCGCCGGTCGGGATCCTCCACACCCTCGGCCGACGGGATGGCCCAGCCGTTGTTGCCGTCGCACCACTCGTCCCACCAGCCGTCCCGGATGGAGAGGTTCAGCCCGCCGTTGAGCGCGGCCTTCATCCCGGAGGTGCCGCACGCCTCGTACGGGCGGAGCGGGTTGTTGAGCCAGACGTCGCAGCCCGGGTACATCGGCTGCGCCATCGAGATGTCGTAGTTGGGCAGGAAGACGATCCGGTGCCGGACCGCCGGGTCGTCGGCGAAGCGCACCATGTCCTGGATCAGCCGCTTGCCGCCGTCGTCGGCCGGGTGCGCCTTGCCGGCGATCACCAGCTGGATCGGCCGCTCCGGATCGAGCAGCAGCGACTTCAGCCGCTCCGGGTCGCGGAGCATCAGCGTGAGCCGCTTGTACGACGGGACCCGCCGGGCGAACCCGACCGTGAGCACGTCGTGGTCCAGCACGTTGTCGATCCAGCCCAGCTCGGCCGGCGTACCGCCGCGGTTCAGCCAGGACTCCCGCAGCCGGGTCCGTACGTCCTCGACGAATTTCCGGCGCAGCGCGCGCTTGGTGTCCCAGATGGCGCGGCTGGAGATCCGGTCCACGGCGTCCCACCCGCGCGCCTGCTCGATGAGCTCCTCGCTGCCCTCCCGGGCGCCGAGCTCGAACACCTCCCGGGCCACCCACGTGGGAGCGTGGACGCCGTTCGTGATCGACGTGATCGGCACCTCCGGGGCCTCGAACCCGGGCCACAACCCGGAGAACATGTCCCGGCTGACCACGCCGTGCAACCGGCTGACGCCGTTGGCCCGCTGGGCGAGACGCAGGCCCATGACGGCCATGTTGAACACCCCGGGATCGCCGCCCTCGTAGGTCTCCGCGCCGAGCCCGAGGATGCGGTCGACCGGCACTGCCTTGGTGACGTCATCGGCGCCGAAGTACTGCTCGATCAGCTCCCGAGGGAACCGGTCGATGCCGGCCGGGACCGGGGTGTGGGTGGTGAAGACGGTGCCCGCCCGGCTCAGCTCCAGAGCGGTGTCGAAGTCCAGCTCCCGCTCGGCGGTCAGCTCGCGGATTCGTTCCAGGCCGAGAAATCCGGCGTGGCCCTCGTTGGTGTGGAAGACCTCGGGATCGGGGGTTCCGGTGAGCCGGGCGTACGTGCGCAGCGCGCGTACCCCGCCGATGCCGAGCAGCATCTCCTGCAGCACCCGGTGCTCGCCGCCGCCGCCGTACAGCCGGTCCGTCACGTCGCGCCCCGCGCCGGACGCCTCCTCGTCCGACTCCAGCAGCAGCAACGGGACCCGGCCCACCTGGGCGACCCAGATCCGGCCGACCAGGTTGTGCTCGCCGGGCAGGCCCACGGTGACCGTCGCCGGGGACCCGTCCGCCTCGCGGAGGAGGGTCAACGGCAGGCCGTCAGGGTCGAGCACCGGGTAGCGCTCCTGCTGCCACCCCTCCTTGGACAGCGACTGCACGAAGTAGCCCTGCCGGTAGAGCAGCCCGACGCCGATCATGGGTACGCCGAGATCGCTGGCGGTCTTCAGGTGGTCGCCGGCCAGGATGCCGAGGCCGCCGGAGTACTGCGGCAGGACCGACGTGATGCCGAACTCGGGCGAGAAGTACGCGATCTGCTCCGGCTTGCCGCCCGGCAGGGACTGGTACCAGCGGTCGCCGGTGAGGTACTCGTCCAGGTCAGCGCTCGCCAGATCGAGCCGGCGGAGGAACCGCCGGTCCGCCGCCAGCTGGTCCAGCCGGGCGGACGAGACCGCGCCCAGCAGCTGGACCGGATCGTGGCCGCTGGCCTCCCACAGGTCGGCGTCCACGTCCACGAACAGGTCCTGGGACTCCAGATGCCAGGACCAGCGCAGGTTGTGCGCCAGCTCCCCCAGGGGCCGTAACGGCTCCGGTAGAACCGGGCGGACGGTGAATCGACGTATCGCTCGCACGCGCAAACCGTAATGGCGTCCGTGGCGGTTGGCGAATCCACGACACGCGGCGAGACAGCCCGATCTCGCACCATAGCCGGAGGTCGCGCCCGGTCGCGCCCGGCAGCGCCCGGCCGCCCTCCCCCGTCAGGCAGACAGTGCGCCACGGCGCACTAATCGCCTGACAGCAGGCTCGCGGTCTGTGATGGTGTCAGGCGGAGGGTGCCATGGCGCACCTCCGCCTGACACGTCGAGGGCTCGAGCCGGGTGAGGAGCAGGAGATGGCGCTGTGGGACATGGACGGGGAGCTGGCCGGCCGGATCGACCGGGTCGCATTCCGCTCGGAGGTCTTGGCGGGCAATCCGCTCGGAGATCCGGCCGACCGTCCGCTCTATGTGTACCTCCCGCCGGGATACGACGACGAGCCGGAGCGCCGTTATCCCGCGGTGTACGTGATCCAGGGTTACACCGGTGAGGTCCGGATGTGGTTCAACCGGAGCCCGTACCGCACGCCGTACCCCGTCGCGGCGGACGCGCTGTTCGCCGAGGGCTCCGCTCCCCCGTGCCTGGTGGTCCTGGTCGACGCGTGGACGGCGTACGGCGGCTCCCAGTTCGTCGACTCGCCGGGCACCGGCCGCTACCACACGTACCTGTGCGACGAGGTGGTGCCGTACGTCGACCAGAACTACCGCACCCTCACCGGGCCCGCGCATCGCGGCATCGCGGGCAAGTCGAGCGGCGGCTTCGGCGCGATGATCACGCCGATGCTACGACCTGACCTGTTCGGCGGTCTGGCGACCCACGCGGGCGACGGGCTGTACGAGCTGTGCTACATCCCCGAGTTCGGGAAGTCGGTGCGCCATCTGCGGGACTACGACGGCGACATCATGAAGTGGTGGGACGACTTCCGGTCCCGCACGGCGTTCACCAAGGACGGCGACGAGACCCTGCTCATGATGCTGGGCGTGTCCGCGTGCTTCTCCGCCCGCGACGACGGCACGCCGGTGCTGCCGTTCGACCCGCGAACCGGGGTGCTTCGGCCGGACGAGTGGCAGCGCTGGCTGGACTGGGACCCCGTCCGGATAGTCCCAAGGTACGCCGAGGCGCTGCGCGGTTTGCGCGCGATCTGGATCGACGCCGGCACCAAGGACCAGTGGTACCTCGACCTCGCCGCGGAGGCGTTCCGCGACGCGCTGGCCGGTATCGGGGTCACCGACGTGCGGTTCGAGCTCTTCGACGCCACCCATACCGCGATCGACTACCGCTACCCGATGTCACTGCGGTTCCTCGCCGAGCGGCTCGCTCCGTAGTCCTGGCGCACGCGGCCGCGTACTCGCGCCGAGATTTGCAGTTGGGGTCGACCACAACTGCAATCTCGGCGCGAAGGGGGCGCGAAGAGGGAGGCGTCAGACCTTGCGTTTGAGCGCCCAGACCGACAGCGGGGCGAAGACCGCGACGATCCCGACCGCCCACACCAGTGACCACGTCGCCGGCTCGGCCACCGCTCCGCCGGTGAGCAACCCACGGGAGGCGTCGGCGAGGATGCTCACCGGGTTGACGTCGACGACGGGCTTCAGCCAGCCCGGCACCGTCTCGGCGGGCACGAACACGTTGCTGACGAAGACGATCGGGAACAGCGCGGTGAACCCGAACAGCTGCACGTGCTCGGGGTCCTTGGCCAACACTCCGACCAGCACCGACACCCAGGAGAAGGCCAGCGCGAACACCAGCAACAACGCGACCATCCCCAGCACACCCCATACCGAGGTATCGACCCGGAAGCCGAGGATGAAGCCCACCACGAGCAGCAGGAAGATCGACCAGGCGTGCTTGACCAGGTCCGCCCCGATCCGGCCGGCAAGCGGCGCCCACCGGGCGATCGGCAGCGACCGCAGGCGATCGAAGACGCCCTTGGTCAGGTCGGTGTTCAGCCCGGTGCCGACGTAGATCGTGACGAAGAACATGTTCATCACGATCAGGCCGGGCAGCGCGAACTTGAGATAGTCCCCTGTGTCTCCGGCGATCGCGCCACCGAACATGTAGGTGAACAGCAGCACGAACAGGATCGGCTGGAAGCTGTAGTCGCCCAGCTCCCACGGGTTGTGCCGGATCTGCACGATGGTCCGCCACGCCAGGGTCAGTGCCTGTCGCGCCCCCTGGACCGGACTGACTCGCGGACGCGCCGTCGCCGCGGCGGCGGCGATCGTGTTGGTCTTGGCCGCGGTCGTGAGCGCGCTCATGCCGGGACCCCCTCGGTCTCCTTGGTCTCGTCGGGTTCCTCTGCGGGGTGCCCGGTCAGCGACAAGAACACCTCGTCGAGGCTTGAGCTGCGCAACGTGAGCTCGGTGACCACGACCCCGGCGTCGTCGAGACGGCGTACGACGGCCGGAAGCAGCGCCGGGTCGCTGACCGGCGCGGTCACCAGCTGTCCGGACACATCCGGCGTGACCTCGGTGAGCTCGGTGACCACCGAGGTCACCACCGACAGATGCGACTCGTCCTGCGGACGCACCGCCAGGGTCTGGCCTCCGGTCTTGGCCTTCAGCTCGTCCGGGGTTCCGGCGGCGATCACCCGGCCGTGGTCGACGACCATGATCTCGTCGGCGAGCTCGTCGGCCTCGTCGAGATACTGCGTGGTCAGCAGGACCGTCACCCCGTCGGCGACCAGTCTCCGCACCAGGTCCCACAGCTCCATCCGGGCTCGCGGATCCAGTCCGGTGGTCGGCTCGTCGAGATACAGCAGCGGCGGCCGACCCACCAGGCTCGCCGCCAGATCCAGCCGCCGGCGCATCCCGCCGGAGTAGGTCTTGGCCGCCCGGCTCGCCGCGTCGGTCAACCCGAAGTCGGCCAGCAGCTCCTTGGCGCGCTCCTTGGCCCGTGCCCGGTCGATGCCCAGCAGGCGGCCGATCAGCAGGAGGTTCTCGGTGCCGGTGAGGTTCTCGTCGACCCCGGCGTACTGCCCAGTCAGACCGATCAGCTGCCGCACCTGGTGCGCCTCCCGGACGACGTCGAAACCACCCACGGTCGCATGCCCGGCGTCCGGCCGCAGCAGCGTGGCCAGCACCCGCACCGCGGTCGTCTTGCCGGCGCCGTTCGGGCCGAGCAGACCCAACACCGTGCCGGTGCGCACCGAGAGATCCACCCCATCCAGCGCGGTCGTCTCACCGAATCGCTTGACCAGCCCCTCGGCCCAGATTGCGTGATCCATCAGAGATACCCCTCCTCGTCGCTATGGCGGCCCCAGCCATTCGATCAACCAGACCAACCGTCCGTCCACCGATTTCATTCCGCATGAGGCGGACGCTAGACGGCGCCTCCGACAGCCCTCGGCCGCGGCGGCCGACCGGCCGGCGGGACGTACTCCGTTGCGGGGACTGTGCGGTCACCGACCGTGTACGTACGGCGGACCGGCGGACTCTGGTTCATGCCCCGAGCATTCAACTTGAACATAACTTGAAGTCAAGGCGAGCGCACGGAGCCGTCGGAACGTCGGGTACGGCGTACCTCGGAGTCTTCCCGCAGGTCACCCCGGACCACTCCCCCGAAATACTCCCGTAACCGGGGTGTTCCCCTCCGTGCATATGGCGACGAACGCCGCTAGGTTCGGAACCGATGGTTGGACGCATACCGATTGTTGACATCAGCCCGGTCGTGGACCGCGGCCGGCTGCCCGCGAAGGCCGTACCCGGCGAGCGGTTCCCGGTGACCGCGACGGTGTTCCGCGAGGGCCATGATGCCCTCGGCGCGGGCGTGGTGCTGCACGGTCCGGACGGGAAGGACCGTCCGCTGCAGCTCATGCGCCCCACCGGCGCGAACCCCGATGAGTGGCAGGCCCTGGTCGCACCCGACGCCGAAGGGCGCTGGGGCTTCTCGGTCGAGGCGTGGAGCGACCCGGTCGCCACCTGGCGGCACGCCGCCGAGATCAAGATCCCGGCCGAGATCGACGTCGAGCTGATGCTCGCCGAGGGCGCGCTGGTCCTGGAGCGCGCGGCCGCGGCGCTTCCCAGGTCGGCCAAGCCGGAGCGGCGCGTCCTGACCGACGCCGTCGCAGCCCTGCGCGACACCGAGCGGCCGGTACAGGCCAGGTTCGCCGCGGCCGTCGGCCCCGACGTGGACGAGGTGCTGGGCAGCTACCCGCTGCGCGAGCTGGTCACCCGCGAGGGCCCGTTCCCGTTCTACGCCGACCGCGAGCGCGCACTGTACGGCTCGTGGTACGAGTTCTTCCCCCGCTCGGAGGGCGCGACGTACGACGACCGGACCCAGACCTGGGCGTCGGGCACCTTCGACACCGCCGCGAAGCGGCTCGACGCGATCGCGGACATGGGATTCGACGTGGCCTACCTTCCGCCGATCCACCCGATCGGCACGATCAACCGCAAGGGGCCCAACAACACCCTCGTCTGCCACCCCGGCGACCCCGGCTCACCCTGGGCCATCGGTTCCGACGAGGGCGGGCACGACGCGATCCACCCCGACCTCGGCAGCCTCGAGGACTTCGACGCCTTCGTGGCGCGGGCGAACGACCTCGGCCTCGAGATCGCGCTCGACCTCGCACTGCAGTGCGCACCCGACCACCCCTGGGCGACCGAGCATCCCGAGTGGTTCACCAGGCGCGCCGACGGGAGCATCGCCTACGCCGAGAACCCCCCGAAGAAGTACCAGGACATCTACCCGGTCAACTTCGACAACGACCCGGAGGGGATCTACGCCGAGGTGCTCCGGGTCCTGCGGCACTGGATGGACCACGGCGTACGCATCTTCCGTGTGGACAACCCGCACACCAAGCCGGTGCCGTTCTGGCAGCGGCTGCTCGCCGAGATCCGCGAGACCGACCCGGACGTCGTATTCCTGTCCGAGGCGTTCACCGTGCCGGCGATGATGCGGACCCTCGCGATGGTCGGATTCCACCAGTCCTACACGTACTTCACGTGGCGCAACGAGAGAGCGGAGCTGGAGGAGTACCTCACCGAGCTCGCCCACCACACCAGCCCGGTACTCCGCCCGAACCTCTTCGTGAACACACCCGACATCCTGAACGCCTACCTCCAGTACGGCGGGCCCGCCGCGTTCAAGATCCGGGCGACCCTCGCCGCGACCGCGTCACCGAGCTGGGGGGTCTACTCCGGGTTCGAGCTGTTCGAGCACGTCGCGGTCACACCGGGCTCGGAGGAGTACCTCGACTCCGAGAAGTACCAGTACAAGCCGCGCGACTGGCAGCGGGCCGAGTCCGAGGGCCGGTCCCTGGCGCCGTACCTCACCCGGCTCAACCAGATCCGCCGCGCGCACCCCGCGCTGCAGCGGCTGCGCAACATCGCCTTCCACGACCCGGAGTACCGGTCGATCATCGCCTACTCGAAGAGGGAGGGCGACGACACCCTGATCGTGGTCCTCAACCTCGACCCGCATGCGACCCGGGAGACCACGGTCCATCTCGACATGCCGGCGCTCGGCATGGACTGGCACGACACCTTCCACGTACATGACGAGATCACCGGCCAGAAATGGCGATGGGCGGAGCACAACTACGTGCGCCTCGACCCCGCGCACGAGCCCGCCCACGTCCTGACAGTGCAAAGGACCCGCTAGGTGAGCGACACTCCGAACCCCGACCTGCCGCACACCGCGGAGGGGCTTCCCGACCACGATCCGCACTGGTACAAGCGGGCCGTCTTCTACGAGATCCTGGTGCGCTCGTTCAAGGACTCCGACGGCGACGGAATCGGCGACTTCCGCGGACTCACCGAGAAGCTCGACTACATCGAGTGGCTCGGCGTGGACTGCCTCTGGCTGCCGCCGTTCTACATGTCGCCGTTGCGCGACGGCGGCTACGACGTCTCCGACTACATCACACCCCAGCCCAACGTCGGCACCCTCGACGACTTCAAGGAACTGCTCGACGCGGCGCACTCGCGCGGCATCCGGATCATCGGCGACTTCGTCATGAACCACACCTCGGACCAGCACGAGTGGTTCCAGCAGTCCCGACAGGACCCGGACGGCCCGTACGGCGACTTCTACGTGTGGTCCGACACCGACGACCGCTGGTCGGAGGCGCGGATCATCTTCGTCGACACCGAGACGTCGAACTGGACATGGGATCCGGTGCGTGGCCAGTACTACTGGCATCGTTTCTACAGCCACCAGCCGGACCTCAACTTCGACAACCCGGCGGTCCAGGACGCGATGTTCGAGGCGCTCAGCTTCTGGCTGGATCTCGGCATCGACGGGTTCCGGCTGGACGCCGTGCCCTATCTCTACGAGCGCGACGCCACGAACGGCGAGAACCTTCCCGAGACGCATCAGTTCCTCAAACGCGTCCGCGCATACGTCGACGAGCACTACGCCGACCGCGTGCTGCTCGCCGAGGCAAACCAGTGGCCGGCCGACGTCGTCGACTACTTCGGCGACTTCGACACCGGCGGCGACGAGTGCCACATGTGCTTCCACTTCCCGGTGATGCCCCGCATCTTCATGGGCGTACGCCGGGAGTCCCGCTACCCGATCTCGGAGGTCCTCGAACAGACACCCGACATCCCGAAGAACGCCCAGTGGGGGATCTTCCTGCGCAACCACGACGAGCTGACCCTCGAGATGGTGACCGACGAGGACCGGGACTACATGTGGGCCGAGTACGCCAAGGACCCACGGATGAAGGCCAACATCGGCATCCGGCGACGGCTGGCGCCCCTGCTGGAGAACGACGCCAACCAGATGGAGCTGTTCACCGCGATGCTGCTGTCCCTGCCGGGTTCCCCGGTCCTGTACTACGGTGACGAGATCGGCATGGGAGACAACATCTGGCTCGGTGACCGGGACGGCGTACGCACCCCGATGCAGTGGACACTCGACCGCAACGCCGGCTTCTCCTCGGCGACGCCCGGCAAGCTCAATCTGCCGGTCATCATGGACCCGGTCTTCGGATACCAGCGGGTCAACGTCGAGACCGAGCTCGAGAACACCTCCTCGCTGCTGCACTGGACCCGCCGGATGGTCCACGCCCGCAAGGAACATCCGGCCTTCGGCATGGGCAGCTTCGCCGACCTCGGTGGCTCCAATCCGAGCGTGTTCACTTACGTCCGCGAGTTCGGGGACGACGTGGTGCTCTGCGTCAACAACCTCTCCCGCTTCCCGCAGCCGGTCGAGCTGGACCTTCGCCGGTTCGAAGGCGTCGAGCCGGTCGAGCTCCTGGGCGGGGTGAGATTTCCCCGGATCGGCGAGCTGCCCTACCTGCTCACGCTCGGCGGCTATGGGTTCTACTGGTTCCGGTTACCACGACCCGAGGAGGGCTCATCACCGTGACCGAGGCGTTCAGCCAGCCTCTCCACGATTACATCGGCCAGCAACGGTGGTTCGGCGGCAAGGGTCGCCGCTTCCGGGTTACCGAACGTACGCCGTTTCTCTGGCTCTCCGCGGAGGACGAACGCCCGGCGTTCCGGATCGAGCTGTTCGCCGTCGTCTACGACAACGGCGAGTCCGACCTCTACCAGGTCCCGCTCGCGTACTACGACGATGCTCAGGAGCACCTCGTACACGCACTCATCGGCGCCTGGACCGAGCCCGAGCTCGGCGAGGTGTTCGTCTACGACGCCCTGCACGACCACCGGGCCACCAAGCATCTGCTGCGCGGAATACTCGACCAGCGTGAGGTCGAGGGGTTGAGCTTCCACCGGCTCGACGACGTGGACACCACGATCGACGCGCCGTCGCTGCTGCTTCCCGTCGAGCAGAGCAACTCCTCCCTGGCGTACGGCGAGGAGGCCCTGCTCAAGGTGTTCCGCAAGGTCGCACCGGGACACAACCCCGACATCGAGATCCACCGGGAGCTGACGCTCCAGAAGGTCGAGCACGTGGCCGAGCTCTACGGCTGGATCACGGCGACCTGGGAGGGCGGGCATACCGCCGATCTCGCGATGCTGCAACAGTTTCTGCGTACCGCCACCGACGGCTGGACGCTCGCCCTCACGAGTGTGCGCGACCTGTACGCCGAGGCGGACCTCCATGCCGACGAGGTGGGCGGGGACTTCGCGGCCGAGGCCCACCGTCTCGGCGCGGCGACCGCCGCGGTACACGCGTACATGGCAGAGGGCCTCGGCGAGGTCCAGTGGGGGCACCGCCAGCTCGAGGTGCTGGCGAACGACATGCGCTCCCGGCTGGACGCGGCGGTCGAGATCGTACCCGAGCTCGGCCGGTACGCACCCGCGTTGCGGGAGGCGTTCGACGAGCTGGCCGCATTCGACGCGTCCGTCAGGGCGCACCGGATACACGGCGACCTGCACTTGGGGCAGACCCTGCGCACGGTCAAGGGCTGGAAGCTGATCGACTTCGAGGGCGAGCCGGCGAAGCCCCTGGCGGAGCGGCTCGAACCCGACTCGCCGGTCCGCGACGTGGCCGGCATGCTGCGGTCGTTCGACTACGCCGCGGCGACGCTGCTGGTCGACCATCCGCACGACCAGCAGATCGCGTTCCGGGCCCGGGAGTGGGCCCAGCGCAACCGGGCGGCGTTCTGCGAGGGATACGCCGAGGAGTCCGGCGGCGACCCGCGCGACCAGGATGTGCTGATCCGGACCTACGAGACCGACAAGGCGGTCTACGAGGTCGTCTACGAGTCCCGCAACCGCCCGACCTGGCTCCCCATTCCGTTGGCCGCCATCGCGCGGCTGGCCCGATCGGACCGGCCCGAAGACACGCCATGAACCCCGCCGAGCTCGACTCCATCGTCGAGGGCACGCACACCGAACCGCACGCGGTGCTCGGAGCACACGCCGCGCCCGACGGCGTCGAGGTGCGGGTGCTCCGCCCGCTCGCCTCGGCTGTCTCCGTGGTCACCGCCGACAGCCGGCACGGGCTGGAGCACGAGCATCGTGGCATCTGGCATTGCACGCTCCCCGGCCCCGAGGTGCCCGACTACCGGCTGGAGGTCGAGTACGACGGGAACGTCACGCGCACCGACGATCCGTACCGCTTCCTGCCGACCCTGGGAGAGGTCGACCTCCACCTGATCGGCGAGGGCCGGCACGAGCAGCTGTGGCGCGTGCTCGGCGCGCACGTCCGGCGCTACGACACCACGCAGGGCGAGGTGGTGGGGACGTCGTTCTCGGTGTGGGCGCCCAACGCGCGCGGGGTCCGGGTCGCTGGCGACTTCAACCACTGGGACTCCACGCCGCACCCGATGCGGTCGATGGGGTCGAGCGGCGTGTGGGAGCTGTTCGTGCCCGACGTCGGCCTCGGGACCCGCTACAAGTTCGACGTGCTCGGCGCCGACGGGGTCTGGCGGGAGAAGGCCGACCCGCTCGCGTTCTATGCCGAGCCCGCGCCCTCCAACGCGTCCGTCGTCTTCGAGTCCGCATACTCGTGGGGCGACGCGGACTGGCTGGACCGGCGGGCGACACGGGGGCCGCAGGAGAGCCCGCTCGCGATCTACGAGCTGCATCTCGGGTCGTGGCGGTGCGGCCGGTCGTACCGTGACCTGGCGACCGAGCTCGTCGACTACATCGTGGACATGGGGTTCACGCACGTCGAGCTGCTGCCCGTGATGGAGCACCCATACGGCGGGTCCTGGGGCTACCAGGTGACGTCGTACTACGCGCCGACGTCCCGTTACGGCGACCCCGACGACCTCCGCCTCCTCATCGACCGGCTGCATCAGGCCGGCATCGGGGTCATCGTCGACTGGGTACCGGCGCATTTTCCCAAGGACGCATGGGCATTGGCCCGATTCGACGGGACCACCCTCTACGAGCACGGCGACCCGAGCAGGGGCGAGCACCCGGACTGGGGGACGCTGATCTTCGACTTCGGCCGGAGCGAGGTGCGCAACTTCCTGGTGGCGAACGCGCTGTACTGGCTGGAGGAGTTCCACGTCGACGGCATTCGAGTGGACGCGGTCGCCTCGATGCTCTACCTCGACTACTCACGCGAGGAGGGCGAATGGAAGCCGAACGTCTACGGCGGACGGGAGAACATCGAGGCGGTCGACTTCCTCCAGGAGATGAACGCCACCTGCTACAAGCGGTTCCCCGGGATCGTCACCGTCGCGGAGGAGTCGACGTCGTGGCCAGGGGTGACCAGGCCGACGCATCTCGGCGGTCTGGGCTTCGGAATGAAGTGGAACATGGGGTGGATGCACGACTCGCTGGCCTACATGTCGCACGATCCGATCCACCGGCAGTTTCATCACCAGCAGCTGACGTTCTCGATGATGTACGCGTACTCCGAGAACTACGTGCTTCCGATCTCACACGACGAGGTCGTACACGGCAAGGGCACGCTTGTCCGCAAGATGCCCGGAGACCGGTGGCAGCAGCTGGCGAACCTGCGGGCCTACCTCGCCTTCATGTGGGGGCATCCCGGCAAGCAACTGCTGTTCATGGGGTCCGAGCTGGGACAGGAGGCCGAGTGGTCGGAGGAGCGTGAGCTGGACTGGTGGCTGGTCGAGCATGTCGACCACCGCGGAGTGCAGTCGCTCGTACGCGATCTCAACCGGGCCTATCGCGAGCATCCGGCGTTGTGGGCCCTGGACCAGGAGCCGGCCGGCTTCTCCTGGATCGACGCCAACGACGCCGTGGGCAACGTGTTCAGCTTCCTGCGAGGTGATGCTTCCGGCCAGCAGGTCGCGGTGGTGGCCAACTTCGCGGCCGTTCCGCATGAGCACTACCGGATCGGGCTGCCCGCGGCCGGCACGTGGTCGGAGATCATCAACACCGACTCCGAGGCGTACTGCGGCTCCGGGGTCGGGAACCTCGGCGCGGTCCAGGCCGAGGAGACCGCCTGGCACGACCGTCCGGCGTCGGCGACCGTCCGGCTCCCGCCGCTGGGCGTGATCTGGCTCCGGTACGACGGCTGAGCCGCCCCATCCGCGCCGAGCGGCCGAAGAAGACGGCCAGAACTGCAATCTCGGCACGATCGTAGGCTGGCCGGGTGAGCGGACCTGAGCAGCCCACACTGAACGACGGTGTCGTGGTGTTGCGACCATGGCGCGACAGCGACATCGACGTCGTACACCCGTTGGCCGACGACGAGATGGTCCACTGGTTCGGCTTTCCCGGCTTTCCTCCGCGTGGGGGGCTCGCCGAGGCGGTGGAGGAGTGGCGACAGGGGTACGCCGACGAGCGCAGAGTGGTGAACTTCCTCGTCGAACGCGACGGCCGGCCGGTCGGCAACGTGGAGGTGCGCGATCAAGGCGACGCGCTCGGCGAACTGTCCTGGACGATCTATGCGCCGTACCGCGGCCGGGGTTACGGCACGCATGCGGTGCGCCTGCTGGTGCAGTACTGCTTCGACGAGCTGGGCATGCAGCGCATCCAGGCGTACGTCGAACAGGACAACCGGCGCTCGCTGCGGGTCGCCATGCGGGCGGGCCTGCGCAAGGAGGGCGTGACCCGCGGCCGCAGCGAGGTCGCGGGCGCCCGCCGGGACTTCGTCCTGCTCGGCCGGCTGGCGAGCGACCTCGACCCGGGCGAGCCCGAGGGCTTCCGTGCTCTGCTCAACTCGGCGCTCCCCAGGAAGCGGGCGATCGCCCAGATGGCCATCCGGGACGAGAACTTCCGCCTGCTGATGTGCCACACGACGTACAAGCCGGACTGGGATCTGCCCGGCGGCGTGGTCGAGGACGGCGAGTCGCCGCGTGCGGCGGCCCGCCGCGAGGTCTCCGAGGAGCTCGCGTTCGACGTCACCCCCGGCCGGCTGCTGGTGGTCGACTGGCTGCCCACGTGGGGCGGCTGGGACGACGCCTGCACGTTCGTGTTCGACGGCGGTGTCCATCAGGCGGGCATGGAGCGGCAGCTCACGTTCGAGCCGCGCGAGATCCGTGGCGCGGAGTTCTGCGACCCGGACCAGATCCGCGAGCGCTGCGCGGATTTCACCGTACGCCGCATCCTCGCCATCCTCGCGGCAACCACCAGCGGGACACGGTATCTGGAGAACGGTTACCCACTCGACGAGGCCTGAGCACGCACCGCACGCCCCACCCCACCACCGTCTTCCGACCCAGTGCCGTACGACGGTTCCAGGATGCAGACCGACCGCCGTCTCGCGACCCAATCCCCCAAGACAGTCCCAGAACCCGCGGACCGACCACCGTTTCCCGACCCAATCCCCCAAGACAGCCCGCGGGCACGCGGACGCGCCGGGCTGGCGAGGTCACCCGACGGGAAGCCGCCGATCCGACCTTGACGCGGCCCGGCCGGACACCGCATGCTCATGTCATGACAACGTTGTCTCGCCGTCGTCGCGCCCGGCCGACGATGGTGGATGTCGCCAGCCGCGCGCGGGTCTCCCTGAAGACCGTCTCCCGCGTCGTCAACCGGGAGCCGAACGTGCGTCCCGAGACCGCCGAGCGCGTGCGCGCGGCGATCAAGGAGCTGGGATTCCGCCGCAACGACGGCGCGATGCGACTGCGCAGCGGACGTACGGCGAGCATCGGACTGATCGTCGAAGACCTCGCGAACCCGTTCTACTCCGCCGTCGCAGCAGCGTGCGAGCGCGTGGCGCGGAGGCAGGACCACGTACTCATCACCGCATCGGCCGAGGGCTTGCCGGACCGCGAACAGGCCATCGCCGGGGCGTTTCTCGCCCGCCGGGTGGACGGCCTGATCATCGTCCCCGCGCAGTCCGACCACAAGTGGCTCGCCGACGAGGTCGCCCGCGGCCTGCCGGTCGTGTTCGTCGACCGTCCGGCGACCGGCGTGGAGTCCGATACCGTGCTCGCCGACAACGAGGGCGGCATGCGCAGCGCGGTCGACCACCTGATGGCCCTCGGCCACGAGCGCATCGGCTTCCTCGGGGACGATCCCCAGTTCTGGACGGCCCAGCGCCGCCTGGCGGGCTTCCGCACCGCCATGGCCCGCCACGACCGCCCGGCGGACGTCGTCGCGATGGGCCCGCACAGCGCCGACGCCATCCGCGAGCTCCTGGACGACTGGACGGCGCGAGAGCCCGCGGTCACCGCGCTCATCACCGGGAACAACCGGGTCACCGTCGAGGCGCTGCGGGCGCTCCGAGGACAGACCACGGCGCCCGCCCTCGTCGGATTCGACGACTTCGAGCTGGCCGACATGCTCTCGCCCGCGATCAGTGTCGTCGCCCAGCAGCCGGTAGAGCTGGGAACGGTCGCGGCCGACCTGCTGTTCTCCCGGATCCACGGTGAGCACACCTCGCCCCGCCGGGTCGTCCTGCCCACCGAGCTGATCGTGCGCGAGTCGGGACGGTGGCACCGATGATGCCGATCGTGCTTCCCCGCAACACGCCGCGGCGGTTCTACCGCGGTGGCCGGAAGATCCTGGCCTGGCGCGGCGAGGCCGTACCCGACACCTTCGACGACCACCGGCCGGAGGACTGGCTGGCGTCCACCACCCGGCTGTTCGCCGAGGGGGGCGACGGGCTGGCCCTCCTACCCGGTGGAGGCACCCTCGCCGCCGCGCTCGCCGCCGACCCGGCGGGGTGGCTCGGCCCGGCGCACATGAGGAGGTACGCCGCCGACCCCGGACTTCTGGTGAAGCTGCTCGATGCCGGCGAGCGGCTCCCCGTGCACGCACACCCGGATCGGCGGTTCGCGGCGCGGCATCTGCACAGCCGGCACGGCAAGACCGAGGCGTGGATGGTCCTCGACGCGGACCCGGATGCCCGGGTGTGGCTGGGGTTCCGCTCCCCGATGTCGAGCGCCGAGGTGGCCGACCTGGTCGAGGCGCAGGATCACCGGTTGCTCCAGGCCCTCCACGAGTTCCGGGTGAGTCGCGGTGACGCCGTACTCGTGCCCGCCGGCCAGCCGCATGCCGTCGGCGCGGGCGTGTTCCTCCTCGAGCTGCAGGAGCCGACCGACTTCTCGGTCATGCTGGAGCACGCCCGGTTCGGCATCCACGAGGACGACGCGTGGCTCGGGCTCGATCCGGATGTCGCGCAGTCCTGCGTGGACCACGCCGCGCTCTCGCATCAACGGCTGTCCCGGCTGCGGAGCCGCTGGGACACCGGGTGGACGGCTGTCCAGTCCGCGCTGCCGGCGAAGGCCGACGAGTTCTTCCGCGCGGACGTGCTCGACGCGCGGTTCGCCGATGCCGAGGTCGAGGCGGGTTTCTCCGTACTCGTCGTCCCCGACGGCACCGGCGAGCTCGCCACCTCCACCGGCGGCCGCCTGCCCGTACACGCCGGGCAGACCGTGGTCACGCCGTACTCGTGCGGCGACCTGACGCTCACCGGCGAAGTGCGGGCGGTGCGGTGCCGCCCCGCCGCCGGCCCGGATTCCAGAACAGATCCGCCGGCCCTCCGGAAGGACGACGGAGACACCAACCCAAGCGATTCGGAGGCAGCAACATGAGACGCATCCCGCTGGTCGCCGTAGCCGCGGCCGCGAGCATCGTGCTCGCCGGCTGCGGCGAGGACGACGGCGACGGCAGCCAGGCCGGCGCGAGCAACGAGGTCGAGGTCTTCACCTGGTGGTCTGAAGGTGGGGAGAAGGCCGGCCTGGACGGGCTGGTCCAGGTGTTCGAGCAGCAGTATCCCGATCAGACGTTCGTGAACGGCGTAGTCGCGGGCGGTGCCGGCAGCAACGCCAAGAACGTTCTCGCCTCACGTCTCGAACAAGGCGACCCGCCGTCCACCTTCCAGGGGCACGCGGGCGGAGAGCTGCGTGACTACATCGCCCAGGAGCAGATCCAGGACGTCGGCCACCTCTACGAGGAGGAGGGCTGGAACGACGTCTTCCCCGAGGAGGTCGTCAGCCTGCTCACCGAGGACGACGCCATCTACTCGGTGCCGGCGAACATCCACCGGGCCAACGTCGTCTGGGCCAACCCCCACGTACTGAAGAACGCCGGGGTGAGCCAGCCGCCGGACTCGATCGACGCCTGGCTGGAGGACCTGCAGGCCCTGCAGGACAACGGGGTCAAGGCGCCGCTCGCGGTCGCGACCGACTGGACACAGGTGCACTTGTTCGAGACCGTCCTGATCGCCGACCTGGGCCCGGAGGCCTACAACGGGCTGTGGACCGGCGAGACGGCATGGGACTCCGCCGAGGTGACCCGGGCCATCGAGGACTACGCGGCGCTGATGGAGTTCACCAACGGCGACCGCGCCGGGCTGGACTGGCCGGACTCCAACCAGTACATGATCAGCGGCCGAGCGGCGTACACCGTGATGGGTGACTGGTCGTACGCCGGCTTCGAGGAGGCGAAGCTCAAGCCGCAGAAGGAATACATCTGGTTCCCGGTTCCGGGGACGGACGGCGTCTTCGACTTCCTGGCCGACTCGTTCACGCTCCCGGTCGACGCCCCGAACGCCGAGGGCACCGAGAACTGGCTGCGCACGGTGGGCAGCGCCGAGGGCCAGGAGGCGTTCAACACCAAGAAGGGCTCG
The DNA here is from genome assembly GCA_009377795.1 of Propionibacteriales bacterium. Taxonomy (GTDB): domain Bacteria; phylum Actinomycetota; class Actinomycetes; order Propionibacteriales; family Nocardioidaceae; genus WHTJ01. Next base: position 14,523 of record WHTJ01000031.1, on the reverse strand, counting down.
ATTCCGGTACGGACGGACGCCGACCCGCAGGCCTACGGCGAGTACCAGCAGGAGGCCATGCAGGACTGGCAGAGCGACACCATCGTGCCGTCACTCGCGCACGGTGCCGCGGCGCCGCTGGGCTGGCTGGAGGAGATCACCTCCGCGATCGGCGAGTTCAGCTCGTCCAAGGACACCGGCAAGCTGCAGGAAGCGCTGGTGGCGGCCGCGGAAACCTACACCGGCAGCGGATAGACGGCCGGAGGGTCTCGGCTTGAAACACGGGATCAGGCACTGGGGTCCAGGCCTGCTGATGATCCTGCCGTCGATTGGGCTGGTGGGACTGTTCGTCTACGGGCTGATCGGATGGAACATCTCGATCTCGCTCAGCGACGAGCATGGCTCGATCCCCGTCGACACCAGTGGCATCGACAACTACACCTCGCTGCTCCAGGAGCAGCGCTTCCAGGACTCACTGGAGAACCTCGCCACGTTCACGATCGTGTTCCTGGTGGGCACGCTGTTCTTCGGTCTCATGTGGGCGCTGCTGCTGGAGCGGGGGCTGCGGGGCGAGGGGTTCTTCCGGTCGATGTACCTCTTCCCGATGGCGGTGTCGTTCATCGCCTCGGGTGTGGTCTGGCGCTGGCTGCTGAACGCCTCGGAGGGCGACGACGCAACCGGGCTCAACCGGTTGTTCAGCACCATCGGCCTGTCGGGGTTGGAGAACCCGTGGTACTCCGACCCCGGCTGGGGCATGGCCGCCATGGCCATGCCCGCGGTCTGGCAGCTGTCCGGTTACGTGATGGCGTTGTTCCTCGCCGGGCTGCGGAGCATCCCGGACGAGCTGCGGGAGGCCGCCCGGATCGACGGCGCCTCCGAGTTCCGGCTCTACCGGCACGTGATCTTCCCGCAGCTGTCGCCCGCCGCGCTCTCCGCGCTGGTGATCATCGGCCACATGTCGCTCAAGGTGTTCGACCTGATCATGGCGATCTCCGGTGAGGCCCGGATCACCGAGGTTCCCGCGGTCTATCTGTGGGGGATGACGACGATCGGGGACGACGCCAAGGCCGCGACCATCGCCACCATCCTGCTGCTCGTCGTGGCCGTCGTGGTGATCCCGTACCTGATCTTCACCAGCAGATGGGAGCGTCGCTGATGGCCACGACCACGCTCGTCGCGGCGCCCGAGCAGGTGCCTCCCGCCCGCACCCGGCGACCGTCGTCGCCGGTGGCGCGGGGTGTCCGGTACGGCGTGCTGCTGGTGTTCCTGGTCATGATCCTCCTCCCGGCGTACGTCCTGTTCGTCACCAGCCTCAAACCGCCCGCGGAGACGTCGTCCGCGCAGGCATGGCTGCTCCCCCAGGAATGGACGACCAGCGGTTGGCGGCAGGCCTGGGACACGCTGTCGCCGTCGCTGTGGAGGTCGTTCGCGCTCGCGATCCCGGCGTCGATCATGTCGGCGGTGCTCGGATCCATGAACGGCTTCGTGCTGTCGCGCTGGCGATTCCCGCGGGCCAACGTGGTCTTCGCGTTGTTCCTGTTCGGCATGTTCATCCCGTACCAGGCGATCATGCTGCCGCTCGTCGAGCTCACCGGAACGCTCGGCCTGCCCAACGGGATCGCCACCCTGATCGTGGTGCACACCGTCTTCGGCATCCCGATCTGCACACTGATCTTCCGCAACTACTACGCCAGCGTGCCGGAGGACCTCATGGAGGCGGCCAGGGTGGACGGCGCGGGCATCTGGCGGGCCTACACGCAGATCATCCTGCCGCTCTCGGCGCCGGGCTTCGTGGTGACGCTGATCTGGCAGTTCACGTCGGTGTGGAACGACTTCCTGTTCGCGATCTTCCTGTCCACCACGCAGAACGGCCCGGCCACGATCGCACTCCAGGCACTCGCCGGCGGGCAGCTCAGCAACTACTCCGCCAGCATGGCCGGAGCGCTCATCGTCTCGGCTCCGACTCTGGTGGTCTACATCGTGCTCGGCCGGTACTTCATCGGCGGGCTCATGGCCGGATCGGTCAAGGGCTGACGGCCTTCTTCGCGCCGAGGGAAACGGCCACTCCTGCAATCTCGGCGCGAAGGAGTGGCTGACTGGTCAGGAGCCGCTGCCGTCGACCACGCCGCCGTACTGGCCGATCAGCTGCGCCTCGCCCTCACCCCTCGGCGGGACGAACAGCAGCACCTGGTGCCGGTAGTCCAGGCGCGCCGCGCTCAGTGCCCGGCCCGGCAGGTACGCCTTGGCGTCGGCGTTGCTCCCCCAGTCGATGTAGCTGCTGGGGTGCACGCTGTAGGCGTCGGCACGCTCCAGCGTCCCGAACACCAGCAGGCCGCCGCCCGCGACCCGCATAGCCAGGCTCGCCGGCTCCGCCGACCAGCTCTGGGTGAAGTCCGCGAACGGCAGCGACCGCTGGCTGCGCTGGAACTCGCGGGTGCGCCGGAGGAAGTCGTCGTCGACGAACAGGTCGTTCTCCGGCGCGTCCTCACCGGTCAGCGCGGCGGCGTAGTTCGACAGCGCCTCCGACCCGCTCATGGCCACCCCGCGGGCGCTGTCGGGAGGCGCGGTCACGACGGCGTCGCCGCGGTCCAGCTCCATCGCGGGCAGCTCGGTGTCGCCGGAGATCTCCGGCGCCATGGTCATCAACCAGGGTGAGACGGAGTCCTGGCGCTCGAACACCACCACCCTCTGGGTGTCTCCCCCGGCGTCCCGGCTGACCGCCACGAACCACATCGGGTAACCCGCGAACCGCGGCGACAGCACCTCGTCGGGTGGCTCGAGCCGCAACCTGGCCGCGGCGGTGTGGCCGGCGACCCGAGCGGCCACGAAGTACGCGCCCTGGTCGATGTCGAGCAGGCTGCCGCTCTCGATGTCCGGCAACAGCGACCCGTCGAGCAACGTGTCGGCCTCCTGCCGGGTCAGGTTGAACTCCGCGATGATGCGCCGGGCCTGCGAGTCGGACGCGGCGACCTTGGTCAGATCGTCGGTGTCCTTGCGGTACGGGATGCCGCACGCGCTCGATACCAGGGCGAGACATGTCACGCCGGCGATCAGCCTCGACCTCATGCCCGCCCCGTCCCGGCCTCGGGCCCACGCCGGGCGTGCAGACCCCGCGGCGCCACCCGGGTGGTGATCACGGCCCAGCCGAAGATGCCCACGCCCAGGCCGAACACGGCCAGCGCGATCCCGGTGACGAAGGCACCGGGAGCCTCCCAGGTCGCCGTGACGTCGACCGCCAGATCCTCTCGTCCGTCCCGGTCGAGGATGACGACGTCGATCGCGGTATCCGGGAGGTCCCAGGCCACGGTGGCCCGGCCCCGGCCCTGGTCCTGCTCGATCCACCAGTCGGCGTCCTCGGGCGCACTCCTGGGTACGCCGCTGCCGTCCACCCCGGAGGTCTCGATCCGCCACGGCAGCTCGACGGAGTCGATCCGGGTGCGTGGCGTCTGGCCGAGGAGGTCCCGTACGTCGACGTCGTGGCCCACGCCGACGAACAGGTTCCGGTCGGGCTCCACTGCGGCGACCTCGAGCTCGACTCGAGGTCCGGCGATCGCGATCGCCTGTGGTGCGGTCACGATCGCCGCGGTGCCGGTCTGGAGGCGATGGGGTCCGGTGTCCATCCGGTTGTCCTGACCGAAGAACACGGCAAGCGCCACGCCGACGAGGATGCCCAGCACCGCCATACCCAGCAGGGCAAGGCCTCCCAATCGACGCATAGCGCCTCAGATTAGTCGTCGTCGCTCAGAAGAGTGCGTTGGCCAGGCGCGTGCGGAATACCGGTACCCGCGGGTCGTCGTTGCCGACGATCTCGAACAACTCGACGAGATGCCGGCGTACCCGATCCCGTTCGTCGCCGCCGACCCGGGTCACGGTCTGGACCAGCCGGTCGAAGGCGTCCTCCACGTGGCCGCCGAGCAGGTCTGCATCCGCGACCTGGATCTGGGTCTCCACGTCGGCGGGGTTCGCCGCCGCGGCCTCGCGTGCGGCGGCGACGTCGATCTCCTGGGTACGCGCCACCAGGCGGGTACGCGCGAGCCCGATCGTCGCCTGGTCGTCGCCCGGGTTCTCCTCGAGCACGCGCTCGTACGCCGCGATCGCCGCGTCGATCTCACCCGCGGCCAGGGCAGCCTCCGCCTCGGCGTACTTCGGGTCGCCCTCCTCCTCGGCCATCGACTCGGCCTCGCCGGTGTCCGCCTGCGACGTGCCCGCGCCTTCGCGGGGCTCTACCCGGCCGTTCATGCCGTTCGCGACCGCGGTCTGGACCACCTGGTTGAGGACCTGCCGCAGCTCGTCCTCGGGTACGGCGTTCTGTGCGAGCGGGGCCAGCTGGCCACCGAGCACCACTCCGACGAGTGGAGCTCCCGGCACGCCGACCGCCTGGGCGATCTGCGGATTCGCGTCGATGTCGACCTTGGCGAAGAGGAACCGGCCCTCGAACTCGTCGGCGAGCTTCTCCAGCATGGCGTTGAGCTGCTGTGACGGCGGCGACTGGCGGGACCAGAAGCTCAGGACCACCGGCACCTGCATCGACCGCTGCATCTCGGTCTGGAAGTTGTCCTGGTTCAGATCGACCGAGTACGCGCCGGAGCCCCCGCCCGGCGGCGCGCCGCCGGCGGCGTGCGGGCGCTGAGGGCCACTCGGTGCCTGCCCTGCGGAGGCGGACTTCTTCAGGCCGGACAGGTCGACGGCGCCCGGACGCGAAAACGGAACGGTCATGGGGTCGAGGCTACCGGCAGGGCGCTCACGCCTGCGCGTCACCCGTCGCGCCGAGATTGCAGATCTGCGCGACTTATGGGTCAGAAGCGGGCCGGTTCGCGGTACTCGCCCCATTCGGCGCGCAGCGCGTCGCAGACCTCCCCGAGCGTGGCCTCGGCGCGCACCGCCTCCAGCATCGCCAGGATCATGTTCTGGTCGGTGTGCGCCTGCCCGGCCATCATCTCCAGTGCCCGGGAAACGGCCCGCTCGTCACGGGCGGCCCGACGACCCGCCAGCACGTCGACCTGCGCGGTCTCGACCTCGTGCGAGACCCGCAGGATCTCGAGATCGCCGGTGACGGATCTGTCGTGGACATTGACCCCGACGATCTTCTTGTCACCCTTCTCCAGGGCGGTCTGGTACTGGAACGCGGCGTTCGCGATCTCGGACATGAACCAGCCGTCCTCGATCCCCCGCAGGATCCCCGACGTCATCGGCCCGATGGCGTGCGTGGCCTCCTCCCCGCCGCCGAGCCGCTTGATCCGGGCGAAGACGGCCTCCGCCTCGGCCTCGAGCCGGTCGGTGAGCGCCTCGACGTACCACGAGCCGCCCAGCGGGTCGGCCACGTTGGCGGCGCCGGTCTCCTCCATGAGCACCTGCTGTGTCCGCAGCGCGATCTCGGCCGCCTGCTCCGTGGGCAGGGCGAGGGTCTCGTCGAGTGCGTTGGTGTGCAGGCTGTTGGTGCCGCCGAGCACGGCGGCGAGTGCCTGGACGGCGGTGCGTACGACGTTGTTGTACGGCTGCTGCGCGGTGAGCGACACCCCGGCGGTCTGGGTGTGGAACCGCAGCGACTGGGCCTTCTCGGTCCTTGCGCCGTACACGTCCCGCATCCAGCGCGCCCAGATACGCCGGGCCGCCCGGAACTTCGCCACCTCCTCGAAGAAGTCGAGGTGGCTGTCGAAGAAGAAGCTCAGACCGGGTGCGAACCGGTCGACGTCCAGCCCGCGGGACAGCCCGAGCTCGACGTACGCGAACCCGTCGGCCAGGGTGTACGCCAGCTCCTGCGCGGCCGTCGAGCCGGCCTCCCGGATGTGATAGCCGGAGACCGACAACGGCTTGTACGCCGGAATCTCGTTCGCGCAGTACTCCATCAGGTCGCCGATCAGCCGCAGGTGCGGCTCGGGGGCGAACAGCCACTCCTTCTGGGCGATGTACTCCTTGAAGATGTCGGTCTGCAGGGTGCCGTTGAGCCTGGCGATGTCGGCGCCCTGGCGCTCCGCGGCGACGAGGTACATGCAGAACACCGGCACGGCGGGCCCGCTGATCGTCATCGACGTGGTGACGTCCTCCAGCGGGATGCCGTCGAAGAGGATCTCCATGTCGGCCGCCGAGTCGATCGCGACGCCGCAGTGTCCGACCTCGCCAAGGCTCTTCGGGTCGTCGGAGTCGCGTCCCATGAGGGTCGGCATGTCGAAGGCGACCGACAGTCCCCCACCACCGGCCTCGAGGATCATCTTGTAACGCTCGTTGGTCTGCTGGGCATTGCCGAACCCGGCGAACTGGCGGATCGTCCAGGTGCGCCCGCGATAGCCGGTGGAGTACAGCCCGCGGGTGAAGGGGAACTCCCCCGGCCAGCCGATGCGCTCGAATCCGGGGTACGCCGACTCGTCCTCGGGTCCGTAGACCGGGTCGACCTCCATGCCGGACAAGGTCGTGAAATCGGCGTCACGCACTCGGGACCTGGCGTACCTCTCCTGCCAGCGCTCGCGCCCGTTCCTCTCACCCATGCCGCCGCCTCCTCCGGTCGTAGCGCCCTCGACCAAAATACTAGGACGTCCAACTATTTTCTCCCAATCCACACCCCCGGTGCGACGAGCCCTTGGGCGGCGTTGGATCACGATATATCGTTGAGCTATCGCTTGGCCGAACGGGAGGAGGACCCGACATGCACGCATCAACCGCACTGCCGTGGACCGTGGAAGCCTGGTGGCCGCGCTGGCACCGGCTGGCGATGGCCGCCGCCGGGCGCAGAACCGGCCCGTTCGGACCGGGTCACCGGCACCCCCACGCCTTCGGTCGGGGAGGGATGCACTTCGGACCGCCGTGGATGGGCCGGGGTGGACCCCGAGTGGGTCGCGGCGACGTACGGGCCGCCGTCCTGCTGCTGGTCGAGGAGCGACCGATGCACGGCTACCAGATCATCCGGGAGATCACCGAACGCAGCGACGGGGTGTGGCGGCCCAGCCCGGGCTCGGTCTACCCGACGCTTCAGCAGCTCGAGGACGAGGGCCTCGTCACCGTCGAAAAGGTCGGCGGACGCCGCATGATGGAGCTCACCGACGAGGGCCGGGTTTACGTCGACGAGCATCGAGACCGGCTCGGGGTTCCCTGGGAGACCGCGAGCGGCGGTGTACCGGACGACCTGCTCGGCCTGCGGGACCTGGCCGCGCAGGTGGCCGCGGCCCTGATGCAGGTGGGCCGCGAAGGCACACCCGCACAGCGCGAAGAGGCCAGAAAGGCCCTCGTGGGCGTACGAAAGCGGCTGTACCAGATCCTCGCCGAGGACGAACCCGACTGAGCCTTTCGCGCCGAGCCTTTCGCGCCGAGATTGCAGAAGTGGTCGATGCAAGATCGACCACTTCTGCAATCTCGGCGCGAAGAAGGGTGGAGTCAGAAGTCGCCGGCGTGCTCGCGGACCGGCCGCAACAGCTCGAACATCTCGTGCAGTCGCGCCTCATCCAGCGAGCCGAGCCCGAACCGGGCGGCGGCCAGGTCAGCGGTCGCGACCTCGACGACATTGCGCCCGGAGTCGGTGATCTCCGCCAGCACGGCCCGTCCGTCGTCCGGATGCCGCCGGCGTACGACGAACCCGGAGCCCTCGAGCCGGCCGATGATCGACGTGATCGACGTCGGATGCACCTGCAGCCGTTCGCCCATCTTCCCCAGCGGCAACGAGCCGCGACGGCTGAACCTGAGCAGCACCAGCGCCTCGTACCGGGCGAAGGTCAGACCGTGCGGTTTGAGGATCTCGTCCAGCTCGCCGAGCAGGAGCTGCTGGACCCGCATCAGCGACGTCACCGCGCGCATCTCGTCGACGGCGTCCCAGCGGTGCCGGGTCCACTGCCGCGCGGCCTCCTCGATCGGGTCGAAGGGCAGCCGGGCGCGGCGTGGCATCGCCTCAGAACGTCGCGCGCGGCCCGCGCAGGCCGGAACGCGAGATGACGCGCTGAATCGTGAGATCACGCTCGTCGGGCTCGCCGACGTACCGGATCGCCCGCATCCCCTGCTCCTGCGCGGCGGTCTCGAAGACGAAGTGTCCGAAGCCGGTCATCCTGCCGACCAGCGGCTTCTCCACCGAGATGTCGAGGATCCGGGCGATGGGCATGGTGGCGAGCCGCTGCGAGAACACGCCCCAGATCCGGAAGACCCGCATGTTGGTGATCACGAACCGGTCCATGTACTCGGCGAGCGCCTTGTAGATGGCATGCGCGAACAGGGCCAGCGCGATCAGCAGGGGCAGCCAGGCCAGCCACACGCTGCTGAACAGGAACAACACGAAGAACAACGCACCGAGCAGGCTCTCCAGCATCGGAATGATGTACACCACCCAGTGGTGGCGAACCTCATCGATGATCTCCTCGCCCTCCTCGATGAGGAGATGGCGTTCGATCTTCGGATCGAACGCGTGCCGTACCCAGCGCCACATGGCACATCACTCAGAGAGTGCCGAGAAGAAGGTCATGATCTGCTCGAACGCGTCGCCCACGGCGGAGAGGGCTCCCTGGATGGCCTCGGCAGCACCTTCCGGCTGTGAGAGCAAGTAGAAAACCGCGAAGGCCACGATCAGAACGACCATACCCCTCTTGACCACGCCGGTCACCAATCCTCCTCGTCAGGGCAGCCAACAATGCACCGCACAGTATGCCTTGCTGCGTTTGTACCGCATCAACGGTAAGCCCGCGGTCAGGCGCGCCGCTAGCGATCCGGGGTCGCCGCCCGTCCGGCCCGGTGACGCAGCGTCACAGAGCCCCGATGCTACAGGGCCGCGATGATGCTGTCGGCGGCCGCGTACGGATCGAGATCGCCGCGGACGACGGACTCGGCCAGCGCGTCCAGACGTACGTCGGCATGGACGCTCTCGAACTTCTCCCGCAGGCTGGTCACCGCGATCGCCTCGATCTCCTCCCGCGCCCGCCGGCGACGCCGCGCGTCCAGCTCGCCGGATCCGGTCATCCAGTCGCGGTGCCGGTCGATCTCCGCCGCGACCTTGTCCAGACCTTCGCCGCTCGTCGCCACGGTCTCGATGATCGGCGGCCTCCAGGCGCCCTCCGGGCGGTCCGCGAGCGCCAGCATGTTCCGCAGATCCCGGACCACCTGGTGGGCGCCCTCCCGGTCGGCCTTGTTCACGACGTAGATGTCGCCGACCTCGAGGATGCCAGCCTTCGCCGCCTGGATGCCGTCGCCCATCCCCGGTGCGAGCAACACCAGCGTGGTGTCCGCGAGCCCCGCTATCTCCACCTCGGACTGCCCGACACCGACGGTTTCGACCAATATGACGTCACAGCCGGCCGCATCGAGGACCCGCAGCGCCTGCGGCGTGGCCCACGCCAGCCCGCCGAGATGTCCCCGAGTCGCCATCGAACGGATGAAGACCTCGGCGTCCACGGCGTGCTCCTGCATCCGGACCCGGTCACCGAGCAGCGCGCCGCCGGAGAACGGCGACGTCGGGTCGACGGCCAGCACACCCACCCGCGAATCCTGCCTGCGCAGCGCGGCCACGAGCATCGAGGTCGTGGTCGACTTCCCGACGCCTGGCGGCCCGGTGATACCGACGATCTGGGCGTGACCCGCGTACGGGACGAGCGCGGCGGTGATGTCCGGCAACCTCGGCGAGGCGTCCTCGACCAGGGAGATCAGCCGGGCCACGGAGCGAGGGTCACCGGAACGGGCTCGCTCGACGAGCGTCTCGACCGGCGCGTCCGGGAGCCCGCGCGCGCCGCCTGTCCTGGTCACCCGGCGGGAACTCGCACGATCAGCGCGTCGCCCTGGCCGCCGCCGCCGCACAGGGCGGCCGCGCCCGCGCCGCCGCCACGGCGGCGCAGCTCAAGCGCGAGGTGCAGGACGATCCGGGCGCCGGACATGCCGATCGGATGCCCGACGGCGATCGCGCCCCCGTTGACGTTGACCTTGTCCTCGGAGACCCCCAGTGCGCGGGCGCTCGCGACCCCGACCGCGGCGAACGCCTCGTTGATCTCGATCAGCTCGAGGTCGCCGGGCTTCAGGCTCTGCTTCCGGCAGGCCTGCTCGATCGCGTTCGCCGGCTGCAGCTGCAGGGTGGAGTCCGGACCGGCCACACCCGCGTGCGCGCCGATCTCGGCGAGCCAGGTCAGGCCCAGCTCCTCGGCCTTGGCCTTGCTCATTACCACGACCGCGCAGCCGCCGTCGGATATCTGGGACGCCGAGCCCGCGGTGATCGTGCCGGCCTTGTCGAACGCCGGGCGCAACCGGGCCAGCGACTCGGCCGTCGTGTCGCCGCGTATCCCCTCGTCGGCGTCCACCACGACGGGGTCGCCCTTACGCTGTGGTACCTCGACGGGCACGACCTCGTCGTCGAACAGGCCGTTCTTCCAGGCCTCTGCCGCGCGTTGGTGCGAGCGGGCGGAGAACTCGTCCTGCTCGGTACGGGACAGCCCCAGACCCTCGGTGTTGCACGTCTCGGTGAGCGCGCCCATCGCCTGGTCGGTGAAGACGTCCCAGAGGCCGTCGTACGCCATGTGGTCGAGGATGGTGACGTCGCCGTACTTGAAGCCCTCCCTGGACTTCGGCAGCAGGTGCGGAGCGTTCGTCATCGACTCCATGCCGCCGGCGACTACGATCTCGTGCTCACCGGCACGGATCAGCTGGTCGGCGAGCGCGATCGCGTTGACCCCCGAGAGGCAGACCTTGTTCAGGGTCATCGCGGGCACGGACATCGGGACCCCGCCCTTGACGGCGGCCTGGCGGGCCGGGATCTGACCGGCGCCGGCCTGCAGCACCTGGCCCATGATGACGTACTCGACCTGGTCACCGGACACGCCTGCGCGCTCCAGGGCGGCCTTGATCGCGAAACCGCCGAGGTCGGCGGCCGAGAAGCTCTTCAGCCCGCCGAGCATGCGGCCGATCGGCGTACGGGCGCCTGCGACGATCACGGATCCACTCATGGCGTCACGATACATACGTCACAACGGCTCGCGCGGGCGAGGTGACGGAGGCCACGATGTGTACATGGTCCCCGAGCACCTGCTGGTCGCGATCGACCACGTCGGCGTCGCCGTACCCGATCTCGACGAGGCGATCGCCTTCTACGACGAGAAGTTCGGCCTGAAGGTCGTGCACGAGGAGGTGAACGAGGAACAGGGCGTGCGGGAGGCCATGCTGGCCGTCGGCGACTCCGGATCGTGCATCCAGCTGCTGGCTCCGCTCGACGAGAGCTCGACGATCGCGAGGTTCCTCGACCGGCACGGGCCCGGCATCCAGCAGCTCGCCTACCGGGTCGGCGACATGGACGCCGCGTGCGCCGAGCTGCGGGCGCGCGGGTTGCGACTGCTGTACGACGAGCCGTGGAACGGTACGGCGGGGTCACGGGTCAACTTCATCCACCCCAAGGACGCCGGAGGCGTCCTCGTCGAGCTGGTCCAACCGGGCGGCTGATCCCGGCGTCCCTCTCGCCGTCCCCCTCGCGCCTCCCCTTCGCGCCGAGATTGCACATCTGGCCGTTCCCCTCGCGCTACTCTGCCTGGCCGGCCAGCCCCCATTCGGCCAACCACCGCAGCGCGGCGACATAACCATGGACCCCCAGTCCGGCGACGACCGCGTTCGCGACTCCGGAGATATAGGAGTGGTGGCGAAACTCCTCACGCGCATGGATGTTGCTCAGGTGCACCTCGACGAGCGGCGCGGTCAGCAGCGCACACGCGTCCCGGATCGCGATAGAGGTATGCGTCCAGCCGGCCGCGTTCAGTACGACGGCCGCTCCCCCGTCCGCGGCCTGGTGCAGCCACCCGATGAGCTCCGCCTCGTCGGCGGTCTGACGCACGTCGATCTCCAGACCCAGCTCGCCGGCGGTGGACTCGCACAGCCGCACCAGCTCCGCGTACGTCGTGGAGCCGTATACCTCGGGCTCGCGGGTACCGAGCCGGTCGATGTTGGGACCGTTGAGCACCCAGACCTGCACGGTTGGCCTCCGGGGGGTGGAGATGCGACAACGCGGAGCATACAAGTCCGACATGCGAACTCGGTCACACCTGGATGCAGCCGTCATGGGCACGCGGGTACATTCCCACCCCGTGAAGGACATACTCGACGCCATCCTGGCCGGCGACACCAGCGGTAAGGACTTCGCCAACCTGGCGGTCCCGCCGACGTACCGGGGTGTCACGGTGCACAAGGACGAGGTCGCGATGTTCGACGGCGTGGAGTCAGCGGACAAGGATCCGCGCCGCAGCCTGCACGTCGACGAGGTCGAGACCCCGGAGCTCGGGCCGGGCGAGGCCCTGGTCGCGGTGATGGCGAGCGCGATCAACTACAACACGGTCTGGACGAGCATCTTCGAGCCGATTCCGACATTCGGCTTCCTGGAGCGGTATGGCCGGCTGTCGCCGCTGTCGAAGCGGCACGACCTTCCGTACCACGTGCTGGGTTCGGATCTGTCCGGCGTCGTACTCCGTACCGGCCCAGGCGTGCACGCCTGGAAGCCGGGCGACGAGGTGGTGGCGCATTGCCTGTCGGTGGAGCTGGAGAGTCCGAACGGTCACAACGACACGATGCTCGACCCGGAGCAACGGATCTGGGGATTCGAGACCAACTTCGGCGGGCTGGCGGAGCTCGCCCTCGTGAAGGCCAACCAGCTGATGCCCAAGCCGGACCACCTCACGTGGGAGGAGGCCGCGTGTCCAGGGCTGGTCAACTCCACGGCGTACCGGCAGCTGGTCTCTCGCAACGGCGCCGACATGAAGCAGGGCGACGTCGTGCTGATCTGGGGTGCGTCCGGCGGGCTCGGTTCGTACGCCACCCAGTTCGCCCTCAACGGCGGCGCGATCCCGGTCTGTGTGGTGAGCTCGGAGGACAAAGCCGAGTTGTGCCGGGCCATGGGCGCCGAGCTGATCATCGACCGGCGGGCGGAGGGCTATCGGTTCTGGCGGGACGAGCAGACTCAGGACCCCAAGGAGTGGCGGCGGTTCGGAGCCCGGATCCGTGAGCTGACCGGAGGCGACGACCCGGACATCGTGTTCGAGCACCCCGGCCGGGAGACATTCGGGGCGAGCGTCTTCGTGGCCCGCCGGGGAGGCACGATCGTCACCTGCGCGTCGACCTCGGGGTTCCAGCACGAGTACGACAACCGCCATCTGTGGATGAACCTCAAGCGAATCCTCGGTTCCCACTTCGCCAACTACCGGGAGGCCTGGGAGGCGAACCGGCTGATCGCCAAGGCGCGCATCCACCCCACCCTTTCCAAGACCTATCCGCTGGACGAAACTGGACAAGCCGCCTACGAGGTGCGTCGCAATCTACATCAAGGCAAGGTAGGGGTACGCTGCTTAGCACCGGATGAGGGTCTCGGTGTTCGCAACCACCTCTTGCGCGACACTCACGTAGATGCCATAAACCGGTTTCGGGGGACGTAGTCAGGGGCATCGGAGGCGGTGCCACCACAATACGTGAGGACGATCGCACATGAGTGACCAGCGTGGCCTGTCCATATTCGACGCGACCGACCACCCAGACGAAGCCACCGGCCAGTCCTCCGCGCCATTCCCGGTAGTGAGACGCGGTGGGTACGACCGCGACGCGGTCGACAAGTTCATCGAGGCCAACGAGGCCGGTCGCCGAGAGGCCGCGACCAATCTACGCTCGACCCAGGAACGCCTCGACTCATTGGAACGACAGAACGAGTCGTTGCGCAGACAGATCGCGGAGGCCTCCCAGCCGACGTACTCCGGACTCGGTGGGCGAGCCGCGGAGATGCTGCGGCTCGCCGAAGAAGAGGCCGCCGAGGTACGCAGCGGGGCCGAGGAAGAGGCCCAGCAGATCAGAGAGCGGGCCGAGAAGGCGGCCGCGGCCACCCAGGCCGACGCCGCCCGCGAGGCCGAGGACATCAAGTCGGTGCAGCTCGGCGAGGTCGAGGACTACCGCAAGCGGGTATCGGCGGATCTCGAGGCCGAGCGGAATCGCATCCAGGTGGAGTCCGAGGACATCCTCGCGTCGGCCAAGCGCGAGGCACAGCAACTTCGGCTCGCGGGCGAGCAAGAGGCCAACACGGTTCGTACGTCGGCCACCCGCGAGGCCGAGCGGCTTCGCTCGGCGGCCGACCGCGAGGTCCAGGAGGCCCGGCGTACCCTCGCGGTCGAGAAGGAGCGGCTCTCCAAGGAGCAAGCCGAGCACCACGCGCTCGCCATGGAGGAGACCCGGCAGATGGTGACCGAGGCCGAGGAACGCGCCGTGGCCGCCGAGGCTCGGGCGAAGGCCGCGACCGAGGAGGCCAACCGCAAGCGCACCGAGGCGAACGACGAGGCCGAGCGGCTGGTCTCACGCTCGCGCCGCGAGGCAGAGCAGATCGTGGCCGCGGCCAGGAGTCAGGCCGAACAGATCGAGACCCACGGGCAACTCGAGGCCGAGCGCAAGATCGAGGAGACCAGCAAGGAGCTGACGGCGCTGGAGCAGCGGCGGGACGGGATCGTCACGCAGCTCTCCAGCCTGCGGGACATGGTCGCCAGCCTGGCATCGGACGACGATTCCGGCTCGAGCAAGTCTCGCGGATCCAAGGCGCCGGCCGCGACCGCGGCCGGCGACGAGCTCACCGACGCCGACGCG
>WHTJ01000133.1 GCA_009377795.1 Propionibacteriales bacterium | reverse complement strand
ACGCTGCGCCGCTGGAAGGTCACCCGCTCCAGCACCTCCAGCCCGACGACCTGCCACTCGGCCAGGCCGCACACCCCCCGGTGCTCGGCCCAGAACCGCAGGGCGAGAGCGGCCGCGTCGAGCATCGAGTCGGCCTCTTCCCAGTACTGCAACTCGGCCGTCGACGGCGCGTACAGCAGGGAGTGCAGGAAGCCCACCTGGTTCTGTAGGCGCTCGAGTGCCTCCCGGACGAGATCGGCATCGTGCGGCTCGCCGCACAACGTCACCGTGACGTGCCACAGCCGTTCATGCTCGTTCATCTGACCTCGTCCGTGAGAAATGGCCGCTCATCGGCGCACCCACCATAATCGCAGACGCAGCGGCTCATATCTCGAGGATCACAAGATCGTCGCGATGTATGACCTCACGCTGGTACGCCTCCCCCATCTCGACCTTGAGCGCATGCGTCGTCCGCCCCAGCAGGGACGGCAGCTCGTCACTGTCGTAGTTGACCAGTCCGCGCGCGAACGGGCTCCCGTCCGCATCCACCAGGTCGACCGGATCGCCCGCGACGAACCGCCCGCGCACCTCGACGATTCCGGCCGGGAGCAACGAGGCACGCCGGTCGGCGACCGCGCGTACCGCGCCGTCGTCCAGCACCAGCTGCCCCCGGGGCTCCGTCGCGTGCGCCAGCCACAGCAGGCGGGTCGGCCGGCGGCGGCCGGTGGGGTGGAAGTACGTGCCGACCCGCCCGACGAGCGCCTCGGCCGCGTCGGACGCCGCGGCCAGAATGACCGGGATACCCGCCTGGGTGCCCATCCGTGCGGCCTCGACCTTGGTGGTCATGCCGCCGAGTCCGACCCCCGACCTGGACTTTCCGATCCGCACATCGGCGAGCATGTCGTGATGGGGGATCTCGGAGATCACCTTGGCCCCGGACTTGCGGGGGTCTCCGTCGTACAGCCCGTCGATGTCGGTGAGCAGTACGAGGAGCTCTGCGTGCACCAGATGCGCCACGAGCGCGGCCAGCCGGTCGTTGTCGCCGAAGCGGATCTCGCTCGTGGCCACCGTGTCGTTCTCGTTCACGATCGGTACGACGCCGAGCTCCAGCAGCTTGGCGAAGGTCCGGTACGCGTTGCGGTAGTGCGTACGCCGGGTCATGTCGTCGGCGGACAGCAGCACCTGGCCCGCGCGGATGCCGTGGTCGGCGAAGGCGTCGGTGTACCTGTGCACGAGCAGCCCCTGACCCACACTGGCCGCGGCCTGCTGCGAGGCCAGGTCCTGGGGACGGCGGGCCATCTTGAGCGGCGCGAGTCCGGACGCGATCGCTCCGGAGGAGACGAGCACGACCTCACGGCCCTCCCGATGCGCGGCGGCCAGCACGTTGACCAGGGCGGTCAGGCGCCCGGCGTCGATCCCGCCCTCGGCGCTGGTCAGCGACGACGAGCCGACCTTGACCACCACGCGACGCGCGGCGGCCGCCTCGGCTCGCTGCTTGGAGGAGCGCTTCGTCACCGGCCCTCCAGTCGGGGATCATGGCCCCGCGGGCCGCGCAGGATCTCCTCGCCGGCGGTGACCGTCGGATCGAAGTCGAACACCACGGCGTCGTCCTCCGCGCCGATGACGACCTCGTCTCCTGCACGTGCGCCCATCTCGAGCAGCCGCTCCTCTACACCCAGCCTGGCCAGCCGGTCGGCAAGATATCCGACCGCCTCCTCGTTGGCGAAGTCGGTCTGGTGCACCCAGCGTTCCGGCTTCTCCCCGCGTACCCGCCAGCCCGCACCGCTCTTGTGCACGACGAAGTCCGGACCGGTCGCCGCCTCGGGACGGAGGACGATCCGGCTGGGCTCCGGCGGCGGAGCGGACGCCCGGCGATCGGCCACGACGCGGGCCATCTCGAACTCCAGCTCGCGCAACCCGGCATGGGACGCCGCGGACACCACCATGCACGGCAGGCCGCGGGCCTCGATGTCGGGACGGACCAACTCCGCGAGCTCACGCGCGTCGGGCACGTCGGCCTTGTTGAGCGCGACCATGCGGGGCCGGTCGTCGAGGCCGCCGTACCCCTTCAGCTCGGCCTCGATCACGTCGAGGTCGCTCACCGGATCCCGTCCGGGCTCCATGGTCGCGCAGTCGACGACGTGGACGATCGCGGCGCAACGCTCGACGTGCCGGAGGAAGTCGTGGCCGAGGCCGCGACCCTCCGCCGCGCCCTCGATCAGGCCGGGCACGTCGGCGACCGTGAACGTCACGTCGCCCGCCCGGACGACGCCGAGATTGGGCACCAACGTGGTGAACGGATAATCCGCGATCTTGGGACGGGCCTTGGACATCGCGGCGATCAGGCTGGACTTGCCTGCACTGGGAAACCCCACCAGGCCGATGTCGGCGACCAGCTTCAGCTCCAGCCGTACGACCCGCTCCTCGCCCGGCTCGCCCTTGAGCGCGAACCCGGGCGCCTTCCGGCTCGGCGATGCCAGCGCGGCGTTGCCCAGACCGCCATGGCCGCCCGCGGCGATCACCAGCTCGGTGCCGGCCCCGACGAGATCGGCCAGCACCTCGCCGTTCTCGTCTCGCGCGACCGTGCCGTCGGGCACCGGAAGCACGAGGCCGGACCCGGCCGGCCCGTTACGCCTGCCGCCCTGGCCGTTGCCGCCGTGCGCGGCCCGCCGGTGCGGTGTGTGGTAGTAGTCCACGAGGGTGGTGAGCTGCGGGTCCACCCGGACGATGACCGAGCCGCCGTCCCCGCCGTTGCCGCCGTCGGGACCACCGAGTGGCTTGAACTTCTCTCGATGCACGGACGCGACACCGTCGCCGCCACGGCCGCCACTCACCCGCAGCAGCACCTCGTCGACGAACGTCGGCACCGCCATCGTGCGCTCATTTCTCAGTGCTCGCCCTGAGCGGCGAGCGGAGTGTTCTGCACATCGTGCGCCGGCGGGTCGATACGGGCCAGGCCGCTCGGCGCGGTTCGAGGAGCGTCCGGGTCACTCCGACGCGGCCGGTACGACGTTCACCACGCGGCGCCCACGCCGGGTGCCGAACTCGACCGAGCCCTCGACCAGCGCGAACAGGGTGTCGTCGCCACCGCGGCCGACGCCCGTGCCCGGGTGGAAGTGGGTACCGCGCTGCCGCACGATGATCTCGCCGGCGTTGACCAGCTGCCCGCCGAACCGCTTCACGCCGAGCCGCTTGGAGTTGGAGTCGCGACCGTTCCGGGTGGAGGCAGCGCCCTTCTTGTGTGCCATGGTTCAGTCCTCGCTCGAACTCGCTTGGTCTTTCGATGCCGTCCGCTTCGACTTCGTCGCGCCGCCGGAGGCCGACTTGCGGGTCCGGCCGCCGGTCTTGATGTTGGTCACCTTGATTTGGGTGTACCGCTGCCGGTGACCCTGTCGCCTGCGGTAGCCGGTCTTGTTCTTGTACTTCAGGATGTTGATCTTGGGGCCCTTGGTCTCCCCCAGCACCTCGGCTTCGACCGAGACCTTGGCCAGCTTCTGAGCGTCCGCGGTGACGGTGTCGCCGTCGACCAGGAGGACGGCCGGGAGGGTGAGGCTGTCGCCGACCACGGCCGGCAGCTTGTCGATATCGAGGACGTCACCGACAGCAACCTTGTGCTGCTGGCCGCCACTGCGCACGATCGCGTACACCGCGGGCTCACTCTCTACGTCAGATTCCGGAAATCACGGCGCCCGGCGAGGGCACACAAGACCGGCGCAGCGACCTGCGCCAACGACCTAGAATACGTACTGCTCGCAGTCGGGGTCAAAACGAGCTCTCGGACTCGTGGGTCTGCACGGACACCGGCGCGCCGGCCGGTCCCGCGGGACGGACCGCGGCGCGCCGCCGGGTGCGGCGTACCGGCCGATGCTCGGCCTCGGCGGCCTCCGGCTCCGCTCCGGACTCCGCTGCCGGGTCCGCTTCGGCCGCCGGCTGGACCGCGGGCTCCGGCTCGGGACTGCGCGTGGCCTCGGACGTGCCGGCCGGGGACGAGGACTCCGACGCCGCCTGGCCGGCCTCCTCCGCCCGAGCCGCGCCCTCGGCCGGTGTGGAGGCGTCCGCAGCGGCGGCCGGTTCGGTGTCCTTGGCCTTCTTCTTCTGGTCGCCCGAGGTCTTCTTCTGGTCGCCCGAGGCCTCGGCCTTGGACGAGGTCTTCTTCGAGGTCTCGGAGCCGTTCTTCGCACGCCGGCGGCCACGGCGGCCGCGGCGGTCGTCATCGGAGGCCTTCGCCGGTTCCACCGGGTCGTGGTGCATGATCAGGCCCCGCCCCTTGCAGGCCTCACACGGCTCGCTGAACGCCTCCAGCAGTCCGGTGCCGATCCGCTTCCGGGTCATCTGCACGAGCCCCAGCGAGGTCACCTCGGCCACCTGGTGACGGGTGCGGTCGCGGCCCAGACACTCGATCAGGCGGCGCAGCACCAGGTCGCGGTTGCTCTCGAGCACCATGTCGATGAAGTCGATGACGATGATGCCGCCGATGTCGCGCAGCCGCAGCTGTCGTACGAGCTCCTCGGCCGCCTCCAGGTTGTTCTTGGTGACGGTCTCCTCGAGGCTGCCTCCGGAGCCGGTGAACTTGCCGGTGTTGACGTCGATCACGGTCATCGCCTCGGTGCGGTCGATGACCAGGGAGCCCCCGCTGGGGAGAAATACCTTGCGTTCGAGCCCCTTCTCGATCTGCTCGTCCAGCCGATGGGCGGCGAACACATCGCCGTCGCCGTCCCACCTCTCGACCCGGTCCATCAGGTCCGGAGCGACGTACCCGACGTAGCCCTCGATCATGTCCCAGGCGTTGTCGCCGGCCACGACGAGCTTGTTGAAGTCTTCGGTGAAGAGGTCGCGGACCACCTTGATCAGCAGATCCGGCTCGCCGTACAGCAGCTGCGGCGCCTGACCGCCCTTGACCTTCTGCTCGATGTCCTCCCAGCGCGCGGTCAACCGGGTGACGTCGCGACGGAGCTCCTCCTCGCTGGCACCCTCCGCGGCGGTGCGGATGATGACGCCCGCGTCATCCGGCAGGATCTCCTTGAGCAGGGTCTTCAGCCGGTTGCGCTCGGTGTCGGGCAGCTTGCGGCTGATCCCGCTGGTCTGGCCGCCCGGCACGTAGACCAGGTAGCGGCCGGGCAGGGTGATCTGGCTGGTCAGCCGGGCGCCCTTGTGGCTGACCGGGTCCTTCGTCGCCTGGACCAGGATGGTCTGTCCGGACTGGAGCGCGGTCTCGATCCTTCTCGGCTGGCCCTCGACGCCGTGGAGGTCCCAGTTGACTTCGCCGGCGTAGAGCACGGCGTTGCGCCCCTTGCCGATGTCGATGAACGCCGCCTCCATGCTGGGCAGGACGTTCTGCACCCGGCCCAGGTAGACGTTTCCGATCAGGGACGTCTGGGACTCCCGTGCGACGTAGTGCTCGACGAGTACGCCGTCCTCCAGCACGCCGATCTGGGTGAGGTTCTCGCGCTCCCGGATCACCATCACCCGGTCGACGGACTCGCGACGCGCCAGGAACTCCGCCTCGGACACGATCGGCGGACGGCGCCGGCCGGCCTCCCGGCCCTCCCGGCGGCGCTGCTTCTTGGCCTCCAACCGGATCGACCCGGAGATGCCGCTGATCTCGTCGTCGCTGGTCGCACGCCGCTCCCGCACGCGTACGACGGTGTTCTCCGGGTCGTCGGGCGCGGTGTCGGCCTGCTCGCCCTGCCGGCGACGGCGGCGGCGCCGGCGAGTGCCGGTCGTGCCCTCCTCGGACTTCTCGTCGTCGCCGGTCGAGGCGCCCCGGTCGTCCGCCGACTCCTCGGAGCCGCTCGACGCCTGCGCGTCGGCGTCCTCGGACTCCTGACCGGAGCTCTTGCGGCGTCTGCGGCCTCCACGGCGGCGGCGACGGCGGCCGCCGCCCTCATCATCGTTGCCGTCCTCCTCGGGCGTGTCGTCCTGGTCGGCCGTCTTCGCATCGGTCTCGTCGGACGGAGACTCGTCCGCGTCCGACGAAGCCGCGACGGTCTTCTTGCTCGTCCGCTTCCGCGGCGGGGCCTCCACCGGCTCGGGCGGCTGAAAGAGCGGCGCGGCGGCGGGTGACGGCATACGGCCGGATCGACCGCCGGAGTCCTCCGGCGGCGAGTCGGACGCGGCCTCGCCGTCCGCGGCGGCGGGTGCGCGGTCGGCGGACGCGGCCTTCTTCGCCGTCGCCTTCTTCGCGGCGGTCTTCCGCGTGCCGGACTTCTTGGCCGGCTTGTCGGCGGCGGACGCCGCCTCGGTCGTGGGTTCGTTCGTGGTTTCGTCGGTCTCGGGTTTTGAGATCTCGTCGGATAAATCCGGAGTCTGTGTCGACTCGGGGTCGAGCATGCGTCTTCTCCCTCTACCCCCGGGCGCTGTGCGCCGCGCGGGGGCCGTGTTGTCGTCGCGGCACTGCCGGGGCAGAACCGCGCCGAAAGCCTGCGGTCTGGCGCTCCGGGTGCGGACGGGATCGGCAATCGCCGACCGAACTCACCGAGAGCGGCGGCGGCGTACTCAGGTTTCGCTCATCGGCGGAGCGGCTTCGCCTGTCGCGGTCATCGCCTCTTCCTGCGGCGAGTCGCGGTGCACGGCGAACGGGTCGCCCACCTGACCGGTCTCCGTGTGGAGCGGTCCTTGTGCGATCCGGGTCTGTAAGGGTGGAACCGGAGGCACCAAACCGGCGGTCTCACGAAGACCGGTGAGTACGTCGTCGGGTCTCACGGACGGCGTGCCGTGACGCAAGACCAGATCCAGTATCGCACACCGTGCCACCTCGGTCTCCGTTTCGGCTTCTTCGGCGTCGTCGCCGGCGACGGCTGAGAGGCGGATGACCGCCGCCCGGGCATCGAACTCTCGCTCGCCCTTCTTCGTCATCCGCTTGACCGGGACCCGCGACTGCTCCAGGAAACGCTCGACCGCGCTTCTCGCTGTGAGCAAACTCACCTCGGGAAGTGAGATCCGCCAGTGGCTGGCCTCCAGCAGGTCGGCCAGCGCGCCGGGTCCGGCGGGTACGACGTCCAGTACGTCCAGGCCGTTCGGCAGGGCCCGATCCAGCCGCTGGAGCACATCGGAGGGATCGCACTCCTCGCGAAGTGCAATCTCGAGATACTCGGCCTCGCTCGCGGCCCCGGTCGGCGACGCCCCGGCGTACGAGACGCGCAGATGCGGCGTATACCCGGACGAAAGCGCCATCGGGATGCCGGCCCGGCGCAGAGCCCGCTCGAGGGCCCGGCCGAAGTCCCGGTGGCTGGTGAACCGCAGCCGTCCGCGTTTCGCGTACCGGACCCGGAGCCGCTGCACCGGCGGCGGCTGCTGGATGGGCTGTTCGGGCACGTCGGTGACCATAACTCGAACGCGCACCAACCGTTGTCCGTGGGCGCATGTGACGATGTCACGGACATGACGGATCGCGTCCAGGACACCCGGGTCGAGCGCGCGCTGGTCATCGTCGGGATGGTGATCCTGGCGGTCAACCTGCGGCCCGCGGTCAGCAGCCTCGGCACGTTGCTGGACGAGGTCCGCGGCGCGCTCGGGATCAGCCCCGCCCTGGCCGGTCTGCTCACGACGCTCCCGGTGCTGTGCTTCGCCTTCTTCGGGCCGATCGCGTCCACAGTCGCCCGCCGCATCGGGCTGCACCGGACCGCACTCCTCACTTTGACCCTGGTCTGCTCCGGACTCGTGCTGCGCGCATTCACCGGATCACCGTGGTTCTTCTTCGCCGCCTCCACGCTGGCGCTCGCGGGCGCGGCCTCCGGCAACGTGCTGCTGCCACCGCTGGTGAAGCGGCACTTCCCCGACCGGGTCGGGCTGTTCACCGCGATCTACTCGACGGCGCTGGTTGCGGGCGTCTCGCTCGGCTCGCTGATCTCCGTTCCGGTGGCCAACGCGACCGGCAACTGGCGCGACGGCCTGCTGACCTGGGGGGTGCTGGCCGGGGTCGCGATGGTCCCGTGGCTCGGCCTGCTCCGGCACGACGTCCGGGCGGAGGAGGAAAGGAACCGGGCGTACGCCGTGTCCGACATCCTCCGCTCGCGGCTCGCCTGGTCGATGGCGCTGTTCTTCGGGATCCAGTCGTCGATGGCGTACGCGATGTTCGGCTGGCTGCCGAAGGTGTACACCGACGCGGGACTGAGCCCGGCGATGGCCGGCGCGTTGGTGTCGTTGCTCGCCGGGGTCGGAATCCCGATGGCGCTGGTGATCCCGTACCTGGCGGCGCGTCGCCCCGACCAGTCGGCGGCTGTGATCGTCCTGGGGACTCTGACGGCGGGCGGCTTCGTGGGATTGCTCGTCGCGCCGCTGACTCTTCCGTGGTTGTGGGCGCTCATGCTGGGCACCGGCTTTGCCGCGTTCCCGTGGGGTCTGACGATGATCGGGATGCGTTCGCGCACCCATGACGGCACCGTGGTCCTGTCCGGGTTCGTGCAGAGCGTCGGGTATCTGATCGCGGCCATCGGGCCGTTCGCGACCGGGCTGCTCTACGACCTGACCGGCGGTTGGACCGTGCCCTTGACGGTGCTGGCGCTCGCCTGTGTCCCGAAGGTGATCTTCGGGTTGCTGTTCGCGAGGCCGTCGTACGTCGAGGACGACCTCGGCAGGCGGGCCGCGGTCAGAAGTTGATCATGTGGGCAGGGTGCGGTGCTGACCTGCATATACACCGCTGAAACCTGCTCTGACCTGCACGGATGCTTCTCAGGGTTCTCGGTCGTTCCTCACCATTGCTCGACATGTTGTGCCCGCATTGTGCCCGGAGAGCGGGTGTCGCAGGTTTCTCCAGGGATGGATCGCGGCCTGCTGGTCGTAGGTCCGACAAGGTGATTAGGCTCCCTGGAATAACGATATGGCATCTCCGCTGACTCACCGCTTTTCCCGGGCACGAGCGCTATAAACGCGCATCTGTGGGCCTAGCAGCAGGTGCTAGAGCTGGCACTCCGTGGTGATAGGTCTAGCACCTTCGCTAGCACCCTGAAACCCGGCCTGACCTGCGTGAATGCCATTCCTAGCACCTAAACCCCGTTGGCCCCGGAGACACGCTCACACGCGTGACAGCCGAGCCCTCCCGTGAGGTGCTAGACCATGCTATGTCCTGGACCAGCACCCAAATCCACATGACTCGAGACATCCTCTCATCGCACCCCGCACCTTCCCGGCTCGTCCAGGAGCGTTGCGGTGAGACTGGTTGTGCCGAGCGAGGGAG
>WHTJ01000030.1 GCA_009377795.1 Propionibacteriales bacterium | reverse complement strand
GGCCAGCCGGCGCGAGTTCGCGAACACGATCGTGGACCGGTGCTCGCCGATCAGGTCGGCGATCCGCTCCTCGACATGCGGCCAGATCGAGCCCTTGCGGTCGCTGTCGGCTTCCCCGGAGGCCGCCTCCTCGGTGGCGACGGTGCCCAGCTCGGTCATGTCCTCGACGGGTACGACGACCTGCAGCTCGACCCGCTTGTCGGACCGCGGGGCCACCACTTCGACCGGCTGGACGCCACCGAGGAACCGGGCGACCTCGTCCACCGGACGGACGGTCGCCGACAGGCCGATCCGCTGGGCCGGCTTGTCGAGCAGGGCGTCCAGCCGCTCCAGGGAGAGCGCGAGATGCGCGCCGCGTTTCGTACCGGCGACGGCGTGCACCTCGTCGACGATCACGGTGTCGACGCCGCGTAGCGACTCCCTCGCCTGCGAGGTCAGGATCAGGAACAGCGACTCCGGCGTGGTGATCAGGATGTCGGGCGGCCGGGTCGCGAACCGGCGGCGGTCGGCGGCCGGGGTGTCGCCCGACCGGACCGCGACCTGGACCTCCGGCACCGTGAGGCCGAGCCGCTCGGCGGTGGCGCGGATGCCGGTCAACGGGGCGCGCAGGTTGCGCTCGACGTCGACGGCCAGCGCCTTCAGCGGCGAGACGTACACGACCCGGCAGCGTCGCGTTCGTTCGCCCGCATCGGTCTCGGCCGTACCCTCTTCCGGGGCGGCGGCGCGACCTTCTGGGGCCATGAGGCGGTCGATGGCCCACAGGAACGCCGAAAGGGTCTTGCCGGAGCCGGTCGGGGCCACCACCAGGGCGTGCTGCCGGGCCGCGATCGACTCCCAGGCTCCGAGCTGAGCCGGTGTGGGCGCGGAGAACACCGCCCGGAACCACTCCCGGGTCGCGGGGGAGAACCTCCCGAGCACCGCGCCGGCGTCCGCCGACGGGGCACCGTCGGCGGCTGTGCCCGCGTGGGTCTGGGGATCTGTCTCGCCGGCCACGTCCCCATCTAACCTCGCCCCGCCGACAGAGCGTTGCGTGGCGCCTTCCGGCGGACGAATCCGACAGCGGGCGACCATCTCGCGCCACGCGATGCGGTCGTGCGGTCAGCCGATGGGGAGGTTCTCCCAGCTCTGCGCGGAGTCGCCGGAGCGGAGCAGGCGGCCGTTCTGCGTGATCACATAACAGGTCTCGTCGTTGGTGCATCCGGCGAACCGGGCGCGCTCGACCTTGGGTGCGTCCGCCGGTTCCGGCTCGATGTCCCGTCCGATGGTGGCGACGCCGTACGACGGGCCGGCCACCACGCCGTGCGACGGGCTGCGGCCGGCTATCTGGTCGGCCGGGTGGAACTCGCCGGGAATCCGCTCCCAGCTGCCCCCGAGGTCCTCGCTGACGAAGACGAGACTTCGCGACCGGCTGGAGCAGGTGAGCCACAACGATCCCTGCGTCGTGGACAGTCGGGCGTCCGCGGTGGAGTCCGGGCAGCCGGTGGACTCCTGGTTCCAGTAGTCGCCGTTGGTGCTCCACGAGAGGGCCGGTTCCCGGTCCTGGTCGTACCCGACGACCGCCACCGCGTCGACGCTCACGGCCAGCGACATCGGCTCCACTCCCAGGCCGGCGTCCGCGGGGCTCCACTCGTCGGAGCCCGCGGTGGACCGGAGCAGCCCACCCTGGTCCGTGACGGCGTAGACCTCCTCACCCCAGGCCGCGAGCTGCTGGACGCCGGCGCCGCCGGGAAGCGTGACCGGGTCCCACCCGCGGCCGCCGTCGTGTGTGGACCAGATCCGGTCGCCGTACACCCAGCCGTGCTCACCGGCGCCGGTGAAGCGCACGTCGTACGTGGTGGGGGTCGAAGGGTGCGGAGGGTTCTCCAGATCGATTCGCTCCGGCTCCGACCACGTCGTCCCCGCGTCCGTCGTGCTGCGCAGGTCGACGCAGGTCCCCTTGCCGCAGCCGACGGCGCCGAGCACCCACACGTCGGAGCTGTTCACCGCGCTCATCGACCACACGTCGAACCCGGATCGGTCCAGGACCTCGGGGGCACCTGGGGGCCGTTGTTTTCGAACCGCAGTCGGCTCGGGTGGCTTCGGGGGTGAGGTCCGATCGGTGGCGGAGTCCGCGGCCTGCGGCGTCCGGGTCGAGGACTGCGCACCGGGCGTGAGGTCGAACACCCATACTCCGCCGGTGATCAGTGCCACGCTCATGACGGTCGCGGTGACCGCGCGGCGGCGCCGGCGACGGCGTACTCCGGCGTGTACGCGCGCCAGCACCTCCTCGACGTCCTCGGTGGGACCGGAGGGCAGCGGAGGCTGCTGCAGTGCGTGTCTCAACTCGTCCTCGAGATCGGCCATCTCAGCTCACGCTCCGTACATCGGCGGGGATTCCGGCGCGCATCTTCGCGAGCCCCTTCGCCGCCTGACTCTTCACGGTGCCGACAGAGCAACCGAGGATCCGCGCGACGTCGGCCTCGGGCAGATCCTCGTAGTAGCGCAACGCGATCACGGCCCGCTGGCGTGGTGGGAGGCGCTCCATCGCGGCCCACAACATGCCGTCCCGTTGGCGGTCCACATGCGGCTGCTCGGGTAACTCATCGGTGACGTGCTCACGGCGGAGGCGTCGCCACAGCGAGATGTTGCGGTTGACCATGATTCGGCGCACGTAACCCTCCGGGTCCTCCCGCGACTGCAGCCGGTGCCAGGCCATGAGGGTGCGCTCCAGCGCGTCCTGCACCAGGTCCGCACCGGTCTCGGGGTTTCCGGCCAATGCGGTGCCGAAGCGCACCAGCTCGTGGTAGCGGGCACGCACGAACGCATCGAACACCTCGAACACCTCGCGGTCCTCTGTCCGCACCGATACCCCGTCTCCTGGCGCCGTTCCGGCGCTTGCGTGCGTTAACCCGAGGACGCGTGAACGGGTCGCCGGGTTGCCTCCCGGTGGGAGATTCTTCCACGTCCTCTGCAACCGGGAGGGCGGCCGCTTCGTAGAGGCTATGGAACGCGTCGGGGGAGGCGGTCGCGGCAGCGGTCCTCGTCCGGGTGGCACCGGGGTGGAGGGTGCTCCTGAGCCCGCCGGTCGAGGACGAGGCATCGACGTGGACGCGAGGAACCGGCTGACCATCGCGCGAACCGGGTTTGTGGAGGGACCCGGCCGCCGTGGTGGTCAGCCGGTTCGTTCCCGGTCGTAAACGAGTTGGGCCGGGGATAGAGTCTCTCACCGTGACTTTTGGTGATCGTGGGGCGCTGATCCGGGCCAGAGGATTGGTGAAGCGGTACGGCGACTTCGAGGCGGTTCGGGGCATCGATCTCGACGTTCCGTCCGGTGAGGCGTTCGGTTTCCTCGGTCCCAACGGTGCCGGCAAGTCCTCGGCGATGCGGATGATCGCCTGCGTATCCCCGACCTCGTCCGGCGAGCTGACCGTGCTCGGCCTCGACCCGCTCGCCGACGGATCCGCGATCCGGGCCCGGATTGGGGTCTGCCCGCAGGAGGACCAGCTGGACGTCGAGTTGACGGTACGCGAGAACCTCACCGTCTACGGCCGGTACTTCGGGCTCAGCCGTGCGGAGTGCCGCTCCCGGGCCGACGAGCTGCTCGACTTCGTGCAGCTCACCGACAAGGCGAACGCCAAGGTCGAGAGCCTGTCCGGCGGCATGAAGCGCCGGCTCACGATCGCCCGGTCGCTGATCAACCAGCCCGACCTGCTGCTCCTCGACGAGCCGACGACCGGGCTGGACCCGCAGGCGCGGCACCTGCTGTGGGACAAGCTGTTCCGGCTCAGGCAGCAGGGCGTGACCCTCGTGCTCACCACGCATTACATGGACGAGGCCGAGCAGCTCTGCGACCGGCTGGTGGTGATGAACGACGGCCGGATCGTCGCCGAAGGGTCGCCGACCGCCCTCATCGCCCAATACTCCACCCGCGAGGTCACCGAGTTGCGGTTCGGCGTGGGGCATCACGAACAGCTCGGGGGTAAGGTCGCGGACCTCGCCGAGCGGATCGAGGTCCTGCCCGACCGCCTGCTGCTCTACACCGACGACGGCGAGCGCGCGACGTCCGAGGTCGCCGCGCGCGGTCTGCGGCCGGACTCGGTCCTGGTACGCCGGTCGACCCTCGAGGACGTCTTCCTCCGCCTCACCGGCCGTTCGCTGGTGGACTGATGACCGCCGCGAGCCCGCCGACCGCCGCGTCGGCTCCTGCGCCCGCCGGGCGGACCGGAACGCTCGGGCTGGCCTTGCGTCAGTTCGACTACTGGCTCACGGTCTACCGGCGTACGTGGAAGGGCAGCGCGGTCTCGAGCTTCGTGATGCCGCTGCTCTATCTCACGGCGATGGGTGTGGGTCTGGGTGGCTTCATCGACGACCCGGACGCGATCGAACGCCTGGGCGGCCTGACCTACCTGGAGTACATCGCACCCGGGCTGCTCGCCGCGACGGTGATGCAGAACGCCGTCTTCGAGTCGACGTACCCGGTGATGTCCGGCATCAAGTGGAACAAGGTCTTCGTGGCCATGCTGAACACCCCGGTCGTCGTACCGGCGCTGCTGCTCGCCAACTTCGGCTACATCGCGTTCCGGATGACGACCATCGCGGGGGTGTTCATCGTCGTCACCGCGGTGTTCGGGCTGGTGCCGTCGGTGTGGGCGGGGTTGCTCGGCCTGCTGGTCGCCGTACTCATCGGCCTGGCGCACGCCACTCCGGTCGTCGCGCTCTCGGGTCGGCTGGAGAACGACGCCGGATTCGCGATCGTGTTCCGGCTGGGTGTGATGCCGATGTTCCTGTTCTCCGGCGCGTTCTTCCCGGTGAGCCAGCTGCCGGCGGTGTTCGAGTGGCTGGCGTACGTCACGCCGCTGTGGCACGGCGTCGAGCTGACCCGCATGCTCACCACCGGGACCCTCGAGGCGGGGATGGCGGCGGTGCACACCGGTTACCTCCTGCTGTGGCTGATGACCGGCTGGTGGCTGGCGATCAAGACGTTCAGCCGGCGGCTGGTGCAGTGAGGGGAGGGCGCGGGAGATGACGACGCTGGCCACCCGGGTGCTGCCCGGACTGCCCGCCGGTTTCGGCGGCGGCAAGCTGATCATGCGCAACTACCTGGTGTACCGGCGCAACTGGATCGTCTTCGCGACCGGGTTCCTGGAGCCGGTGTTCTACCTGTTCTCCATCGGCATCGGGGTGGCGGCGCTGGTGGACGAGTTCGTGATGCCTAACGGGCAGGTGGTCGAGTACACCGCGTTCGTGGCGCCCGCGCTGCTGGCCGCCTCGGCGATGAACGGCGCGATCTTCGACTCGACGTTCAACATCTTCTTCCGGCTGAAGTACATCAAGCTGTACGACGCGATGCTCGCGACGCCGCTGCGACCGTGGGACATCGCGTCCGGCGAGATCGGCTGGGCCCTCATCCGCGGCGGCATCTATTCGGGCGCGTTCCTCGCGGTGATGACGGCGATGGGTCTCACTGGCTCCTGGTGGGCGGTCCTCGCCCTCCCGGCGACCCTGCTCATCGGCTATGCGTTCGCCGGTGTCGGGATGGCGCTCACGACGTTCATGCGCAGCTGGCAGGACTTCGAGTTCGTCCAGCTGACGATCCTGCCGATGTTCCTGTTCTCGGCGACGTTCTATCCGTTGCACGCCTATCCGGCGGCGCTGCAGTGGATCGTCGAGATCACCCCGCTCTACCGCGCGGTGGTGCTGTGCCGCGAGCTGGTCACGGGAGCGCTGACCTGGGGTTCCGTGGTGTCGGTCGCCTATCTGGTCGCGATGGGCTCGGCCGGTCTCTATCTCGCGTCCCGCCGGCTCTCGAGGCTGCTGCTCACCTGAGGCGTAGTCGATTTCTGGCGTCCGCCTGCCGTCCCACGCTGGATGGCGACCAGACTCCTGACCAGCGCGTTGGCACCAGTCAGGAGTCCCGTTCGAGCACGGCCGCGGCCTCGTCGCCCAGCCCCATCAACGTGGCGCAGTCGCGCATGACGTCCTCGAACATCGGCTCGGCGTCCTCGAGGGCCCACTGGCAGTGCCCGAAGGCCTCCAGCGCGACCGTGCCGTACAGGAGCGTCCACGCGCGCAGGAACGTGTAGAGGTCGTGCGGGGAGAGTACGTCGTACAGGATCGGCTGCCGCCGCTGGAACTGCTCGGTGATCCTGGGGTCGAGCTCGACCTCCGCCGACGGCGAACGACCACGGCGATGCATTAGCTCGACGAACAGTCCACCGAAGAGCATCCCGAACCGCTGCGCAGCCTGGTGAGCCTCTCCCTCCGGGCGTTCGATGGTGATGTCGAGGTGTATCGGGTTGGCGAAGACCAGCCCGAACTCCTCGCGGTTCCCGATCGACCAGCGCCGGAACGCCCGGCAGACCGCGAGCAGCCGGGCCAGCGGGTCGTCCTCCGGTTGGGCGTCGCGAGCGCGTTCCGCGGTGGCGATCAGCTCGTCGTAGATCTCCACGGTGAGTGCGGCGACCAGCTCTTCGTGAGAACCGAAGTAGCGGTACAACGCCGGCGCGGTCATGCCCATCTCGCGGGCGATGGCCCGCAACGAGATCCCGGCCTGCCCGTGTTCGACGAGCAGGCGGCGTGCGGCTCCGAGGATCTCCGCGACCGTGGCCTGGCGCTGGCGAACCCGCCATGACTGCTGGGTCTCGGATTCTGGCACTTGACATCAGCCTCCAGCCGGGTCATAGTTAACGCCGTTAACGCAAACACTGTTAACTCAGTTTAACACCGATCACGGAGGATTTCGCGATGTTCGAGAAGTGGGGGCACGTGATGTACCGGTTCCGCCACCTGGTGCTGGTGGCCACGGTCGGGTTCCTGGCCTTCGCCGGGCTGTGGGGGACCGGGGTGTTCGCCAACCTCGCCGCCGGAGGGTTCGAGGACCCGAGCAGCGAGTCGACGGCCGCGGTGGAACGCATCGACGAGACCGTCGGCCGGCAGGCCGCCGACGTGGTCGTGTTGTACGAGAGCGACCGGCTCACCGTGGACGATCCGGATTTCGAGGCCGGCGTACGGGAGGTCGTCGAGGGGTTGCCGTCCGAGGTGACCCGGGTGGTCAGCTACCTGGACTCGCCCGCGCCGAACCTCGTCTCGGACGACCGGCACGCCACCACGCTGGTCCTCACGCTGGAGGACGGCGAGGGGGACTTCGAGGCCGTGGCCGACGAGCTGGAGGCGCCCGGACTGGAGACCAGCATCGGCGGTGGGGCGGCCATCTTCGACGAGGTCAACACCCAGGTCGAGCACGACATCGTGCGCGCGGAGATGATCTCGATGCCGATCGTGCTGTTGCTGTCCCTGATCATCTTCGGCAGCGTGGTGTCCGGCCTGATGCCGTTCCTCATGGGAAGCATCGCCATCCTCGGCGCCTTCACCATGCTGCACGTGCTGTCGCTCTTCACCGACGTGTCGGTGTTCGCGATCAACATCATCACGATCCTCGGACTGGGCATGGCGATCGACTACGCCCTCTTCATCGTGAGCCGGTTCCGGGAAGAGATACAGCGCACGGCGAGCGTGGAGGAGGCCGTCGTACGTACGGTGGCGACCGCCGGCCGGACAGTCGCGTTCTCCGGCCTGATCATCGCCGCGTCGATGGCGTCGCTGTTGATCTTCCCGCAGAATTTCCTGCAGTCCATGGGATTCGGCGGGATGGCCGCCGTGCTGATCGCGATGCTGGCCGGGCTCAGCACCCTCCCGGCGCTGCTCGGCACGCTCGGCCACCGGATCAACGCCCTGCGGCTGCCGTACTTCGGGCGGGCGAAGGGGGCCGAGGCGGAGGCCGACGGCCACGGTGCGTGGGCCGCGATCGCGCGCAGCGTGATGCGGCGGCCGGTCGTGTACGCGGGGGTCATCGTGGTCGTGCTGCTGGCTCTCGGCTCGCCGTTCCTGCGCGTGACGTTCGGCAGCGTGGACGAGCGGGTGCTGCCCGAGGACGCCGAGAGCCGGGTCGTGGCCGAGCGGCTCGCCGCCGAGTTCCCCGGCGGCGATGTCGACGGCGCCGACGTGGTGGTTCGAGGCGGCTCCGCGGGCGAGGTCCGGCAGTACGCCGACCGGCTGGCCGCGGTCGACGGCGTCGACCAGGTGCGGGAGGTCGTGCGAACCGACGGTACGACGCTGCTCGAGGCGCAGTACGCGGTCGATCCGCAGTCGGAGGAGGCGCGATCGCTGGTCGCGGACGTGCGCGACGTACCGGCGCCCGACGGGGTGACCACGCTCGTCGGAGGGGAGACCGCGGAGGCCCTCGACCTGCTCGACTCGCTCGCCGACCGGCTGCCGTGGATGGCGCTGATCGTCATCGGCGTGATGCTGGTACTGCTGTTCGCCGCGTTCGGCTCCGTGGTGCTCCCGATCAAGGCGGTGCTCATGACCGCGGTGTCGATCGCCGCCTCGTTCGGGGTCGTGGTGCTGGTCTTCCAGGACGGCAACCTGTCCGACGTGCTCGACTTCACCAGCACGGGGTATATCGAGGCCACCCAGCCGATCCTGATGCTCGCGATCCTGTTCGGGCTCTCGATGGACTACGAGGTGTTCCTGCTGTCGCGGATCCGTGAGCACTGGGACCGCTCGCACGACAACACCGAGTCCGTCGCCGTGGGAGTGCAGCGCACCGGGCGGATCATCACCAGCCTGGCGCTGCTGCTGATCGTGGTGATCGGCGGGTTCTCGACGTCGGGGATCACGTTCATCAAGATGATCGGCGTCGGCATGATCGTGGCGATCTTCGTCGACGCGACCGTGATCCGCACGCTGCTGGTGCCGGCGACCATGCGGCTGCTGGGCCGGGCGAACTGGTGGGCGCCGAGGCCGCTCCGCCGGGTGTGGGAGCGGTACGGCTTCCGGGAGGAGGCCGCCTGAGGTCTCTTTTCGCGCCGAGATTGCAGAAGTGGTCGATCCCGGATCAACCACTTCTGCAATCTCGGCGCGAGTGGATTGGGTGCGGAGTGGATCCGACTTGACGAGATGCGCACACTATGGTCATGCGGCACACCGAGTTCTGGGCACGGATGGAGCATCATCTGGGGGCAGCGTACGCCCGGACCTGGGCGCGCGAGCACGTCATCCGGCAGCTCGGGGGCCGTACGGTGAGCCAGGCCCTCGAGGAGGGTGAGGACGTCAAGCGGGTGTGGCGCGCGGTGTGGTCGACGCTCGACCTGCCCGCGTCCGAACGATGACC
This sequence comes from Propionibacteriales bacterium, assembly GCA_009377795.1. GTDB lineage: Bacteria > Actinomycetota > Actinomycetes > Propionibacteriales > Nocardioidaceae > WHTJ01. The sequence goes on along the minus strand of WHTJ01000030.1, from coordinate 36,113 downwards.
GTCGCCGAGTCCGAGGCCACACTCGTCCAACGCCGTACCGTCGGCGTCCTGGTCGCCAGCCAGGCGCTCGGCGGGATCGGCGTGTTCACCGGCATCACGGTCGCGACCCTGCTGGCGGAGGACATCCTGGGAGACGCGTCGTTCGCCGGCATGACTCAGACCGCGCAGCTGGTCGGCGCGGCCGTGGTCGCATTCCTGCTCTCCCAGGTCATGGCGATCCGCGGGCGCAGGGTGGGGCTCGCCCTCGGATACGGGCTCGGGGCGCTGGGTGCCGGACTGTGCATCGTCGGGGGTGCCGTCGGCTCATTCGCCGTGCTGCTGCTCGGGACCTTCGCGCTGGGCTCCGCGGTGGCGACCAACAGCCAGGCGCGGTACGCCGCGACCGACCTCGCGTCGCCGCGGCGCCGGGCGAGGGCGTTGTCGGTCGTCGTCTGGGCGACCACGATCGGGGCGGTCGTCGGGCCCAACCTGGTCGGCCCGGCCGGCGACGTGGCGGAGGCCGTCGGACTGCCCGCGCTGACCGGGCCGTTCCTGTTCTCCCTGGTCGGCCTGTTCGCGGGCGCCGGCGTGCTGTGGACGTGGCTGCGGCCCGACCCGCTCCTGACCGCCAGACGGCTCGCGGACGGTTCGGGCGGGGGGCCGTCGCCCCGGGTCAGCCTGCGCCGCGTGTGGTCGGTCGTACGGACGAGGCCGCGGGCGATGGCGGCCATGGCGGCGATCGCGGTCTCGCATTCGGTGATGCTCACCGTGATGGTGATGACGCCGATCCACATGAGCCATGGGGGAGCGGACCTCGAGGTGATCGGGTTCGTGATCAGCGTGCACATCGTGGGGATGTTCGCGTTCTCCCCGTTGATCGGCTGGCTCGCCGACCTGCTCGGCCCCTCCGTAGTCCTCGCGGCCGGTGCCCTGGTGCTGCTGCTCGCGGTCGCCCTGGCCGGCAGCGCGCCGGCGGGCCATTCGGCCGTGCTCGCGGTGGGCCTGTTCCTGCTCGGCCTCGGGTGGTCGTGTGGCGTCGTGGCGGCGTCGAGCCTGCTGGTGGACGCCGTACCGCTGATCGAACGGCCCGGCGTGCAGGGCGTCGCCGACCTTCTGCAGGGCGTGTGCGCGGCGATCGCCGCGTCGCTCGGGGGCGTCGTGCTGGCGAGCTGGGGGTACAGCGCGCTGAACGGGATGGCCGGTGTCCTGGCCGTCGTCGTGCTCGGCTCCGCGGTTGTCGCGCGGGCGCGGGCGTGAGCTGGTTCTTGCGGTTCTCTCACAGGTGTGCCGGCGCGGCTCCGGAACGTACGGCCGGCGCGGTGGCGATGAGATCATGCCGCCATGACGAGAGCAGCGCCGTCCGTCGCCGTGATCGGCGGGTCGGGTTTCTACACGTTCCTCGACGACGTGGAGGACGTCCGGGTCGAGACGCCGTACGGCGAGCCGAGCGCGCCGATCGCGATCGGTGATCTCGACGGCCGGAGCGTGGCGTTCCTTCCGAGACATGGAAAGCGGCACGAGTTCCCGCCCCATCGGATCAACTACCGAGCCAACCTGTGGGCGTTGCGCTCCGTCGGCGTACGCCGGGTCCTCGCCCCCTGCGCCGTCGGCAGCCTCACGCCGGACCTCGGTCCCGGCGACCTGGTCGCGCCCGACCAGCTCGTCGACCGGACGACGTCCCGGGTGCAGACCTTCATGGACGACGGCCCGGCGCATGTCGGGTTCGCCGACCCGTACTGTCCGGACCTGCGCGCCGCCCTGGTGGGCACCGGCGAGGCGGTCGATGGCGGAACCATGGTGGTGATCGAGGGCCCGAGGTTCTCCACCCGGGCCGAGTCGCAGTGGTACGCCGCACAGGGATGGTCCCTGGTCAACATGACCGGGCATCCGGAGGCCGTACTGGCCCGCGAGCTCGCGCTCTGTTACGCCGCGGCCGCGCTGGTCACGGACCGGGACGAGGGCATCGATGCCGGGGAGTCGGTCGACCAGCACGAGGTGTTTGAGGTGTTCGCGGCGAACACCGAGCGGCTGCGGTCACTCCTGCGTGACGTCATCACCGGTCTGGCGGACGAGCCCGGGTGCTCGTGCCGGCAGGCGCTGGAGGGCGTCGACCTGCCGTTCGAGCTCCCATGAGGGCAGGGGTCTTGACGCCGAGATTGCACATCTCGCCCGGGCCAGATGTGCAATCTCGGCGCGAAAGGCGCCGGCGATGAGGGTGCTGGTCACCGGCGCCGCGGGCTTCATCGGCTCGGCGGTGTGCCAGGAGCTGGGTGCGCGCGGTCATCGGGTGGTCGGTCTCGACGCGATGATCCCGCAGGCGCACCCGAGGGGGACGGCCGCACCCGAGGGCGTCCGGCGGGTCGACCTGCGCGACACCGAGGAGCTGGGCGCGTTGCTCCGGGACATCGACGTGGTGTGCCACCAGGCGGCGATGGTCGGTGCGGGCAGCAGTCCCGCCGATATGCCGATGTACGCCGCGCACAACGACCTCGCCACCGCCCGGCTCCTGGCCGCGATGGCGAGCGTGGGCGTGGATCGGCTGGTGCTGGCGTCGTCGATGGTGGTGTACGGCGAGGGCCGCTACCGCTGTCCAGAGCACGGAGACGTCGATCCGGTGGCGCGGACCACGGCCGACCTGCGGGCCGGCCGGTTCGATCTGCCCTGCCCCGACTGCGGTACGCCGCTGGACTGGGCACTGGTCGACGAGGGAGCACGGCTGCGGCCGCGTACGTCGTACGCTGCCAGCAAGCTCGCCCAAGAGCAGTTCGCGAATGCGTGGGCGGGCCAGGCGCCGGGCAGGGTCGTCGCGCTGCGCTACCACAACGTCTACGGCCCGATGATGCCCCGGGACACGCCGTACTCCGGAGTCGCCGCGATCTTCCGCTCCGCATTGGAGGGTGGCGAACCTCCGCGGGTGTTCGAGGACGGTCGGCAGATGCGGGACTTCGTGCACGTGTCCGACGTCGCACGGGCCAACGTCCTGGCGGTCGAGCGGGTCGCGAGCCGACCGGCCGACGGCGGCGGCTTCGAAGGGCTCAACGTCTGCTCGGGCGCCCCGATCTCGATCGCGGAGGTCGCGGGACTGCTGTGCGCGGGGCTCTCCGGGCCGGCTCCGGTCGTGACCGGGGAGTTCCGCAGCGGGGACGTACGCCACGTGGTGGCCTCGCCGGCCCGCACGGCCGACGTGCTGGGGTTCGTCGCCGAGGTGCCGCCGGACCGGGGGTTGCGGGAGTTCTCCACCGCGCCGCTGCGTCCGGCCTCCTGACGGTGCGCCGACTCCTTACGATCCGCGAACGGCACGGCGCATCGGGCTCGCGGACGGAGGTGCTCGCGGTTGTGATCCATAGACTCGGCGCTCGTGGCGATCGAATGCGACCTCGTGCTCCCGTGCCGTGACGAGGCCCCGGCACTGCCTGCCGTACTTGCGAATGTCCCGCCCGGTTTCCGGTCGATCGTGGTGGACAACGCATCGCGGGACGGTACGGGCGAGGTGGCGGAGTCCCTGGGCGCATACGTCGTACGCGAGCCGAGGCCGGGTTACGGCAGCGCCGTGCACGCGGGAGTGGTGGCGTCCACGGCGCCGTACGTCGCGGTCGCCGACGGCGACGGATCGTTCGACCTGCGCGAGCTGCGCCCGCTCCTGGACCTTGTGCGCAACGGCCACGCTACGATGGCGGTCGGCCGTCGACGCGCTGTACGCCGTGGGGTGATGCCATGGCACGCGCGGCTCGGGAATGCGCTGGTGGCCTCCTGGTTGCGGGTCACGAACTCGCTGCCGGTGCACGACATCGCTCCGGTGCGGGTGTGCCGCCGTCCGGACCTGCTCGATCTCGGGGTGCGGGACCGCGGGTTCGGCTATCCGCTCGAGTTGCTGATCCGCGCCGGACGGTCGGGCTGGCGGGTCGTCGAGGTCGACGTACAGTACCTGCCGCGTGCGGAGGGCACCCGGTCCAAGGTGTCGGGCTCGGTGCTCGGCACGGCTCGCGCCGTCCGCGACTTCGCGCGCGCGATGACATGACCGCGGTCGTCCTGGTCGTGGCCAAGGCCCCGGTACCGGGCGAGGCCAAGACCCGCCTCGCCAGGACCGTCGGTGACGGGGTCGCCGCGGACATCGCGGCGGCGGCCCTGCTCGACACGCTCTCGGCCGCCGAGGGGACGGGGCTCTCGGTGGTGGTGGCGTGGAGCGGGGACATGGCGTACGCCGCCCGGAGACGCGAGGTCGAGGCCGCGCTGCGGCGTTGTGCCGTGATATCGCAGCGCGGCCGGGGGCTCGCGGAACGGCTCGTGAACGCGCATCGGGACGCCTCGTCGGAGGTGGGACGGCCCGTCGTGCAGATCGGCATGGACACCCCGCAGGTGACCGCCGCACAGCTGCGCGCGGCCGCCGGTGAGCTGGGCGGGCACGACGCCGCGCTCGGCATGGCCGCGGACGGCGGATGGTGGCTGCTCGGGTCGCGGTCGCCGGTGTACGTCGAGGGGCTCGGCGAGGTCGCCATGTCTCGTGAGGACACCGGCGAGTGCACTCTTGCCGCGCTCGCCGAAGTCGGCGCCGAGGTCGCGCTGCTGGAGGCTCTGCGGGACGTCGACACCGCTCCCGACGCGTGGTCGGTGGCGGGCCATCCGACGTGCGGTCCGCGTTTCATCGCGGCGATGGCGGCGTGTCGCTCGACTTCGAACAGACGTTCGGGTTAGGTTTCTGTCCACAAGTCCGCGAACACGGGAAGTTGTCCACAGCTCGGCGCGGCCTGCGGGTCGTTGTCGGTGGCAGGTCCTAGCGTCGTGGGCAAGGGAAAACGAGCGCCCGGGCGGCAGGCTCGGCGATACGACACACGGGTGGCATACATGGCTGGAGCAGACCGGGACAAGGCTCTCGAGACCGCGGTGACGCAGATCAAGCGCGCACACGGCGACGGGTCGGTGATGCGGCTCGGGGAGCGGACCAGCGCTCCGGTCGAGGTGATCCCCACCGGGGCGATCGCGCTCGACATCGCGCTCGGGATCGGCGGGCTTCCGCGCGGCCGGGTGGTCGAGGTCTACGGCCCGGAGGCGTCCGGGAAGACCTCCATCGCGCTGCACGCGGTGGCCAACGCGCAGCGCGGGGGCGGCATCGCGGCGTTCATCGACGCGGAGCATGCGCTCGACCCGGAGTACGCGAAGAACCTCGGCGTCGACACCGACGCGTTGCTGGTGTCGCAGCCGGACAGCGGCGAGCAGGCGCTGGAGATCGCCGACACGCTGATCCGGTCCGGGGCTCTGGACATCATCGTGATCGACTCGGTCGCGGCGCTGGTGCCGCGGGCCGAGATCGAGGGCGAGATGGGCGACAGCCACGTCGGGCTGCAGGCCCGGCTGATGAGCCAGGCGCTGCGTAAGATCGCCGGCGCGTTGAATCACTCCCGTACGACGGCGATTTTCATCAACCAGCTCAGGGAAAAGATCGGTGTCATGTTCGGCTGCCTGTCTTATGACAGCCGGGTGGTCCTCGCGGACGGTACGACGGAGAAGATCGGCAAGATCGTCAACCAGAAGATGGACGTCGAGGTCTTGTCCTACGACGCCGAGTCGGATCGCATCGTCCCCCGCAAGGTGGTGAACTGGTTCGACAACGGAGTGACCGACAAGTTCCTGCAGTTCACGGTGGAGAAGTCCAGCGGCAACGGCCGTTCCCAGTTCGCCCTGACGGAGAACCACCAGATCCGCACGCCTGGAGGGTGGCGTGAAGCCGGCGAGCTGATCGTGGGCGACCGGGTCATGGCCTCGGAGGTCCACCGCCTGAGCGGTCAGCAGTGGCAGGTCGTGCTCGGCTCGGTCATGGGCGACGGCAACCTCTCACCCAACCGGTATGACCGCAACGGTGTGCGCTTCCGGCTGGGGCACGGCGCTCGGCAGGCGGACTACCTGGACTGGAAGATCTCCCTGCTCGGGAACATCCCTTGCTCGACGCGCACCAACGCCAAGGGGGCGGTGTTCGCGGACTTCACGCCGTTGCCGGAGCTGGCCGAGCTGCAGCGCACGGTCTACCTCGGTGACGGGAAGAGGCACCTCACCTGGGACTACCTCAAGGCGTTGACTCCGCTCGCGCTGGCGATCTGGTACATGGACGACGGCAGCCTGACGATCCGCTCCAGGGGTCGGCAGGAACGCACGCGCGGGGGAAGCGGGCGCGTCCAGTTCGGTGTGGAGGCGATGAGCGAGGGCTCTCGCGACCGGCTGGTCGAGTACCTCCGGGACACGCATGGCATCGACTCGTCGTGGCGTTACGCCGGCGCGGCCCACAAGGCGGTGCTGACCCTCTCCACCGAGTCGTCGGCCCGGTTCCTCGAGCTGGTGGCGCCGTACGTCCACCCGTCGATGGACTACAAGCTGCTGCCGCGCATGCGGGGGGAGTTCGCGGTCGAGCCGGAGTTCGTCGAGCCGGAGGTGCGCCCGGTGCCGGCCCGCATCCTCGACATCCATGTGAAGCCGCCGACGAGGTCGATGCACAGGTTCGACATCGAGGTCGAGGGCAGTCACAACTACTTCGCCGACGGGGTCATGGTGCACAACAGCCCGGAGACCACGACGGGTGGTAGGGCGCTGAAGTTCTATGCCTCGGTGCGGCTTGATGCGCGCCGGATAGAGACCCTCAAGGACGGCGCCGACATGGTCGGCAACCGCACCCGGGTCAAGGTCGTGAAGAACAAGGTAGCGGCCCCCTTCAAACAAGCGGAGTTCGACATCATGTACGGCAAGGGGATCAGCCGCGAGGGCGGGCTGATCGACGTGGGTGTCGAGCAGGGGTTCGTCCGCAAGGCCGGTGCTTGGTACACCTACGACGGCGACCAGCTGGGTCAGGGCAAGGAGAACGCGCGGGCGTTCCTGCGGGACAACCCCGACCTGGCCAACGAGCTGGAGAAGAAGATCCTGGAGAAGCTCGGCATCGGCGCCAAGCTTGATGAGCCCAATGCGGAGGCCGAGCCCACCGACATCGACTTCTGATCTTCTTCGCCGATGGCTGCCCGTTCACGATCGCCGAAACCGCACGCAGCCGGGCGACCGCAGAACGACCTGCCGCCGGAGGACGACGCCGGCAAGGGTCCGGAGGCCGACCCGGAGTCGGTCGCCCGGGCGATCCTGCTCGACCGGCTGTCCGCGCGGCCGCGCACCCGCGCGGAGCTGGCCGAGACGCTCGCCTCCAAGCGGGTGCCCGACGAGATCGCGACCCGGTTGCTCGATCGGTTCGAGGAGGTCGGACTGATCGACGATGCCGCGTTCGCACGCGCCTGGGTCGAGTCACGTCAGGCCGGACGGGGCCTCGCGCGCAAGGCGCTTGCACGAGAGCTGCGCCGCAAGGGAGTCGCCGATGAGATCGTTCGCGAGGCCGTCGACTCGGTCGACTCCGAGGCCGAGGCGGACGCGGCGCGTGCCGTCGTACGCCGCAAGCTTCGCGGCATGACCGGGCTGGAGCCACACGTCGCACGGCGCCGTCTGGTCGGCATGCTGGCGCGGCGGGGATATCCGGCCGGCGTGGCGTTCCGGGTCGTGTCCGATGAGCTGGAGATGGCGCTCGATGACCATGAGGCGGAGACCTGACCGGGGAGCGGGGCGGGGAGCGGGGCGGGGACCATGGAGTCGTGGCGGCGATCGCGGACCGCGAACCTGCCACCACGGCGCTCGCGTGGCCGTCTGTTCGCCCCGAGAGAACGCGCGCCGAACTCACGGGTAGCGTTCACCTATGCCATCGGTGCTGCAGCTCTATCGCACCTTGTCGCGACTACCCAAGGGGCGCGAACTGTTCTCCGTCTCGTTCGCCCGCAAGGCGCCGTACTTCCGGACCGTCAAGCCCCGGTTCGTCGCGCTGCGGCCGAACTACGCCGAGGTGGTGATTGCGAACCGCAAGGCCGTGCACAACCACATCGGGACGGTGCACGCGATCGCGGTCTGCAACGGGCTGGAAGCCGCGATGGGCGGTCTGGCGGAGGTCACGGTCCCGGCCGGGATGCGCTGGCTGCCCAAGGGGATGGAGGTGGAGTACGTCGCCAAGTCCACCTCGGACATCATCTGTATCGCGGAGACTCGGGAGACGGACTGGGAGACCGGACCCGACGTACCGGTCAAGGTGACCGCCAAGCGCACCGACGGCACCGTGGTGGTGCGCGGCACGATCCGCCTCTGGGTCACGGAGGTACCGGCCTGACCCGCAGCTGGCGCCCGTACGCGCCACCGGGAGCGGACGGCGCCGGCCGGCGGCACCTTGCGATCCTCCGGTCGGGCATGCACGGTTCCGCGGAACCGTCATTATCCGATAGTCGAGCGCGCGACGAAGCGAGCCCGTCATCCGGATGCGGCGCGCAGGGCACAGCCGGATGTCTCCGCCAGTCCCGTTGTCAGCGAAGATGGGCAGCTGACCCGTTTTTCGCGCCGAGCACTTCTGGTCGACTACAAGTGCAATCTCGGCGCGAAGTTTGGCGCACATGCGACAGGGGCCAGGCAAACCGTTCTGGCAGTTCTGGACCGCCTCCGCGCTGGCCAACCTGGGCGACGGCATCAGAGGCGTACAGCCGCACCCGGAACTACGCGCCGGCCGCCTCGGCCTCGGTGTGAACGACCTTCTTGCCGCGGCGTCGCATCTGCGCTTCCAGCCGCCGCGCGAGCAGCGAGATCGAGTAGTTGAGGATCACGAAGACCACCAGGAGCGTCAGCCCGACCGCGATCGGGTTGTTGTGTTCGAGCGAAGTGAAGATCAGCTTTCCCCTCCGGGCGATCTCGAATGCCCCAATCACGTAGCCGAGAGCGGTGTCCTTCAGCGCGACGACGCACTGGCTGATGATCGCCGGCAGCATCGTGCTGACCGCCTGTGGTGCCTGGATCAATCGCAGAACCTGCCCCTTGCGCAGACCGACGGCATAGGCGGCCTCGCTCTGTCCCTTGGGAACCGCGAGGATGCCCGCCCGGAAGACCTCCGCGAGCACCGATCCGTTGTAGAGCACCAAGGCGACTACCACCGACCAGTAGGTCCCGAGAATGCTCTGGAAACTGAAGAGCAACGTGAACATCATCAGCAGCACCGGGACCGCACGGAAGAACTCGATGACCGCGATGCTGGGAAGCCTCAGGATCAGATGATCCGAGAGCCTTCCGCTGGCGAACACGGCGCCGAACACGATGGCGAGCACGATCGCGGTCACCGCCATCGAGACGGTGCCCAGCAGGCCTCTGAGCAGATCCTTAACGATGCTGGGTTGGTTCAGGAACGCCCACTTCTCCGGCGTGATCTGGTCGGCGTCCCAGAGCCGCCATCCGAAGTACCCGAGTAGCGCGAGGATGCCGAGGACCACGACGATGGCGTAGACAGCGTGCCGGGCGCGCGCTCGGGGACCGGGGACGTCGAAGAGGACAGAGGTGCTCATCGCGCCGTTGCCACCTGCCTCTCCAGGAAGGCGGCTATCCCGGAGATCACCCAGACGATGACGACGTAGCCGGCGGCGATGCCGAAGAACAGGACCCCGGTGCCTGCCACGGTCTGCTCGTTCATGCGACTGAGCTGTGCTGTGGCCTCGACGACACCGAACGCGGCGGCGACCGACGTGTTCTTGGTGAGCGCGATGTAAACGCTGGCTAGCGGTGGAATCACCGCGCGGAAGGCCTGCGGGAGCACGATGACACTGAGCGTCTGGGTGAACGTCATGCCTACCGCGCGAGCGGCCTCGGCCTGCCCGGGATCAACCGTGTTGACACCAGACCGCAGGGCCTCGCATACGAACGCTGCGGTGTAGATCGTCAAGGCGAACACCGCGAGCGTTTCGAACGTGTTGAGTCCGATCGCCTCGATGTTCGGCCGGATGTCGACCGGAGGAAAACCCTCGACGATGAGGATGAACATCACGACGAGCGGCGTATTCCGGAAGATGTTGACGTAGCTGGTGCCGAATGCGCGTAACGGGAGCACGGGGGAGACCCGCATGCTGGCCAACACGGTCCCGAGAATCGTGGACAGGACCAGCGACAGCGCCAGCAACACGAGTGTGTTGGTGAACCCCGCCCGGAGAAATGGCCACATCTCGGCCAACGTCGACAAGGTCGTCCAGCCCTTCCGTGTCGGCGATTCGATGAAGATCAGGTGGGCCCGGCCGGTCGTTCAGCCGGGCCCACCCTGTGATGTCACGGACAGGGGTCCTGCTCCGGTGGGTCAGGGGTCTCGATGCCCGACTGCCCGAGCGTCGCCTCGAAGCCCTCAGCCCAGTAGCCGTCGTCGATCGACTGCTGGATCGTCTCGTTGAGGAACTCGCACATCTCGGTGTCGTCGTTCGGGTAGTAGCCGATGCCGTACGGCTCCTCGCTGAACTCCTCACCCACGACCTCGAGGTTGTCCGGATCCTGTGCGGCGTAACCCAGCAAGATGGCGCCGTCGGTCGTCACCGCGTCCACGGTCTCGTTCTGCAGCTGGCGCACGCAGGCCGAGTACGTGTCGAAGGGTGCAGGCTCCGCACCGTAGTCACGCACGACGTTCTCCAGCGACGTCGAGCCGGTGACCGAGCAGACGCTCACCTCGGACAGCTTGTCCGGGCCGTCGATGGTTTCCGCGTCCTCCTCACGGACGAGGATCTGCTGGCCGGTGGTGTAGTACGGGCCGGCCTGGCCCACGATGGCGCGTCGTTCCTCGTTGATGGTGTACGAGGCGATGACCAGGTCGACCGTGCCGTTCTCCAGGAACGGCTCCCGGTTGTCCGATACCGTCTCCCGCCATCCGATGTTCTCGGGCTCGATGCCGAGCTTTCCCGCGACGTACTCGCCGATCTCGATGTCGAAGCCGGTGGGCGTGTCCTCACCGGGCTGCTGGAAGCCGATGCCGGGTTGGTCGAACTTCACTCCGATGGTGATCTCGCCGGCCTCTTGAAACTCGGCCATCTGGCTGCCTTCGGGGAAATCGCCCTCCTCGACTTCGACCTCCGCCCCATCTCCGCCGCTCTCGTCCCCACCGCACGCGGCGAGTGCCATCGAAAGCGCGACCACGCCGGCCGTCGCAAGCGTTTTGGTCCTCACGAATCGCATGTTTTCCTCTCAGTGTTTGAGAATCTTGCCCAGGAAGTCCTTGGCTCGATCTGACTTCGGGTTGGTGAAGAACTCGTTCGGTGTGGCCTCCTCCACGATCTGTCCATCGGCCATGAACAGAACGCGGTTGGCCGCCGTACGCGCGAACCCCATCTCATGGGTCACGACCACCATGGTCATGCCGCCCTTAGCGAGATCCACCATGACGTCGAGTACTTCCTTGATCATCTCCGGGTCGAGGGCCGAGGTCGGCTCGTCGAAGAGCATGACCTTCGGCTCCATGGCGAGCGCGCGGGCGATCGCGACCCGTTGCTGCTGGCCGCCGGAGAGCTGTGCGGGGTACTTGTGTGCCTGGTCGGCGACGCCGACCCGGTCGAGCAGTTGCTGGGCGCGCTCGCTGGCGTCCTGCTCGCGCTTGCCGCGCACCTTGATCGGGCCGAGCGTGACGTTCTGCAGGACCGTCTTGTGGGCGAACAGGTTGAACGCCTGAAACACCATCCCCACGTCGGCTCGTAGCCTGGCCAGGCCCTTGCCTTCGGCGGGCAGCGGCTTCCCGTCCAGCCGGATCTCGCCCTGGTCGATCGGCTCCAGCCGGTTGATGGTTCGGCAGAACGTCGACTTACCGCCGCCGGACGGCCCGATGACCACCGCGACCTCGCCGCGGGAGATGGTCAGGTTGATGTTTTGCAGGACGTGCAGGTCGCCGAACCACTTGTTCACGCCGTCGAGAACGACGAGCGCTGAGTCGCCTCCCTCGGCCGACTTGGGCACCAGGGCCGCTTCGGTCATGCGAGCAACCTAGCGATTCCAGGGCCCGCTGCCTACATCGACCCCCGATCTATACCAAGTCGATAGATACCGGGTTGGTGTGACCATCAGCGTGGCGTGTTCTGGCACCGGACCGTCGGTTGGGGCGACCAGAACGCGCCACCCGATGCTGGTTTCGGTACGCCGGACGATCCGCCGTACCCTGGGGACCGATATGCTGGCACCAGCCATCACCCACCAGCAGACGCGGCCACGCACCTACGAGGTGCGCACCTTCGGCTGCCAGATGAACGTCCACGACTCCGAGCGGCTGTCCGGCCTGCTGGAGGGGGCCGGCTACGTCCGCGCCCCCGAAACGGAGCAGGCGGACGTGGTCGTGTTCAACACCTGCGCGGTCCGGGAGAACGCCGACAACCGGCTGTACGGCAACCTCGGACAGCTGGCGCCGGTGAAGAGCGAGCACCCCGGCATGCAGATCGCGGTCGGCGGCTGCCTGGCGCAGAAGGACCGCGGCGAGATCACCCGGCGCGCGCCGTGGGTCGACGTGGTGTTCGGCACGCACAACATCGGCTCGCTTCCGGTGCTCTTGGAGCGCGCCCGGGTGGCCGAGGAGGCGCAGGTCGAGATCCTCGAGTCGCTGGAGACGTTCCCGTCCACACTCCCGACGCGGCGCGAGTCGCCGTACGCCGCCTGGGTCGCGATCAGCGTGGGCTGCAACAACACCTGCACGTTCTGCATCGTGCCGTCCCTGCGCGGTCGGGAGAAGGACCGCCGTCCGGGTGAGGTGCTGGCCGAGATCGAGGCGCTGGTCGAGGAGGGCGTGCTGGAGGTGACGCTGCTCGGGCAGAACGTCAACTCGTACGGCGTCGAGTTCGGCGACCGGTTCGCCTTCGGCAAGCTGCTCCGCTCCTGCGGCCGGATCGACGGTCTGGAGCGGGTGCGGTTCACGTCGCCGCATCCGCGCGACTTCACCGACGACGTGATCGCGGCGATGGCGGAGACGCCGAACGCCATGCCGTCGTTGCACATGCCCCTGCAGTCCGGGTCGGACGCCGTGCTCAAGGCGATGCGGCGCTCGTACCGGCGCGACCGCTATCTCGGCATCATCGAGCGGGTCCGCGAGGCGATGCCGGACGCCGCGATCACCACGGACATCATCGTCGGCTTCCCGGGCGAGACCGAGGCCGACTTCGAGCAGACTCTGGACGTCGTACGGCAGGCCCGGTTCGCCGGTGCGTTCACGTTCCAGTACTCCAAACGGCCCGGTACGCCCGCGGCCGCGATGGAGGACCAGTTGCCGAAACAGGTGGTCCAGGAGCGCTATGAGCGACTCGTGGAACTGGTGAATAACATTACATGGAAGGAAAATCAGTGCCTCGTCGGCCGTACGGTCGAGGTGCTGGTCTCCGAGGGCGAGGGTCGCAAGGACGCAGAGACGCACCGGCTGTCCGGTCGCGCACCGGACAACCGGCTGGTGCACTGCACCCCGAACCCCGGGGTGCAGGTGCGGCCGGGTGACATGGTTCGGGTACCCGTCACGTACGCCGCGCCGCATCATCTGGTCTCCGACGGCGCGGTCCCGGATTCCGCCGTACGCCGTACCCGGGCCGGGGACGCCTGGGAGGCCCGGCACGCCGCACCGCAACTAGCGGCCGGCGTTCCGCTCGGCCTGCCGACGGTCGGACCACCTGCCGAGTAGCTGGCCGGTCCGCCGCCTCGCGCCGAGATTGCAGATCTGGCCGTTTCTTTCGGGTCGAGATTGCAGAAGTGGCCGTTTCAATCTCGACCCGAGTGGGCCTCAGAAGCCGAAGGTCAGCATCCGCGGCACGGTCCCGGCGGCCAGAGCCCGGAGCACGACCAGCTCGTGCGGTACGACGGGCTCGGGCAGCCGGCCGAGCCCGAACCACTCCAGACCGTCCGCCTTGCCCGGCTCGGCGAGTCGCGGCTCGCCGAGCCAGGTGCGTACGGCGAAGAAGAAGTCGACGCGTTGCTCGATCGCCGGGCCACCCGGCTGGCCGCGATGCATCGCGCATAGTGGCACGAGGTCATCGGTGTCCAGCTCGATCCCCAGCTCCTCGCGGGCCTCCCGTGACGCGACCTCCACACAGGACTCGCCGGGCTCCACGTGACCGGCGGCGGCCATGGCCCAGTGACCGTCGTGGAAGCCGGTGTTCCTCCGCCGCTGCAGGAGAACGTCGTCGCCGCGGAGCAGGGCGACGTACGCGGCCGGAACCAGGGCGAAGCCGCTCACTGCCATGTCGTCGCGGCGGCGTCGAAGCGGTCCTGCCCGGTCTGCACAGGCACGACACAGAACACCAGCCCACCGGGATCTCGCATGATCGTGAAGCTCCCGCGATCCTCGGCCACGGTCGCTCCGAGGCTAGTCAGCCGCTCCACCTCGGCGGGCACGTCGTCGGTCTCGATGTCGATGTGGATCCGGGCCGGCGTGCCCTCTCCGGTGCGCTGGATCTCGACATTGACCGGGCCGATCCCGCCGACGGACGCATAGGGCTGTCCGCGGCGACCGGCTCCCGGCCGGTCGCCGCGGACCAGAACGCCAGCGCCTCGCCGTAGGTGTCCTCCGGGTGGTCGATGAGGAAGATCCCGATCCGGCTTCGATGCATGCCCTCACCGTACGGCTACGCTCCGACTCATGTTCGTTGGCGCCGCCGTCTGCCCGCACCCGCCGCTGCTGGTGCCCGAGGTCGGGACCGGCGCCGCCGGGGAGCTGGACGACCTGCGCACGTCGTGCTTCGAGGCGGTCCGCCTGCTGGCGTCCACCCGTCCCGACGTCGTCGTATGCGTCGGGGGCGCGCCCGCCCTGCGGCGGTTCCCGGACGCGGCCGTCGGGTCGCTTCGCGGGCTCGGCGTCCACCTGCGCGCGGGCTCCGGGGACGCGGGAGACGCAGCGGGCGCGCGGGATGCAGGGGACACCGGAGGGGCCGAAGGCCTGGACGGTGAGCTTCCGCTATCGCTGACGCTCGGCGCCTGGCTGCTCGACCGGTACGGCTGGGAGGGCGCCCGCCGGTACGTCGCCCTGCCCCGGGAGCTGTCCGGCGACGAGTGCGCGGCCCTCGGACGGGTCGCGGCCGACCGGGACGGCATGCGGGTCGGCGTACTCGCGATGGGAGACGGAACCGCCAAGCGCTCGGAGCATGCACCCGGCTATGTCGACCACCGAGCCGGTGCCCTCGACCAGCGGGTCGCGGACGCGCTCGCGCATGCGGATCGCGAGTGGCTGGTCCGGCGGCTCGATCCCGGCGACTGCGCCGACCTCTGGGTCGCCGGACGGCAGGCCTGGCAGTTCCTCGCCGGCGCCGCGGAGAGTGCACCTCCGGGTGCGGACATCGCGGCGAAGATGCACTACGACGCGGCACCGTACGGCGTCGGCTACTTCGTCGCGAGCTGGCTCACGTAGCCACGTCGTACGGCCTCTGGATCCCGGTCAGCCGGATGCGGTGAACGGGCCGTACTACGTGGAGTCGGATCCCGACGCGGTGTCGTCGCTCGTGTCCGCGGCCGGGCCGGGCTCTTCGGAGGAGTTGCGCAGGGGATCGGTGACCGCACCGAGGCCCTTGTCGATCTTGTCGCTGAACCGGTGTCCGGTCTTCTCGTCGACGAACGCACCGACCTTCTCGAGGCCGTCGGCGACCTTGTCGCCGTGCTTGTCGCGTGCGCCTTCCGCCGCCACTTTTGCCGACCTCGCGGCACCCTTGGCGCCTTCGACGGCATCGTGGGCGATCTTGTCAGCCTTGCCCAGTTCCATGGTGTGCTCCGGGGGTCTGTACTGGTTTTCCACTATGTTCATATCGCGTACGCCTGTCATTGTGCCAGTACCCCTTTTCCTCGGGAGTAACCCGGTGCCAGATCCGCCCCTCGTCGCCGTGGTCGGCTCGACCGCCGCCGGCAAGTCCGAGCTGGCGGTCGGCCTGGCCCGTGCGCTCGGTGGTGAGGTGGTCAACGCCGACTCGATGCAGCTCTACCGCGGCATGGACATCGGCACGGCCAAACTCGGCCTCGATGCCCGTGCGGGCGTGCCGCACCACCTGCTCGACGTACTCGACGTGACCGAACCCGCCACGGTCGCTGAGTTCCAGCGCTGGGCCCGCGAGGCCGTGGACGAGTGCCGGTCGCGTGGTGTCCCGCCGGTACTGGTCGGCGGGTCGGCGCTATACGTCCGCGCCGTGCTGGACCGGTTCGAGTTCCCGGGCACCGATCCGGACGTACGGCGTGCGCTCGAGGCCGAGCTCGACCGGCACGGTCCACGGCGGCTGTACGAGCGGCTCTGCGAGCAGGACCCGGAGGCGGCCGCCCGGATCCTGCCCGCCAACGGGCGGCGCATCGTGCGTGCCCTGGAGGTGATCGCGCTCAGCGGACGGCCGTTCACGGCGACTCTGCCCGGTCATACGTACGAGTACGACGACGTCCGGCAGGTCGGCATCGACGTACCCCGTCCGGTACTCGACGAGCGGATCGCCGTCCGCGTCGACCGGATGTGGGCGGCGGGTCTTGTCGAGGAGGTGCGGCTGCTGGAGGGAGCCGGGCTACGGGAAGGGCGCACGGCGAGTCGTGCCCTGGGCTATGCGCAGGTGCTGCGGTACCTGGCGGGCGAGATCGACGAAGACGCCGCGCGGGAGCAGACCGTGTACGCGACCCGGCGATTCGCGAGAAGGCAGGACTCGTGGTTCCGGAAGGACCCGCGCATCGTCTGGGTGAAGTACGACGAGCCCGACCTCGTCGGGTCGGCCCTGGCGGCGGCCGAACTCGAGACGTCGCGCGGATAGGTTATCTCGGCGCGAATGTGTGGCGCGTTCGAGGAGCAGGTCCGCACCGTCGGCAGCCGGCGTACCTGCCTGGCCGCCAAGCCGAACACCAACTCGTGCGTGGAGGACGCGTACAGGCGCCGATCGCCTCGTCTCGCAAGCACGAACCCCGTCACCCATGGGTGGGAGGGCTGTCTTCGTGCGGTAGCCGTGCTTAGCCGTGCACCCCGGCAACAGTTAGTCCGCAGCGTTGACGGCCTCGGCCACGTTCCCCGTCTCCGGGGGGCCCTCGAGGCACCGGTAGCGCAGCAGCACCACCCCTCCTGGAAACGACTTCGGCGGCTCGACCTGCTCGAACCGGGTGGCTGCTGTGCCTTCAGGAAAGAGCTTCTTGCCCTGTCCGAGCACAACCGGACACACCCACAGGTTCACCCGGTCGACCAGGGCCTCGCGGAACAGGGTCTGCAGCAGGTTCGCGCTGCCCCAAGTGTGGATCTGCTCATGCCGCTCACGCAGGTCACGAACCTCGGCGCCCACGTCGGTTATCTGGGTGCTGGCGTCCCAGGACAGTTCTGGCGTGCCGCGGGACGCGACGTACTTGGGGACCCGGTCGAAGGCCCGCCCGATCTCGTTGGGCGTGCCCGGCCAGTAGTTGCGGAAGATGTCGTACGTCATGCGACCCAGCAGCAGCGCGTCGGATGCCTGCACGTCCGCATCCACCTGTTCGCCGGACTCCGAATCCCAGAACGGGCGCTCCCAACCGGCGTACGCGAAGTCCCCGTCCTGCTCGGTGGGGCCACCATTGGCCTGGACGATCATTGGAATCCGCCCCTGGATCACGCCGTCGAGCGTGGTGTTCATGTTGACGTGCAGCTCACCCATTGCGCCATCTCCTCATCATTCTCGTTGTGTCCATTCGGATCACCTCCACGGTCAGCATCCGAACGGCACCCCAAGGCGACAACACACCTTGCTATTTTCGGGACGGATTGATTGACTGGCCACGATAGACCACCCACCGAGCGTTGACGCGGTGATCGAGCAGATCGCACCTCGCCTGCGACGCGCCCGAGAAAGAAGGGGCTCGTCGATCCGCGCGTACCCCAGCACCCCACCAAGACGGACGGCCGCGTCCTGGTCCCGCTCTCCCGGCAGCAGGGCGAGCCTCGGGCGTACAAGGAGATCATCCCCGCTCACGATCAGGAACCTCATCTGACAACGCAGACCGACTACGAGTGGCTCTACGTGCTGCGCGGCCGGCTTCGGGTGAAGCTGGGCGACCGGGACTTCATCATGGGCGCCGGCGAAGCGGCCGAGTTCGACTGCCAGATCCCACACTGGTTCGGCGCCGCTGTCCCGTGTGACGTCCGGTGAGGAAGTCGGCCAAATGTGCAATCTCGGGGTGAAACGTTCCGCATCGAGATCGCGTCAATGCATAGGCAGTCGGTTCCCGGTGCACGGGACAGTGCGGCCATGACCACCGGTGACCACGTACGATCGGCATCGTGATCGCATCGACGTTTGCGTGGGCCAAGGGTCATGGCACGGAGAACGACTACATCGTGCTGCCCGACTACGACGGCGGCGTGCACGGTGACCTGTCCAAGGAGCTCGTGACGACGCTCTGTCACCGGCGCCGTGGGCTCGGCGCCGATGGCGTGCTGCGGGTGGTGCGGTCGAGCTCGATCCACGGCGTACCCGAGACCGACGCCGAGTGGTTCATGGACTATCGCAACCCCGACGGGTCGGTGGCCCAAATGTGCGGCAACGGGGCGCGGGTATTCGTCCGCTTCCTGGCCGAGTCCGGCCTGGTGGACCCGACCGGCCCGATCCGGTTCGGCACCCGGTCCGGCACCAAGACCGCGACCATCGCCGAGGACGGCTCCATCTGCGTCGACATGGGCACGGTGGAGCTGCAGGGTTCGGTGGAGATCGCGGTCGGCGACCGGTCGTGGAAGGCGCACAAGATCAGCGTCGGGAACCCGCACGCAGTCGTCTTCGTGGACAGCCTGGAGGAGGCGGGGCCGCTGCAGGAGACGCCGGAGTACGACGTCTCCGACTTCCCGGACGGCGTGAACGTCGAGTTCGTCCGGCCGGAGGCGGACGGCGAGCTGTCGATGCGGGTGTACGAACGCGGTGCCGGCGAGACCCGGTCGTGTGGCACGGGCGCCTGCGCGGCCGCGGTCGCGCACGTGGTGACCGAGGACCTGGTGACCCCCACCACGATTCGGGTCGGCGTACTTGGTGGGACGCTGGAGGTGCCCGTCGACACCGGCAACGAGGTCAAGCTCAGCGGCCCGGCCGTGATCGTCGCTCAGGGCGAGCTGGAGCTCCGGCTCGCCGGGTAGGCGCGCCCGTCTCGTCCTTCCCGAGTCGTCAGAGCGCGGCGTCGAGGTCGCCCAGCCGG
Source organism: Propionibacteriales bacterium (assembly GCA_009377795.1). GTDB lineage: Bacteria > Actinomycetota > Actinomycetes > Propionibacteriales > Nocardioidaceae > WHTJ01. The sequence continues at coordinate 17,165 of WHTJ01000030.1, read as the reverse complement.
TCGGTGAGCCGGAGGTTCTCCCGGTAGTCGACCGGGCAGTTGACGATCGAGACGCCGTCCTCGTCCAGTGCTTTGCGCAGCGTGGGCAACAGCTCGTCGGCGGCCGTGATCTGGTACCCGCGGGCGCCGAAGCTCTCGGCGTACCGCACCACGTCGGGGTTGGTGAACGCCGTGTTGCTGTGTTCACCGAGCTCGAGGTCCATCTTCCACTCGATCAGGCCGTACCCGTTGTCCTCCCAGATCAGCACGGTCAGCGGGATGCCCTCGCGCACGGCGGTCTCGATCTCCTGGGAGTGCATCAGCCAGGCGCCGTCGCCGACGACGGCCAGCACCCTCGCGTCCGGTTGGGTCAACAACACGGCGAGCGCGCCGGGCAGCGCGAAGCCCATGGTGGACAGGCCGTTGGAGACCAGGCAGGTGTTCGGCGCGTACGTCGGGTAGAGCCGTGCCATCCACATCTTCACCGCCCCGGTGTCCACCAGGGCGACGTCCTCGCGGCCGAGTGCGGTCCGGGTGTCGGCGACCACGCGCTGCGGGGCGAGCGGGAACGCGTCGTTGCGGCGTCCGTGCTCCAGCTCGTCGGCCAGCAACGCGCTCGATCTGGTCGGCTGCGCGTCCGGACAACGATGATCGCCGAGCGCGTCTCCAAGTGCGGTCAGGGAGGCGCTGATGTCGGCGACGATGCCCACGTCGACGGAGTAGTGAGCGTCCACCTCGGCGGGAAGCGGTGTACGTGGATGATCCGCTTGTCGCCGTCCGGGTTGATCCGTACCGGGTCGAACTCCCGCAGCTCGTAGCCGACCGCGATGATCAGGTCCGACTCCTCGAAGCCGAAGTTGGCGTAGTCGCGGGTCATGAACCCGATCGTGCCCACGGCGTTCGGGTGGTCGTCGGGGAAGACGCCCTTGCCGTGGAACGTGGTGGCCGCCGGGACGCCGAGCGCGGACGTGAACTTCAGCAGCGCCTCGGACGCTCCGCTCCGCGCGGCGCCGTGGCCGGCCAGCACGATCGGCCGGTCTGCATTCCGGATCAGCGCGACGGCGCGGTCCACCTGGGCTGGCGAAGGCGCCTCGGGGCGTACGACGTTGCGTGGCAGTGGCCCGAGCGCGGAGTCCACCGACGCGGCGTCGACGTCCTCGGGTACCGACAGGTACACCGCGCCCGGCCGCTCGGTCTCCGCGGTCTTGAACGCCTTGCGCACCATCTCCGGGATCGCCGCGGGACTGGGCACGCTCGCCGACCATTTGGTGATCGGCGCGAACATGCTCACCAGGTCGACGAACTGATGGGACTCCTTGTAGTTGCGGTCGTGTCCCACCTGTGCGGAGATCGTGACCAGCGGCGTACTGTTCGTCATCGCGTCTGCCACGCCCAGCTGCAGATTGATCGCACCCGGCCCGAGCGTGGCCGACACCACGCCCCGCGGACCCGGTGACCCGGCCGTACATCTCGGCCATGGACGACGCGGCCTGCTCGTGCCGGGTGAGGACGTACCGGATGCCGGAGCGTTCCAGCGCCTGGGTCAGGTGGATGTTCTCCTCGCCCGGCAAACCGAACACGACGGCGACGCCCTCGTTCTGGAGGCAACGCACCAGCAGCTCGGCCGCCTGGCGTTCGCCGCTGGTCTCGGTCATGGTCGCCGCGCACCTTCTTCTCCCGCCACGGTATCGGGCCTGCCGAGCCGGCACGGGTCGGTGTAAAGCGGATGCCGTGAGGCGCGTGTCGTGCGACCATCGGGGAGCGCCGGGAACACCTCCCGGCCTATCCTTGTTCAGGGAACAGATGACTGCCGAGAGATACGACGAGACCGATCTCGATCTCGAGCTCGAGCTGGAGGAGCGCGAGGCGCTACGCCGCGTCGCGGGACTGTCCACCGAGCTGGAGGACATCAGCGAGGTCGAGTACCGCCGCCTCCGGCTGGAACGCGTGGTGCTCGTCGGGGTGTGGACCGACGGCACGAGCGAGGACGCCGAGAACTCGCTGGCCGAGCTGAAGCTGCTGGCCGAGACGGCGGGATCACTCGTCTTGGCGGCGCTCAGCCAGCGCCGGCAACGCCCGGACCCGTCCACGTACGTCGGTCGCGGCAAGGTCGAGGACCTCGAGCTGACCGTGCTGGAGACCGGCGCCGACACGGTGATCTGCGACGGCGAGCTGAGCCCCTCACAGCTGCGCAATCTCGAGGACCAGGTGAAGGTGAAGGTCGTCGACCGTACCGCGCTGATCCTCGACATCTTCGCCCAGCATGCCCGTTCGAAGGAGGGCAAGTCGCAGGTCGAGCTGGCGCAGTTGCAGTACATGATGCAGCGGCTGCGGGGTTGGGGTGGCCAGCTGTCCCGTCAGGCCGGTGGCCGGGTCGGCTCGCAGGGCGGCGGCATCGGCGGGCGTGGTCCCGGTGAGACCAAGCTGGAGACCGACCGGCGCCGGATCACCGCCAGGATGGCCAAGCTGCGCCGCGACCTGAAGCAGCTGGAGACCGCACGGGTCACGAAGAAGAGCGGGCGGCGCCGCAACGAGGTTCCCGCGGTCGCGATCGCGGGTTACACGAACGCCGGCAAATCGTCGCTGCTCAACCGGATCACCGGGGCGGGCGTGCTGGTGCAGGATGCGTTGTTCGCCACGCTCGACCCGACGGTACGCCGCAACACCACCGCGGACGGCCGGGCGTACACGCTGTCCGACACGGTCGGCTTCGTGCGCCATCTTCCACACCAGCTGGTGGAGGCCTTTCGTTCCACCCTTGAAGAAGTCGCGGAGTCCGACCTCATCCTCCATGTCGTCGACGGCGCACATCCGGATCCCGAGGGGCAGATCGTGGCGGTACGCGAGGTGCTGGCCGAGATCGGCGCCGCGGACATTCCCGAGCTGGTCGTGATCAACAAGTCCGACGTGGCCGACCCGATGGTCGTGTCGCGCCTGCGGTCCCAGGAGCCGCATTGCGTGGTGGCGTCCGCGATGACCGGAGACGGCATCGAGGACCTGCTCTCCGCGATCGAGGCGCATCTGCCCCGACCCCAGGTGGAGGTCGACGTGCTCGTGCCCTACTCGCGCGGTGACCTCGTGAGCCGGGCTCACGAGTACGGCGAGGTGCTGAAGCTCGACCACACCGGCGAGGGAACGCGTCTGCACGCTCGCGTGCACCCCGACCTGGCGAGTGAGCTCGCACCGTACGCCGTGGCCGCGACCGCCTAGCGGCGCCAGAATTCGCGGCCCCAGAATTCTCGGCCCAGAATTTGCGCCGAGATTGCACATCTGGCCGACTTGTAACGGCCAGATGTGCAATCTCGGCGCGAAAAGGGCGTTAGCCGAGGGCGGCGACCACCTCGGGGGCGAGACCGGTGTGCTGGGTCATGTACTCCCGGCGTTCCGCCTTGAGCCGCGCGACCGCGTCGGCGTACTCCTCGGAGCGTCCGAGCCGCTCGTAGAGCCTGCTCGGTTGCAGCAGCTCGGGGTCGTCGAAGCCCGGAACCGAGGACGGCACGAGATAGCCGAAGTCCGGGTCGGTCTCCCATTCGATGGTGCCCTCGGCGATCCCCTTGACGATCGCCGAGGTGTGCGGGATCGTCACCTTCTTCGACCCGGCGACCTGTTCGCCGCCGCCCACCCACCCGGTGCTGAGCACGTAGACCTCGAAGTCGAAGTCCATCGACTCGATCATCTCCCCGAGCCGGTTGCCCTGCTGGTAGTCGTGCCCCATGAAGAACGGGTTCGTACCCGGCACCCGCAGGAACTTGCCCGCCTCGGCGGCCCCACCGGCCGACGTGCCCTTCGTCTCGCCGAGCATGTAGTACGCGACCGCCTGCTCGACACTCGCCATCTTCGTCACCGCGGGGATGATCGACTCGTTGCGGTTGAGAATCAGCAGAAAGTCCGCCTTGTCCAGCCGGCGCGGGTCGTAGTGCGGGATCTCCGACAGCGAGAACGTGCCGCGGCCGTTGGCGGTGTAGGAGTCGTCGAAGAAGTCGACGGTGCCGTCCTCGGCCACACCGACGTTCTCCAGCCATCCGGTCGGCTGGGTCAGGGCGCCGTGGATCGTCGGCTCGTCGCGCGGGTCGAGCCCGATGGTCTTCGCGAAACAGCCGTTCTCGGTGGCATAGCAGCGGCCGCCGGGGACCAGGGCGACGATGTCGTCTTGAACCGGCAGCGAGTCGTTCTGCCGGGTGAACGTCGTGGTGGTCTTGCCGGTCCCGGAAAGGCCGACGATGAGCGCCGTACGCTCGCCGTCCGCCGTCGGTATCACCTTGGCCCCGGCGTGCATCGCGAGCGCGCCCTGCTGATAGACCCACTCCATCCACATCCGGAGGCCGCCCATCTTCGACTCGCCGAAGTAGTCGATGTTGAAGACCCGGGTGACCCAGTTGTCCAGGTCGATGGTGACCAGGCGGTTGTCCGGGAAGCCGTCGGCCTGGCAGGTCGGCGTGTAGAGGACGGTGAGCGCGTCCTCCTCGCGCCAGTCGTCGTCCCTGGGGTAGTAGAGCTGCTCCTGCATCCCGGGGATGTTCGCCGCGGCGGTCTCGATGTAGACCCGCGCCGGACGGCGCAACGGGGAGTTGTCCGGCCCGATATAGCCCTCGACGAGGATCATCTCTCGGTCGGCGATCCATGCCTCCTGGCGGCGGGCGATCTCGGCGTACCTCTCCCGCGTCATCGTCGGCTTGGTGGTCCGGCCGGGGTCGTCGGTGACCACGAACGTGGAGCCGCCCGAACGCGACGTGACCCTCGCTTTGACGTGCCAGTTGCCGAACTCGGTGAGCTGGGCATTGGGCATCTTGGCCACAAGCCGCTTGATCTCCTCCTGACTGGGGTTGGTGATGACCGACTTCGCGGGCGGCAGGTCGATGGCCATGACGACTCCTTTCGTTCACGCTAAGCGGCGCCATTACAGGGTATGACTGGTCGGCCGGCCGCATGCCGAAAAGTTGGCGGCTTGGGGAGGATCCGGACGCCGGGCGGGATGCAATAGCGTGGGCGGGTGCCCGCACAGTCCACCGCCCGCGACCGGACCCGACCGGACGTCGGCGATGTACTCGACGCCGCGGTGGCCTCGCTGCAGGGCCAGGAGCGACCGGGCCAGATCCAGATGGCCGAGGCGGTCTCCCGTGCGCTCGACCGGCGCGAGCATCTCCTGGTGCAGGCGGGCACCGGAACCGGGAAGTCGCTCGCCTACCTGGTGCCGGCTCTGCTGCAGGACGACCGGGTGGTGATCGCGACCGCGACCCTGGCCTTGCAGCACCAGCTGGTCGAGCGGGACATCCCGGCGCTGTTGCGCGGCGCGGACGACGTCCTGGGCGAGCATCCGTCGTACGCCGTCCTGAAGGGGCGATCGAACTACGCCTGCCTGCACCGGATACGCGAGGGCGTACCCGACGACCAGGGCACCCTGGTCGACGTGCCCACCGGCTCTCTCGGCGCCGAGGTGGTGGAGCTGCGCGAGTGGGCGTCGGACGAGGCCGAGAACAACGGCACCGGCGACCGGGACGGTGCGCCCCGACACACCGACCGGGCGTGGCAGCAGGTGTCGGTCTCGCACCGCGAGTGCCTGGGGGCCAGCAAGTGCCCGTATGCCGCAGAGTGCTTCGCCGAACGCGCCCGCGAGCGTGCGATGGATGCCACGCTGGTCGTGACGAACCACTCCCTGCTCGCGATCGACGCGATCGACGGCGTACCGATGATCCCGGAGTACGACGTCGTCATCGTGGACGAGGCTCACGAGCTGACCGCCCGGGTCACCCAGTCGGCCACCGACGAGCTGTCACCGGCGATGGTGGAGCGGGCCACGAGGCGGGCCCGTAACTTCGTCGACGGTCCGGAGGCCGACGACCTCGGCGACGCGGGCGACGCGCTGCGGGAGGCGCTGGACGGGCTGCCGCCGGGGCGGATCGACGCCATGGGCGTCGAGCTGAGCGACGCGCTGGCGCTCGTACGAGACTCCGCGCGTACGTGCTGGTCAGCGATTTCCAAGGTGAACAAGGAAAACGATGCCGATGCCGCGGGTCAGCAGGCCCGCGGTCTCGTTCTGGACGTGCAGAAGATCGCGGAGCGGATGGCGGCCGGCTCGGATCGGGACGTGCTCTGGACGGTGGACCGCGAACGCTCCCGTGGCGGAGCCATGCTGCGGATAGCGCCGCTCGACGTCTCCCTCCCGCTGCGCGACGGCCTCCTGAGCCGGAAGACCGCCGTGTTCACCAGCGCGACTCTGAAGCTCGGCGGTGACTTCGACTCGCTGGCGCGGTCCATCGGCCTGAAGCCGCCCGAGCGCGTCGACCATTCGATGGACACCGAGGACGTCGGCCACGCCTCGCACCAGGACGACGGCGAGGGCTCCGTGGGCTCCGAGGACGGCGAGGGCTCCGCGGACTCCGAGGACGGCGAGGGCTCCGTGGGCTCCGAGGATCGGCCGGAGCCCCTGCCGTGGCGGGCGATCGACGTCGGCTCGCCGTTCGACTACCGCAAGCAGGCGATCCTGTACACCGCCGCCGCGCTGCCTCCACCGGGACGCGACGGCCCGGTCGAGCGGCACCTGGACGAGATCTGCGCCCTCGTCGAGGCCGCCGGTGGTCGGACCCTGGGGCTGTTCTCCTCACGCCGGGCCGCGGAGATCGCCGCCGAGAAGGTACGCGAGCGGCTTGCGGACCTGACCACGCTCTGTCAGGGCGACGCCCAGCTTCCCGAGCTGCAGCGGGGGTTCGTCGAGGACCCGCACGCCGTCCTGTTCGGCACCCTGTCCCTGTGGCAGGGGCTCGACGTACCCGGCGACACATGTCAGCTGGTGATCATCGACCGCATCCCCTTTCCCCGGCCCGACGACCCGCTGATGAGCGCGCGGGCGCGGGCGGCGGACAAGGCCGGGCGGAACGGCTTCATGACGGTCTCGGCGACCCATGCGGCGCTCCTGCTGGCCCAGGGGACCGGCCGGCTCATCCGGCGTACCACGGACCGCGGGGTCGTCGCCGTCCTCGACCCCCGGCTGGTGACCGCGCGTTACGGCGGTTTCCTGCGGGCCTCGCTGCCCCCGATGTGGACCACTACGGACCGCGACGTCGTGCTGGCCGCGCTGCGTCGCCTCGCGGCGGCCGCTGAGCCCGTGCCGAGGTAGCCTCGGACAACGCCATGGTTCGTTTGTCCGGATTCGCAGTTGCCCTGCTGCTGACCGTCTCGGTCGGCGGCTGTGCCGCCATGCCCAGCGCGGTCGACCTGGTCGAGGCGAACGCGCAACAGTCCGTGGTCACGGCCGCCGACGCGCGCCGCGCGATGGCCCAGTACGTCCAGGCGGTCAACCGCGCACTGCGGCGGGGGAACGTCGACGACCTGCTCGAGGTGACCGCCGCCCGCTGTCCGTGCGCGCAGCTCGTGGGGTTCGTCCGGAACAGCTTCGACGAGGGCGGTGAGCTGGCCGGTGCCAGGTTCCGGGTCCGTGACGTGACCGTGCTCGACGTGCGGGAGGGCCGGTCCGAGGCCGACGTACGGGCCGTGGTGTCGATCTCGCAGTACGACGTACGCACATCCGACGGAATCGTGGTGTCCACCGAGCCCGCCACCCGGTACACCGCGACGTACACGTTGCGCGAGGCCGGCGGGCAGTGGCAGGCGATCGACGTGCGGCAGAACCAGAAGTGACGTCTCGGCGTCGGCCTGCCTTCCCCGAGGTCGGCGCCGTCACCCGGGCCGGTCGACGTCGTTGCTTCTGTCGTGGGCGAGTTCGACCGTCGCGGGTTGCCGACGACCACGGCCGATGTGGCCGGAGCGGTAGCGCTGGGCATCGGGACCGCCTGCGCGGCACACGATGCGGCCGGTCTCGGCCCGGTCACGGACGGGTGAGGAGATCTCGATGATGGATCGGCGTACGTTCCTCCGGGTGTCCGCGGCCGGTGGCGCCGGGGTCGTGCTGTCGGCGGCGCCGGGTGCCCCGTGGGCGTCGGGCCGGGTGGCCGCCGCGAAGGGGCCACGGGTCTACGTGCTCGTGCTCGACGGGTGCCGGCCGGAGGAGATCGCCCGGCCGTTGATGCCCCGGTTGTCGGCGTTGCGGGACGGGGGCATGCACTGGCCGAACGCGTGGGCGTTGCCGGTCATGGAGACGATCCCCAATCACGTGATGATGATGACCGGCGTACGCCCGGACCGGTCCGGGGTTCCGGCGAACGCGATCTACGACCCGGCCGAGGGCGTCGTACGCGATCTGGACCGGCCGGACGACCTGGGATTCCCGACCGTACTGCGGCGGTTGCGGGGTCTGGGCCTGACGACGGGATCGGTGCTCAGCAAGGAGTACCTGTACGGCATCTTCGGCGACCAGGCGACGTACCGCTGGGAGCCGGAGCCGATCGTCCCGGCGTCCGGGCACGCGCCGGACGCCTTCACCACGGACGCGCTGCTGGCGATGGTGGAGGCCTCGGATCCGGACCTCGTCTTCGTCAGCCTCGGCGACTGCGACCGGGCGGGCCACGCGGACATCACGGGTACGACGCTGGAGGCTTTCCGCCGCGCCGCCCTGGTCGACACGGACGCGCAGGTGGGGCGGTTCGTGGACTTCCTCCACGAGTCCGGACGGTGGGACTCGTCGGTGCTGATCGTGCTCGCGGACCACTCGATGGACTGGTCCCTCCCGTGGGCCCTGGTCAACCTCAGGGAGGTGGTCGACTCCGACCCGTTGCTCGCGAGCAAGGTGCAGATCGCGCTCAACGCCGGCGGCGCCGATCTGCTCTACTGGACCGGCCACGCCGCACAGCGGAACCGGGCGGTCGCCCGGATGCACGACCTGGTGCGCGCGGTGCCGGGTGTGTTGACGACCCGCGCGCCCCGCCGGCAGCGCTTGGGGAACCGTGCCGGTGATGTGGTGGCCTACGTGCGGCCGGGCTGGCGGTTCAGCGACCCGGAGGTGTGGTCGAACCCCATCCCGGGCAGTCACGGGCATCCGGCGACCGCGCCGATCCCGTTCTTCGTCTCCGGTGGTTCCGAGCTGGTGCGGCCGGGCGTGTCGCGTGAGTTGGCCCGCACCGTCGACGTGGCTCCCACGGTGGGCCGGATCTTCGGGTTGCGAAAGCCGTCCGGTGGGTACGACGGCCGCAGCCGCCTGTGACTCCGGCCGGGCGGCGAGTGTGGGGGAGTTCGTGTAATGCTGTAATCTCAATTACATGAGTGCAGAGAAGACAGACAAGCTGCGGGGCTGGCTGGCCGGCCGGCTGCCGCAGGAATGGTTCGAAGGGGAGCCGGAGATCACGGTCGACCGCGACGAGGTGATCGTCGTCGGGCGGTTGCCCGCCCCCACCGTGGGCGAGGAGACGTCCGAGGCCGAGAGCGAGGCCGCGGAGGCCGGCCGGATCAAGCAGTTCCGCGAGGACACCCGCGAGCGCCGAATCGAGATCGCCCGCGAGCTGGAGCACGCGACGCGGCGCAAGGTGGCGTGGGGCGCCGTCTGTGGCGACACGCGCGAGATTTTCACCTCGCTGTCCGCCCCGGTGATGACCCGGCTCCGGCAGCCGGAGCGACGGGTCCTCGACACGCTGGTGGAGGCGGGGGTCGCCCGTTCGCGTAGCGACGCGCTGGCCTGGTGCGTGCGGCTGGTGGCCAAGAACACCGAGACCTGGCTCGCCGACCTGCGTACCGCGATGGAGGGCGTCGCGAGGGTCCGGGACGAGGGCCCGGGCGCCTGACCGCGGTGTCTGACCGGGACGGTTGATGCGGCGAATGACCGCCGTGCCGGGGTCGATCGAGTCGTCGTGAGGGCGGCGGCTCACACCCTGCGCAAGATCGTGACGACCTTGCCCAGGATGGTGGCGTCCGTGCCGTCGATCGGGTCGTAGGCGTCGTTCTGCGGGAGCAGCCAGACCTGGTTGCGCTTCTTCTGGAACGTCTTCACCGTGGCCTCGCCCTCGATCAGGGCGGCCACCATCTCGCCGTTCTCCGCATCCGGCTGCTGGCGTACGACCACGAAGTCGCCGTCGCACACCGCGGCGTCGATCATCGAGTCGCCCCGGACCTCGAGCATGAACAACGTGCCCTCGCCGACCAGCGTCTTCGGCAGCGGCATGACCTCCTCGACGCGCTCCTCGGCCAGGATCGGCCCGCCGGCCGCGATCCGGCCGACCACCGGGACGTACGTCGCGTCGGGTCGCAGATCACCGATGCCGGTGACGTCGACGACGCTCTCACCGGACGGGGCGGTGGCCCGCCCACCCAAGGCGTCGGGATGGAGCACCTCGAGGGCCCGTGGGCGGTTCGGATCGCGCCGGATGAAGCCCTTGCTCTCCAGCGAGCGCAGCTGGTGGGAGACGCTCGACGAGCTGGTCAGGCCCACCGAGTCGCCGATCTCGCGCATGCTGGGGGGGTAACCGCGTTGCTCGACGGAGTCCCGGATGACGTTGAGGACTCTGCGCTGACGCGGAGTCAGGCCGGAGGCGTCCGGAGGGCCGTCGGGCAGCTCATGAACTTTCGACTTGGCCTGCTTCTTTGCTGGCATGACTCACCATCCGCGTAGGTCGTGACCGAGATGTGCGCTGACTCTCGTGGCCGAACTGTGGGTTCGTCGATCGTCGCCTCAGACGGTAGACCCAATCGCCGACGGTTTCAAACACCTGTTCGAAGGTGTGTCCGATACTGTGACCGACCGCCGGAGAGCAGGGTCCATTCCCGGGTGGGGTCGGATGGGGGTGCCGGCGACCATTCGACGGTTGTCGAAAACTTCTTCGACCAAACGCGTGACTTCGTCCGTGGGGTGGTGTACAACTAGAACGTGAGTTCGATCGAACAGTTCTTCGAGCCGACCGCCGTTGCGGCGCTCCGGTCCCGGGGCTGTCGGTGCTCACCGGTAGACACGGCGGGGTACAGGCCAGTCGGCCGACGGCAGGTCGGCGCGAGGAGGTCCAGATGAGCGGCACGGTGGTGGCGAACGGCACGGTTCGGGCGCCGGCCGCGAGGCGCGGAGGGGCGCCGGTGCGGCTGACCCGGCGCGGTCGCGCGGTGGCGTTCGTGCTCTTCCTGGCGCTGGCGGTAGGTCTGGTCGTCGTCGGCGGTCAGGCGATCGGCAGTCGTGAGGCAGGCGAGACGGTTCCGGTGAAGGTGGTACGCGTGCAGCCGGGGGACACCCTGTGGAGCATCGCCGCCGAGACCGCTCCGGGAGAGGATCCGCGTGAGCTGATCGCCAGGATCGAGCAGTTCAACGACCTCTCCGGCTCGCTGCAGATGGGGCAGACGCTCTCCGTTCCGCTGGAGTAGGCGTCCGGGTACGGGTGGGGCGGATGTGATTGCTGAGGCGCAACACGCCCGGTGGGATGTCCGACATGCCCGCTGACCTGCGCAAACGTGGGTCGGCGAAAATTCCTCGCGATTTGGCTTGCGCGGACCGACGGGCCGACGTAGCGTTCCCCTATATCTAGTAGTTACATTGATGTGGTTTTCCACATCTGGGGTTTCCCGGCTCACAAGAGAGGCGTGGTTTTCCCCAGACCGTCCACAAGTTGGATTGTCGGTGTAACGCGGTAGACGTAGAGCACGCGACGACCACGGACCGCGGGAAGGTGAGCCGGATGCACTGTCCGTTCTGCCGGCACACCGACACGCGGGTCATCGACAGCCGGGTCGGTGACGACGGCGCGGCGATCCGCCGCCGCCGACAGTGCCCGGAGTGCGATAAGCGCTTCAGCACGGTCGAGCAGATGCAGCTCACCGTGGTCAAGAGGTCCGGCACGACCGAACCGTTCGATCGGGCCAAGGCGATCGCCGGAGTCGCGAAGGCGTGCAAGGGACGCCCGGTGGACGCCGACGACCTGGCCCGGCTGGGCCAGCAGGTCGAGGACACCCTGCGCACCAGCGGCTGGGCCGAGGTGCCGTCGCACGAGGTCGGCCTGGCGCTCCTCGGCCCGCTGCGCGCGCTGGACGAGGTGGCGTACCTGCGGTTCGCCAGCGTGTACCGGGGTTTCGAGTCCGCGGACGACTTCGCCGACGAGATCGCCAGGCTGATGGCCGAGCGCGGGGTCGCGACGCAGGAGCGGTCGCACGGCCGCCGTACACCTGACTCCACCCGCACGCCGGACTCCGCCGGCGGCGCCCCCGGCCGCGACGACACCCCGCCGGTCGGACGGAACGCCCGGTCGACGTACTCCGGCACCACCTAAGGACCGCCCGCGCAGTGTGGGGAAGCGCTGCGCGGGCCTTCAACGACACCGACAACCCGACAACACACGACAACCCGACGGCAACCGAGAACGACACAACACGAACGAACCACGAACAAAGCAACGATGACAGACCAGGGAGAGGTCAGATGACCGAGACGGTGAGTGGACCGGGAAACGCAGCGAAGCGCAGCCCCAAGGGGCTGAAGATCGAGCGTGTCTTCACCACCGACGGGGTGCACCCGTACGACGAGGTGACCTGGGACCGCCGTGACGTAGTGCAGACCAACTGGCGGACCGGCGAGACCGTCTTCGAACAGCGGGGTGTGGAGTTCCCCGAGTCCTGGAGCGCCAACGCCTCGACGATCGTCACCTCGAAGTACTTCCGCGGTGCGCTCGGCTCCGACCAGCGGGAGTGGAGCCTCAGGCAGCTCCTCGACCGGGTGGTGAAGACGTACCGGTCGGCCGGCGAGGAGCACGGCTACTTCGCGAGCCCGGCCGACGCGGAGATCTTCGAGCACGAGCTCACCTGGCTGCTCCTGCACCAGTACTTCTCGTTCAACTCTCCGGTCTGGTTCAACGTCGGCACCAACTCGCCGCAGCAGGTGAGCGCTTGCCAGCCGTACGACGCCCTGGTCAGCACACCCGAAGGCTTGGTTCCGATCGGCAAGCTCGTCGAGGACAACGCGATCGGCGCGAAGGTTTACGACGCGGAGGGACTGACCCGGATCCTCGCCGTGAAGGCGAACGGCGTGAAGAACGTCCTGCGGCTGCACACCAAGGCCGGCTACACACTGGACGTCACGGCGGACCACCTCGTATGGAGGGGTTCGGATGACCGGGGTGGCGGCCGATTCGTCGAGGCCGGGACGCTGCGCCCTGGCGACAAGCTGACCTGGCATCGCCGCGAGGGCCACGGTGACCGGGAGATCGACCCCGTCGAGATCGCCGGGGCCGCGCTGGCCGGATGGATGCAGTCCGACGGGTTCGTCGGGCAGTACGACGGGACCAACCGGTCGCTCACCATGGAGGCGATGACCGTCACGCCGGCCGAGCTGGAGTGGGTGACGAACGCACTGGACACGGTGTTCCCGGACGTCCATCGGCACGAACGCAAGGTCGAGACACAAGATCAGTCCCTGGACTGCCGCCGGACCCGGCTCTATGGGACGGGTCTGGATGACTATGTGGGTCGCTGGGGCCTGCGAGCCCGCGGGCTGGACATGGAGGTTCCGCCGCACCTTTTCGGCGCGCCTCTACCGGTTGTGGCCGCATACCTGCGCAGCATCTTCCAGGCCGAGGGCTTCGTTTCGCTCCGCGAACGTTCCGCCTTGGTCGAGGTCGACATGATCAGCGAGAAGCTGATCCGTGGAATGCAGTCTCTGCTGCTTCGATTCGGCATCTTCGCCCGAGTCGGCTTCAAGCGCGACGCCCGCGCGGATCGGCGGGGCTGCTGGACGCTCCGGATCCAGAACGCAGGCGATCGGCGGATCTTCGCCGACGAGATCGGGTTCATCGACCCCCGGAAGGCCGAGAAGCTGGAGCGGAGCTTTGACCTGCCCGGGCGTGGCGCCGCCGCCAGCAAGCGAATCGAGATCTCGCACGTAGAGGAGATCGGCGCCATGCCGGTCTACGACATTCAGACCGAGTCCGGCGAATACCTCTCGGGCAACCTGCGGGTACACAACTGCTTCATCTTGGCCGTCGACGACTCGATGGAGTCGATTCTCAACTGGTATAGGGAAGAGGGCCTGATCTTCAAGGGCGGCTCCGGCTCCGGTCTCAACCTCTCCCGGATCCGCTCCAGCAAGGAGCTGCTGCGGTCGTCGGGCGGTACGGCGAGCGGACCGGTGAGCTTCATGCGGGGCGCCGACGCCAGCGCCGGGACGATCAAGTCCGGCGGCGCGACCCGGCGGGCGGCCAAGATGGTCGTGCTCGACGTCGACCACCCCGACATCGAGGAGTTCGTGCAGACCAAGGCGCGCGAGGAGCACAAGATCCGGGTGCTGCGCGACGCCGGCTTCGACATGGACCTCGGCGGCCAGGACATCTCCAGCGTGCAGTACCAGAACGCCAACAACTCGGTACGCGTGTCCGACGAGTTCATGCGCGCGGTCGAGGAGCGCGGGAAGTTCGGGCTGCGTGCCCGGCTGACCGGTGAGATGGTCGAGGAGGTCGACGCGAAGGACCTGTTCGACCAGATCTCCCAGGCGGCATGGGAATGCGCCGACCCCGGGCTCCAGTACGACGACACCATCAACGACTGGCACACGACCCCCGAGACCGGCCGGATCACGGCGTCCAACCCGTGCTCGGAGTACCTGCATCTCGACAACTCGTCGTGCAACCTGGCCAGCCTCAACCTGATGAAGTTCCTCAAGGACGACGGCTCGTTCGACACCGCCACGTTCTCCAGGGCCGTGGAGCTGGTCATCACGGCGATGGACATCTCGATCTGCTTCGCGGACTTCCCGACCGAGGCGATCGGCGAGACCACCCGGGCGTACCGGCAGCTCGGCATCGGCTACGCCAACCTGGGCGCGCTGCTGATGGCCTGCGGGCTGGGGTACGACTCCGACGGCGGGCGGGCGCTGGCGGCTGCGATCACCAGCCTGATGACCGGTACGGCGTACAAGCGCTCGGCGGAGCTCGCCGGCGTCGTCGGGCCGTACGACGGCTACGCCCGCAACGCCGAGCCGCACACCCGGGTGATGCGCAAGCACGCCGCGGCCAACGACGCGATCCGCACCCTGTACCGGATCGACAAGACGGTCCAGCGGGCGGCGACCAAGACCTGGGCCGCGGGCCTCAAGATCGGGGAGAAGAACGGCTGGCGCAACGCGCAGGCTTCGGTCCTCGCTCCGACCGGCACGATCGGCTTCATGATGGACTGCGACACAACGGGAGTTGAGCCCGACTTTTCCCTTGTGAAGTTCAAGAAACTCGTGGGCGGCGGCTCGATGCAGATCGTCAACAACACGGTTCCCGCGGCCTTGGCCAAGCTGGGATACCAGGGCGAGCAGATCGAGGCCATCGTCGAGTACATCGCCGAGCACGGCCACGTGATCGACGCGCCCGGTCTGAAGCCCGAGCACTACGACGTGTTCGACTGCGCGATGGGCGAGCGCGCCCTCAAGCCGATGGGACACGTGCGGATGATGGCGGCCGTCCAGCCGTTCATCAGCGGCGCCATCTCGAAGACGGTCAACCTGCCGGAGACGTCGACGGTGCAGGACATCGCCGACATCTACCACCACGGCTGGAAGCTCGGCCTGAAGGCGCTGGCCATCTACCGGGACAACTGCAAGGTGGGCCAGCCGCTGAGCGACGCCAAGGCGAAGAAGCCGTCCGCCGGCACCGAGCCGGAGGTGGTCGTCGAGTACAAGCCGGTCCGCAAGCGGCTGCCGAAGACCCGTCCGTCGCAGACCACGTCCTTCACCGTCGGCGGTGCCGAGGGTTACATGACTGCGGGTTCGTACCCGGACAACGGGCTCGGGGAGGTGTTCCTGAAGCTCGGCAAGCAGGGCTCGACGCTGGCCGGCGTGATGGACGCGTTCTCGATCGCGATCTCGATCTCGCTGCAGTACGGCGTACCCCTGGAGACCTTCGTCTCGAAGTTCACGAACATGAAGTTCGAGCCGGCCGGCCTGACCGACGACCCGGACGTCCGGATGTCGCAGTCGGTCATGGACTACATCTTCCGCCGGCTGGCGCTGGACTACCTGCCGTTCGAGACGCGTTCCGCGATGGGCATCTACACCGCCGAGGAGCGGCAGCGGCAGCTGGAGACCGGGTCGTACCAGCCGTCGGAGGAGGAGTACGGCGAGGTGCCCGAGGCCGAGTCCTTGAGGGCGGACGCAGCCGGTTCGGCGACCGCCCCGGCGTCCGGGGGTGGCGGCGAGGCGACTGCCGCCAGCGTCGCGCCGGGTACGACCGCGGAGCCGGGTGCGGTCGCGGAGACCGACCCCACCGTGCAGGCGGCGGCCAAGGAGGCTCCCGCCGAGGCGCACACGTCGGCCGAGCTACTGGAGGCGATGACCGGTACGTCGACCGACGCTCCGCTGTGCTTCACCTGCGGCACCAAGATGCGCCCGGCCGGTTCCTGCTTCGTCTGCGAGGGCTGCGGAAGCACCAGCGGCTGCAGCTGAGCACGTTGTCGGCCAAGCGCCGGTGACGGGCGAGCGATTCGCGGACGGTCGCCGGGTCTATCTGCTGCGGAGGCGGAACAGCTCCTTCCGGGCGGCCTTGCTGACCGCCTTGTCCGGGTGATCGCGGCCGATGGCCTCGAGGAGCTGTTCCGATCGCGGCCGATCGCGTTCCCGGATCGCCAGCACCAGGTTGAGCTGCTCCTCGGTGCTCCGACCCTCCCGCATCACGTCGGCGACGGTCGGGTCCTCGCTGATGGACAGCACGCCGAAGCTGTCCACGAGCGCGTCGAAAAGACGGTCCTGGTCGCACTCTTCGACCGCGACGATATGGCGTTCGATCAGCCAGTTGAGGGCCAGGCTTCCGAGCTCGGAACCGGCCGACTCGTCGCCGAACGCGAGCGGCCGCAGGATGTCCTCCAGCGCATCCTGTTAGTGCACCGGCGATCCGTCCAACGCCAGCAGTAGCAACAGGGGCTCGGCCGCTCCGAGCTGTTCCACCAGTTCGGCAAAGGCCGCCGCCGCGTCGGGTTGTTCGGCGCGCCATTCCGCGACCGTCGCCCACCAATCGGCGGGCTCGAGCTCGGGGTTGCACAACCAGTCGATGAGCTGCTCGGTTGTCATCGCGTTCAGCGCGGGCAGCTTCTCGACATGTACGCCGGCCTCCTGGGCGGCCTCGACGGCCACCAGGGTGCCGACCTGTGTCAGCCAGATCTGGCCGCCGGACCGGTCGTGGCCTGCGTACTGCCGTGGGGTGAGCACGGCGCCTCGCTGTTGGATGACTCCGGCCTGCTCGAAGATTGAGAGCATGCGCTCAAGGAAGTGCGAAAGCTGCCCGGTGAACGACTCCGTGATGCCGGTCGCCTGAAGCATGGTGCCGCAGACGGCGAGCAGGTCGTCGTACTCCTCAGGT
>WHTJ01000132.1 GCA_009377795.1 Propionibacteriales bacterium | reverse complement strand
GTGACCTCGAAGGAGTAGGTCTCGGCGCGGTAGACGTGTTCGGCGTACTCCACCAGCCGGCCGAAATCGTCGTACGTCGTCCGGCTCATCGTGAGCAGGGGAGCGTTCTTGCGTTCGCCGAGGAGCCGTGCCTCGGCGGTGGTGGCGCCCCGCGCGCCGATCTGCTGCCGGGCGATCCGCATGTGCAGTCCGACGTCTCGCATCAGCTCGTAGAGGCCGTGGCTCTCCAGCTCGGCGTCCGTAGGGCGCAGCACGTCCTCGGGTAGCCAGTTACGCAGGATCGCCAGCGGCTCCTGGCGGGCCAGCCGGAGTCGTTCCATCCGGCGGACCGGGGTCTCCGGCGCGATACCCATCGCCGCGGCGATCTCCGGACCCGCCGGGTCTACGGTGTTGCGGAGCACCTGGGTGGACGGCGCCTGCTCGTTGCGGGCCAGGTCGTCGTACAGGCTGGTGAGCTCCACCGGACGCCGAACGTGCCCGTGCACCACCTGCGTGCCCACGCCGCGCTTGCGGACCAGCAATCCCTTGCTCACCAGCTCCTGGATCGCCCGCCGCATGGTGGGCCGGGACAGCCCCAGACGGCCGGCGAGCGCGATCTCGTTGTCCAGCTTGTAACCCGCGGGGAGGTCGCCACCGTCGATCGCCTGCTCGATCTGCCGCGCGACCTGGAAGTACAGCGGCACTGGACTCGATCGATCGACCTTGATCGATAATGACGGCGCGGTCACGGATCCTCTGGCCCCTTGCGTTGTACGGTCTTCGCGGCTTCCCAGTGTAAAGCCGCCGGACTACTACGTCATTACGTAAATATGTTAGAACAAACAATTGACATTGTGGCCCGGCCCGCCCAGACTCATGTCTCACGTGGGTGTCGTGCGAATGACGAAGGGGCAGCGGCATGAGACTCGGCCTGGCGGGAGTTGGACGCATCGGCGGCAGCCATGCCGGGGTCCTGAAACAGCATCCCGACGTCGAGTCGCTGGTGCTCGCGGACGCCGACCACGTACGCGCCAAGGAGGTGGCCGGCCGGATCGGTTGCGAGTCCGCCGGCTCGGTGGACGAGCTCTTCGACGCCGGAGTCGACGCGGTCGTGATCGCCGCCGCCACGAGTGCGCACGCGGACCTGCTGACAAGGGCCTCGCGGGCCGGGCTTCCGGCGTTCTGCGAGAAGCCTATCGCCGGCACGGTCGACGAGACCCTCGCGGTGATCGGCGAGGTGAAGCGGTCCGGCGTACCCGTGCAGATCGGGTTCATGCGCCGTTTCGACGCCGGGTACCGGACCGCGCGGGAGCGGCTGCGGTCGGGCGCGCTGGGCGAGCTGCATCGGGTGCACATGGTCACCTGCGACCCGGCACCGCCTCCTGCGGAGTACATCTCCACCAGCGGCGGGCTCTTCCGGGACTGCCACATTCACGACTTCGACATCATGCGCTGGGTGACCGGCGTCGACGCGGTGGAGGTATACGCCAGGGGCGCGAACCGGGGTGCGGACTACTTCCGTGACGCGGGTGACGTCGACAACGCGGCGGCGCTGCTCAGCCTGGCCGACGGCACCCTGGCCACGCTGCAGGGTTCGCGGTACAACGGCGGCGGATACGACGTACGGATGGAGCTGGCCGGATCAGCGGCGACGTACGCCGTCGGCCTCGACCAGAAGATGGCCGTGGCCTCCGCCGAGCCGGGAGAGACGTACCCGGGCGGCACCCCCTGGCAGAACTTCTGGGAGCGGTTCACGCCGGCGTACCGTGCGGAGATCAACGCATTCATCGACCTGGTGAAGGGCGAGATCGACAACCCGTGCACGGTCGACGAGGCCCTGGAGGCCCTGTGGGTGGCCGAGGCCGCGGACCGCTCGCTGCACGAGGGTCGTCCGGTCCGGGTGGACGAGGTACGCCAGTGAGCGGCCGGTACGAGGTCCTGACCATGGGGCGCATCGGGGTCGACATCTATCCGAACGACGTCGGGGTCGGCCTCGAGGACGTCCAGACGTTCGGCAAGTACCTCGGCGGCTCGGCGAGCAACGTCGCGGTCGCCGCCGCGCGGTACGGCCGGCGCAGTGCGGTCATCACCGGCGTGGGCGACGACCCGTTCGGCAGGTTCCTGCACCAGGCGCTCAAGCGGTACGCCGTCGACGACTCCCACGTCGTCACCGTCGACGACCTGCCGACTCCGGTGACGTTCTGCGAGATCTTCCCGCCGGACGACTTCCCGCTGTACTTCTACCGGTTCCCGAAGGCGCCGGATCTCGACATCGGCGTGGACCAGATCGACCTGGACGCCGTACGCACTGCGGACGTCTTCTGGGTCACGGTCACCGGACTGTCCCAGGAGCCGAGCCGGACGGCGACCCTGGAAGCCCTCCGGGCGCGCGGCCGGAAGCGGTTCACGGTGCTCGACCTCGACTACCGCGCGATGTTCTGGAGGTCCCGCGAGGAGGCCCGCCCCCTGGTGCAGCAAGCCCTCGAGCACGTGACCGTGGCGGTGGGCAACCTCGACGAGTGCATGACCGCGGTCGGCACCGACCGGCCCGGTCCCGCGGCGTCCGCGCTCCGGGAGTACGGCGTCGACCTCGCGGTGGTCAAGCAGGGATCGGAGGGCGTGCTCGCGGTCGACGACACCGGCAGCGTGGAGGTTCCGCCGGTCCCGGTGGAGGTGGTGAACGGGCTTGGCGCGGGCGACGCCTTCGGCGGTGCGCTGTGCCATGGCCTGCTGTCGGGCTGGTCCACCGACCGGGTGATGCGCTTCGCTAACGCCGCGGGCGCGATCGTCGCCTCGCAGCTCTCGTGCTCGGACGCGATGCCCGACACGGCGCAGGTCGAGGCCAAGCTGGCCGAGGTGGAGCGTGTCTGAGGAACGGCTGCGCCGACTTGTCGAGACCCGCGTCAGGAACCCGCGGGCGATCGCGGCGGCGGCCGCCCGCCGGGTCCGCCGGGACACCCTGCTCGGCTCGACCGGGCGGCTGATGCTGGTGGCGGCCGATCATCCGGCGCGCGGCGCGCTGCGGGCCGGTGGGCGGGCGATGGCGATGGCCGATCGTGCCGACCTACTCGACCGGCTGATCGTGGCGCTGTCCCGGCCGGGTATGGACGGCGTGCTCGCCACCCCCGACCTCGTGGAGGACCTTGTGCTGCTCGGCGCGCTCGACGACAAGGTGGTCATCGGGTCGATGAACCGCGGGGGACTGGCCGGTGCGTCGTTCGAGATCGACGACCGGTTCACGGCGTACGACGCCGAGTCCATCGCGGCGATGGGGCTGGACGGCGGCAAGATGCTGTGCCGGATCGACCCGCAGGACGACGCCACCGCGCGGACCCTGGAGGCGTGCGGCGCCGCCGTCAGCGGTTTGGCCCGACGGGGGCTGTTGGCGATGGTGGAGCCGTTCATCTCACATCGAGTCCACGGCCGGGTGCGCAACGACCTGTCGTCCGAGGCCGTGATGCGTTCGATCACCGTCGCCTCCGGTCTGGGGGCGACCTCGGCGTACACCTGGCTGAAGCTCCCGGTCGTCCACGACATGGAGCGGGTGCTCGCGGCCAGCACGCTGCCGACGCTGTTGCTGGGCGGCGAGGTCAGCGACGACCAGGACGCGACGTTCGAGCGCTGGGCCGAGGCGTTGAAGCTTCCCAACGTGGTCGGCATGGTCGTCGGCCGGACACTGCTCTACCCGCCGGACGACGACGTCGCGGCCGCGGTCGACACCACCGTGGGGTTGATGTGATGGCAGAGGCACGGCACTTGCGCGCGGGCACTACCGCGCGCGGGCCCTGGGCGCTGGAGGTGCTGCCCGAGCTGGCCGGGTGGGAGTGGTCCGGTCTCCGGGTGCTGGAACTGTCCGCCGGCGGTCGTCGGGAGTTCTCCACCGAGGGCCACGAGATGGTCGTGCTGCCGCTGTCCGGCTCGTGCACCGTGCGGTGTGACGACGCGGTGTTCGAGCTGCGGGGACGGGAGAGCGTCTTCACCGGGGTGAGTGATTTCGTCTACCTGCCTCGGGATTCCCAGGTCATGGTGGAGACGGCGTCCGGTGGCCGGTTCGCGTTCCCGTCGGCGCGCTGCACCCGTCGGTTGCCGGCTCGGTACGGCGCTGCGGAGGACGTGCCGGTCGAGATCCGCGGGTCCGGTGCGAGCAGCCGTCAGGTGAACAACTTCTGCGCGGCCGGGGTGTTCGAGGCGGACAAGCTGATCGCGGTCGAGGTGCTCACCCCGGCCGGCAACTGGTCGTCGTACCCCCCGCACAAGCACGACGAGGACCGGCCGGGTGAGGAGTGCGTGCTGGAGGAGATCTACTACTTCGAGGTGCGCGCCGAGGACGCCGCTCCCGATCGGGTCGACGGTCAGTCCGCTAAAGCGCACGATCCGCCTGACACGAGCGGCGGGCGGGCGCGGCCGACTCGGGCGGGCATCGCGTATCAGCGGGTCTACGGTACGGCGGAGCGTCCGGCCGACCTGCTGGCCGAGGTGCGGTCCGGCGACGTGGTGACGATCCCGCACGGGTGGCACGGGCCGTCGATGGCCGCACCCGGGTACGACCTCTATTACCTGAACGTGATGGCCGGGCCCTCCGACGAGCGGGCCTGGCTGATCTGCGACGACCCGGCGCACGCCTGGGTCCGGTCGACGTGGGAGGCTCAGTCTGTCGACCCGAGGCTTCCCATGACCGCGGCCATCGAGGAGGCGGGAGATCGCCGATGAGGACGGTTCGGCTCACCGTAGGACAGGCCGTCGTACGCTTCCTCGCGAACCAGTGGAGCGAACGGGACGGAACGGAACGGCGGTTCTTCCCCGGCTGCTTCGGAATCTTCGGGCACGGCAACGTCGCCGGGCTCGGCCAGGCGCTCCTCGAGGCGCAGGTGAGAGGCGCCGCCGACCTGCGATACCACCTGGCCCGGAACGAGCAGGCGATGGTGCACACGTCGGTCGGGTACGCGCGGATGGCGAACCGGCTGCAGACCTTCGCCTGCACCGCGTCCATCGGGCCCGGCTCCACGAACATGGTGACCGGCGCGGCGCTGGCCACCATCAACCGGATCCCGGTGTTGCTCCTGCCGAGCGACTACTTCGCCACCCGGGTGGCCAACCCGGTGCTCCAAGAACTGGAGGACCCACGGTCGTACGACGTGTCGGTCAACGACACGCTCAAACCGGTGTCGCGGTTCTGGGACCGGGTCAACCGGCCGGAGCAGCTCGCCTCGGCATTGCTCGGTGCGATGCGGGTGCTCACCGACCCGGCCGAGACCGGTACGGCGACCGTGGCGCTACCGCAGGACGTCCAGGCCGAGGCGTACGACTGGCCCGTGGAGCTGTTCCGCAAGCGGGTGTGGCACGTCGCCCGACCGGTACCGGAGCCGGCCGCGGTGGCCCGCGCGACCGACGTGCTGCGCTCGGCGCGGCGGCCGTTGCTCGTCGCCGGCGGCGGCGTCATCTACTCCGAGGCGACCGGGGCTCTACGCCGGTTCGCGGAGGCGACCGGCATCCCGGTCGCCGACACCCAGGCCGGCAAGGGCGCGGTCTCGTGGGATCACCCGAACGCGGTCGGCGGCGTGGGTGCGACCGGCTCACCGGCCGCCAACGCGCTCGCCCGGCAGGCCGACGTCGTACTCGGTGTCGGGACCCGTTACAGCGACTTCACCACCGCTTCTCGCACGATTTTTGCCAATCCAGACGTTAAATTCGTCAACCTCAACGTCGTGTCGTTCGACGCCGCCAAGCACTCGGCGTACTCACTCGTCGGCGATGCCCGGGCCGGCCTCGAGACGCTGACGGAAGCGCTGGACGGCTACCGGGTCGACGAGGCGTACGCCGCCCGGGCCCGGGAGCTGGCCGCCGAATGGGCACGGGTGGTGGACGACGCGTTCCACCTCGGACACCGGCCGCTGCCCGCCCAGACCGAGGTCCTCGGCACGCTGAATGAGGTGTCCGGGCCGCGGGACGTCGTCGTACAGGCGGCCGGGAGCATGCCGGGCGACCTGCAGATGCTATGGCGCTCGCGCGATCCGAAGCAGTACCACGTCGAGTACGGCTACTCCTGCATGGGATACGAGATCGCCGGCGGGCTCGGTGCGAAGATGGCCGACCCGAGCCGCGAGGTCTTCGTGCTGGTCGGCGACGGGTCGTACCTGATGATGGCGCAGGAGATCGTGACCGCGGTCGCCGAGCACGTCAAGCTCACGATCATCATCGTGGAGAACCACGGCTTCGCGTCCATCGGATCGCTGTCGGAGTCCCTCGGCTCGCAGCGGTTCGGGACCGGCTACCGCTATCGCGATCCGGGGACCGGCCGGCTCGACGGCGAACTGCTCCCGGTCGACCTCGCGGCCAACGCCGCGAGCCTCGGTGCCGACGTGCTCCGGGCGAACACCGTCGACGCGTTCCGGGACGCGCTCGAACGGGCGAAGGCATCGGACCGGACGACCGTGGTCCACATCGAGACCGACCCGCTCGCGCCCGCGCCGTCGTCGGAGGCCTGGTGGGACGTCCCGGTCTCGGAGGTCGCGGAGCTCGACAGCACCCGGCAGGCGCGCAAGACGTACGACGAACACAAGGCAGACCAGCGACCGTATCTATGAACCGACACCACGGAAGGCAGGCCACGTGAGAACCATCGAACACTGGATCTGCGGAAAGTCGACATCGGGCGAATCGACCCGTCGCGGCCCGGTGTGGAACCCGGCCGCCGGGGAGCAGCAGGCCGAGGTCGTCCTCGCCACGAGCCGGGACGTCGACGACACGGTGCGCACGGCCCGGGCCGCGTTCGAGGAGTGGTCCCAGGCGTCGCTGAGCAAGCGGGCGTCGGTGTTGTTCGCCTTCCGTGAGCTGGTCAACGCGCACCTGGACGAGCTGGCGGAGATCGTCTCCGACGAGCACGGCAAGGTGGTGTCCGACGCGCGCGGCGAGGTCCAGCGCGGGCTGGAGGTCGTCGAGTTCTGTTGCGGGATCCCCTCGCTGCTTAAGGGCGACTACTCCGACCAGGTGTCGACCGGGATCGACGTCTACTCCTTCCGCGAGCCGCTGGGCGTGTGCGCGGGAATCACGCCGTTCAACTTCCCGGTGATGGTGCCGATGTGGATGCATCCGGTCGCCATCGCATGCGGCAACACGTTCGTGCTCAAGCCGAGCGAGCGGGACCCGTCGGCCTCCACCCTGGTGGCCGAGCTGTGGCGCGAGGCCGGCCTGCCGGACGGCGTGTTCAACGTCGTACACGGGGACAAGGAGGCGGTCGACGCGCTCCTCGACCACCCGGACGTCGCCGCGGTCTCGTTCGTCGGCTCGACGCCGATCGCAAAGTACATCCACGAGCGGGCGACCTCGACCGGCAAGCGGGTTCAGGCGCTCGGCGGCGCCAAGAACCACGCGATCGTGCTTCCGGATGCCGACCTCGACTTCGCGTCCGACCACCTGGTGGCGGCCGCCTTCGGCTCGGCCGGCGAGCGGTGCATGGCGATCTCGGCGGCGGTGACGGTGGGCGCGGCCGGCGACGCGGTCGTTGACGCGGTGAGCGAGAAGGCGGCCAAGGTGAAGGTCGGCCCCGGCCGCGATCCGGCGAGCGAGATGGGGCCGGTCGTCACCCCGCAGGCCAGGGACCGGATCGTCGGCCTGATCGGAAGCGGTGAGGAGCAGGGCGCGCGGATCACGGTGGACGGCCGCGGGTTCGTGGTGCCCGGCCACGAGCAGGGCTTCTTCGTGGGGCCGACTGTGGTCGACCGGGTGACCGCCGAGATGGACGTCTACCGCGAGGAGATCTTCGGGCCCGTGCTGTCCGTCGTACGCACCGAGACCGTCGACGAGGCGATCCGTCTGGTCAACGCCAACCCCTACGGCAACGGTACGGCGATCTTCACCTCCAGCGGCGAGGCCGCCCGACGGTTCCAGCGTGGGGTGAACGTCGGGATGATCGGCGTCAACGTCCCCATTCCGGTGCCGATGGCGTACTACTCGTTCGGCGGATGGAAGGACTCGCTGTTCGGCGACAAGCACATCCACGGCCCGGAGGGGGTGTCGTTCTACACCCGGGGGAAGGTCGTGACCTCGCGCTGGCCGCATGTGGAGCACCCCGTGGACGCCAGCTACCACTTCCCGACCCACGACTGACGGACCCACGGACCGACGGACGGACCGACGGACCGACCGACGGACCGACCGATGGAGGCGTGATCATGGCCATGGCGACCGGTGAGGGCAAGGCGCTCGATCGGATCCGGCTGGGGACCGCTCCCGACTCCTGGGGTGTGTGGTTCCCCGAGGACGAGAGACAGACGCCGTGGCACCGGTTCCTCGACGAGGTGGTCGAGGCCGGGTACGAGTGGATCGAGCTCGGGCCGTACGGCTATCTGCCGACCGACGCGGCTCCGCTGCGCGACGAGCTCGGCACGCGCGGACTGTCGCTGTCCGGCGGCACGGTCTTCGCCGGCCTGCACCGCGGGGGCGAGGCGCTGGAGCAGGCGATCGAGGACTGCCGAACCGAGGCCCGGCTGCTGACCGCTCTGGGTGCCAGGTATCTCGTGCTGCTTCCCGAGGGGTACACCGACCTCGACGGCAACATCACCCAGCCGGTCGACCTCGAACCCTCGCAGTGGAACGACCTGGTCAACGGGATGTCACAGCTGGGCAAGGTGCTCGCGGACGAGTTCGACGTATCGCTGGTCTTCCACCCGCACGCCGACAGCCACGTCGATCGTCAGGAGCCGGTCGAGCGGTTCCTGCAGGACACCGACCCGACCACGGTGTCGTTGTGCCTGGACACCGGCCACATCTCCTACTGCGGCGGCGACAATCTCGAGCTGATCCGGAAGTACCCGGAGCGGATCGGCTACGTGCACCTCAAGCAGGTGGATCCGGCGATCGTCCGGCGGGTCGAGGAGGAGAAGCTGTGCTTCGCGGAGGCGGTACGGCTCGGCGCGATGATCGAGCCGCCGGACGGCGAGCCGGCCATGGAGCCGGTGCTGCACGCCCTGTCCGGGCTGGACGCCGACCTGTTCGCGATCGTCGAGCAGGACCTCTATCCCTGTGAGCCGGACGTACCGCTGCCCATCGCGACGCGGACCGGGCGGTACTTCGGGCAGTGCGGCCTCGGTCCGATTCGACGTACGACATGACAGTGAGACCGAGCGCCCGGCGCCACTCGAATCAGCGTTCGTTCCTGGCTGGCGCGGTGGTCAAGTCCGGGCTTGCCCATCCGTGTGGTGGCACGTTTGGTCACGGTATGCCGCTTGGGGGTGTGGCGGTGCGTGTCACGGTGACAGCGACGCGCCCACTAG
>WHTJ01000131.1 GCA_009377795.1 Propionibacteriales bacterium | reverse complement strand
CGGAGTCACCGCGGAGCTGCGCTCGGTTCTCAAGCTGACGGTGTCGGCGGAATTCGGTTAGGTTGCACGGCGTACGCGTACCCGATTCCGAGTACGCACGCGTGAGTTTCGGGACCGAATGGAGGGACGATGCCGGGCGACCCACAAGGGATCACCCGACGACTGCCCGTCGAGATGGCCATGCTCCGGGTCAGCCGGGCCAGGCACCGGTTGCCCCGGCTGTTCGGCACGCCGCAGCTGGTGATCCTCGGTCTCGGTGTCATGATCGGCGCCGGCATCTTCTCGCTGTCCGGCGTGCAGGCGGCGGTCAACGCCGGCCCGGCCGTGATCCTGTCCTTCGTGATCGGCGGAGTGGTCTGTGGCATCGCGGCGCTGTCCTATGCCGAGCTGTCCTCGACGATCCCGGTGGCCGGGAGCGCCTACACGTTCAGCTACGTCGCGTTCGGTGAGATCTGGGGCTGGCTGGTCGGCTGGGCGCTGATCCTGGAGCTGCTGGTCGCGGCGGCGCTGGTCGCGCGCGCGTGGTCGTCGTACTTCATCGCCACGCTCGACGGCTTCGAGGTGACGGTGCCGGACTGGCTGCTGGAGTACGGGCAGTTCGACTCCGACATCAACATCGTGGCGCCGGCCCTGCTGCTGTTGCTCACGCTGCTGATCGTCACCGGGACGCGGCTGTCGGCACGCGTGCTCACGCTCGTGGTACTGGCCAAGGTGGCCGTGATCCTGTTCGTGATCGTCGTGGGCGCGCGGTACATCGACCGGGACAACTACACGCCGTTCGTGCCGGAGCGTTCCGAGATCCCGAACGCACCGGCTGCCACGGTTTTCCAAACCATGCTTGGTGAAACCAGCAGCGGTTATGGGATCACGGGTGTCTTCATGGCGGCCGGCGTTCTCACCTTCGCGTACATCGGGTTCGACCTGATCGCCACCGCCGCCGAGGACACCCGCGAACCCCGCAGGAGCGTCCCGCGGGGCATGCTGATCGGCCTCGCGATGGTGGGCGTGCTCTACGTCGCGATGGCCGCGGTCATGGTCGGTCTGCGACCCTATGCCGAGCTGGCCACCGGAGCGCCGGTGTCCGACGCTCTCCGTGGCGTGGGGGTGGACTGGGCGGCCGACGTGGTCAACGTGGGCGGCCTGCTGGCGTTCACGACGGTCATCATGGTGGTGCTGATCGCTCAGAGCCGGGTGCTGTTCGCGATGGGGCGGGACGGGCTGCTGCCCCGCGGGCTGAGCCGGGTCAGCTCGTTCTCCGCGCCGTCGAGGGCCGCGGTGACGGCGGGGTTGGCGGCGATCGTCCTGGCGCTGTATCCGCAGATTGGCGAACTCGAACAGCTGCTGGTGCTGGGGGCGCTCTTCGCGTTCTTCTTCTGCGCCGTCGGAGTCGTGGTGCTGCGGCGTACGAACGCCGGGCTCGAGCGCGGCTTCCGGGTGCCCCTGGTGCCCGCCGTACCCGTGCTCTCCGCGCTCCTGACCATCTGGCTCTCGCTCAACCTCACCCTGGAGACCTGGCGGAACTTCGTGATCTGGATGGCCGTCGGCCTGGCTCTGTACCTCGTGTACGGCGCCGGGCACAGCGTCCTCGCAACTGCCGGCGGCGACGACCACCTGTTCGCCGAGGGCGCCGACGACGCGGCGGACGTCGACGAGCCCGTGCATGGGGGTCGCCACCGCGGCAAGCACGCGCGGTAGACCGACGGCGCGGGGCAACCCGGTGTCGGTCCGGCCACGCGGGTGCCACTAGGGTCCTGCACATGTTCGCTGCGTACGCCGATGGCTTCAACGACGACGACCCGTTGTCTGGGCTGGTGCTCGGAGACCGCCCCGAACCGGCGGTGCCCGACGGATGGACGACGGTGACCGTCAAGGCGGCCGCGCTGAACCATCACGACGTGTGGTCGCTGCGCGGTGTCGGGCTGCGCGAGGAGTCGCTGCCGATGATCCTCGGCTGCGATGCCGCCGGTCTGGACGAGGACGGCGCGGAGGTGCTCGTGCACTCCGTGATCAGTGACCCGTCATGGATGGGCGACGAGACGCTCGACCCCGGCCGGTCATTGTTGTCGGAGCGTCATCAGGGCACGTTCGCCGAGAGGGTGGCGGTACCCCGCCGCAACCTCGTACCCAAGCCGGCCGGGCTGTCGTTCGAGCAGGCGGCGTGCCTGACGACCGCCTGGCTCACGGCGTACCGAATGCTGTTCACGCAGGCAGGACTCAAACCCGGCGACAGCGTGCTCGTTCAGGGCGCCGGGGGAGGCGTGGCGACCGCCCTGATCGTGCTCGGCCGCGCGGCCGGGCTGCGGGTCTTCGCGACCAGCCGCGACGAGGCCAAGCGCGGCCGGGCGTCGGAGATCGGTGCGCACGAGGTCTTCGAGCCGGGTGCGCGGCTGCCCCGGCGGGTGGACGCGGTCATGGAGACGGTCGGCGCGGCGACCTGGTCGCACTCGCTCAAGTGCCTGCGACCCGGCGGCACGCTGGTGATCGCGGGCGCCACGTCCGGCCCGAACCCCGACCGTGCCGAGCTGAATCGGATCTTCTTTCTGCAGTTGCGGATTCAGGGGTCGACGATGGGTACGCGCGAGGAGCTGCGTGAGCTCGTCGACTTCCTCGACATCACGGGGACCCGCCCGCTGATCGACCGCGTGCTGCCGATGAGCGAGGCGCGGGAGGGTTTCGAGGCCATGACCAAGGGCGACGTCTTCGGCAAGATCGTGTTCACCTTCTGATCGCGGGTGGACGGCCGTGTCCACGATGAACGTTCGTACGACGTACCTCGAACAGACCGATCCCGGCGAGCTGCGTCCGGCCCGTCCGCCGCTTGACGTGGACGTCGTACGCGCCGAGGTGCCGTCCCCGGAGCTCAGCCGCTATCTCTACACCTCGGTCGGCGGGAACTGGTACTGGATCGACCGGCTCGGTTGGTCGATCGACCGGTGGCGTACCCACCTGGAACGTCCCGGCGTCGAGACCTGGCTGGCGTGGTGCAGAGGTACGCCGGCCGGATACGTCGAGCTCGAGGCGCAGTCCGGCGATGCGGTGGAGATCGCCTACTTCGGCGTGCTCCCCTCCTTCACCGGTCGCGGCATCGGTGGGTACCTCCTGACGGTCGGCACCGCTCGGGCGTGGGACCTCGCGACTCGCTGGCCCGATCGCGAGCCGACCAGCCGGGTCTGGCTACACACCTGCACCCTCGATGGCCCCCACGCACTGGGCAACTACCGGGCGCGGGGGTTTCGGGTGTACGACGTCACGGAACAGGAGGAGGAGGTCCCGCAGACACCGCCCGGTCCCTGGCCGGGCGCCCGGCCAGGGACCTGAGGCGGCCAGATGTGCAATCTCGGCGCGAGGGTTGGGAAAGACTCGCATAGAGGAATTGCACCAATGTCGGCGCGAGGAAAACGGCCAGATGTGCAATCTCGGGGCGAGGGTTGGGGCGAGGGGTTGGGCGAGAGTCAGTCGTCCTCGTCGTCGAGGCGGGCCAGCCAGGTGGCGAGTCGCTCGACGGGAGTCTCGAACTCCGGGTTGAGATCGCAGAACTCCTGAAGCCGTTCGGCCACCCACGCCATGGTGACCTCCTCGTCGCCGCGGCGGCTCTGGAGCTCCTCGATCCCGCGGTCGGTGAAGTACATCGCAAACCCTCCCGAGTCAGCAGAGGCGGATCGGCGACCGGGTCAGGAGAAGGCGTGCTGCAACAACGCCTTGGCCTCCGCGCTGTGCACCGATCCCTGCCCGGTCGAAGGCGGCGACGACTCCGGCCGGGATACCCGGAAGAACGGGGCGGGCAGGTGCGCGGTCAAGTGGAGCGCGAGATCCGGCCATGGCCCCATGTTCGACGGCTCGTCCTGGACCCAGCGGATCTCCCGGAGGTTCGGATACCGCGACAGCTCGGCCTTGACCTCCTCGATCGGACGCGGGTAGAGCCGTTCCATCCGCACCACGGCGGTGCGGGGCTCGTCGCCCTCGCGCTTGCTGCGCTCGGCCAGCAGGTCCCACGCGATGCGTCCGGAGCACATCAGCACCCGCTCGACAGAGTTCGGGTCGACGTCGGGGTCGCCGATCACCGGGCGGAAGCTTCCGTCGGTGAAGTCGGCGGGCTGTGACGAGGCATCCCGGCGCTTGAGCATCGACTTCGGCGTGAACACGATCAGCGGTCGGTGCTCGTCGCCCAGCGAGTGCTGACGCAACAGGTGGAAGTAGCTCGCCGGGGTGGAGGGCTGGGCCACCGTGAACGCGTCGTTCGCGGCCAGGCTGAGGAACCGCTCGATGCGGCCCGACGAGTGGTCCGGCCCCTGGCCCTCGTAGCCGTGCGGAAGCAGGAGTACGACGCCGGACCGCTGGTTCCACTTCGCCTCGCCGGCGGTGACGAACTCGTCGATGACGATCTGCGCGCCGTTCGCGAAGTCACCGAACTGCGCCTCCCACAACACCAGGGCGTTCGGACGAGCGACGGAGTAGCCGTAGTCGAAGCCCATCGCGGCGTACTCGGACAACAGCGAGTCGTAGATGTAGAACTGCGCCTGGTCGTCGGACAGGTGCTGCAGCGGGGTCCATTCGGCCGCGCTGTTGCGGTCGATGATGGTCGCGAACCGCTGTACGAAAGTGCCGCGGCGAGAGTCCTGGCCGGAAAGCCGCACCGGACGACCCTGCATCAGCAGCGTGCCGAACGCGAGGATCTCACCCGTACCCCAGTCGATGGGACCCTCGGTGATCGCGGCCGCACGGCGCTGCAGCTGCGGCCACACCTTTGCGTGCACCGTGAAGCCCTCGGGCGCCAGCGTGTACGCATCGGCGATGCGCTTGAGCATCTCCTTCGGTACCGAGGTTTTCGTCACGCCGCTTGGCTTCTCCGGATACTCCGGCACGGTGAGATACGCTTCCTGCGTCGTCTTCACCGCGCGCACCTCCGCGAAGACCCGCTCCAGCTGCTCCTTGAAGTCGCGCATGACCTCTTCGGCGTCCTCGACGGTGATGTCTCCACGACCGATCAGGGCCTCGGTGTAGAGCTTGCGCACCGAGCGCTTCTGCTCGATCAGGTCGTACATCAGCGGCTGGGTGTACGACGGGTCGTCGCCCTCGTTGTGGCCGCGACGCCGGTAGCAGATCATGTCGATGACGACGTCCTTCTTGAACGCCTGCCGGTACGCGAACGCCAGCGCGGCCACCCGGATGCACGCCTCCGGGTCCTCGCCGTTCACGTGGAAGATCGGCGCCTGCACCATGCGCGCGACGTCGGTGCAGTACAGGGACGAACGGGACGCGGTCGGAGAGGTGGTGAACCCGACCTGGTTGTTGACCACCACGTGGATGGTCCCGCCGGTGCGGTACCCCCTCAGCTGCGAGAGGTTCAGCGTCTCGGCGACCACACCCTGGCCGGCGAAGGCCGCGTCACCGTGGACGAGCACCGGCAGCACGGGGAACGCCTCGCCCTGGTTCAGGATGTCCTGCTTGGCACGGGCGATGCCCTCCAGCACGGGGTCGACGGCCTCCAGGTGCGACGGGTTCGCGGCCACGGAGACGTTGATCCGGTCGCCCTGCTCGGAGACGAACTCGCCCTCCGCGCCCAGGTGGTACTTCACGTCTCCCGACCCCTGGACGGTACGCGGGT
Source organism: Propionibacteriales bacterium (assembly GCA_009377795.1). Classification (GTDB taxonomy): domain Bacteria; phylum Actinomycetota; class Actinomycetes; order Propionibacteriales; family Nocardioidaceae; genus WHTJ01. The sequence goes on along the minus strand of WHTJ01000131.1, from coordinate 3,668 downwards.
CGATGTTGCCCTCGAACTCCCGGAAGATCTGCGCATAGCTCTTGCCCACGATGTTGGCCAGGACGTTCAGCCGTCCACGATGAGCCATGCCGATGCAGACCTCGTCGAGACCGTCGGCGGCCGCCTCCTCGCAGATCTCGTCGATCAGCGGGATCGTGGTCTCCGCGCCCTCGAGGCTGAACCTCTTCTGACCGACGAACTTCGTCTGCAGGAACGTCTCGAACGCCTCGGCCTGGTTGAGCTTGTGCAGGATGCGCAGCTGCTCCTCGGCCGGCAGCTTCTGATGCGGCTTCTCGACCCGCTCCTGGATCCAGCGTCGCTGCTCCGGATCCTGGATGTGCATGTACTCGATGCCGACCCGCCGGCAGTACGAGTCACGAAGGATCCCGAGAATCTCGCGCAGCTTCATGAACCGGCGACCGGCGCCGAACGAGCCGGTGGCGAACTCCCGGTCGAGGTCCCACAGGGTCAGTCCGTGGGTCTCGACCTCGAGGTCGGGATGGCTGCGCTGCTCGTACTCGAGCGGGTCGGTGTCGGCCATGATGTGACCGCGCACGCGGTACGCGTGGATCAGCTCGAGGATGCGGGCCTGCTTGTTGATCTCGTCGTCGTGGCTCGTGGAGATGTCGGTCGACCAGCGGATCGGCTCGTACGGGATGCGCAGCGAGTGGAAGATGTCGTCGTAGAAACCGTCGTTCCCGAGCAGCAACTGGTGCACCCGGCGCAGGAACTCACCGGACTGGGCGCCCTGGATGACCCGGTGGTCGTACGTCGACGTCAGCGTCATGACCTTGCTGACCGCGTTGCGCACGAGAGTGTCCTCGGACGCGCCCTGCCACTCCGGTGGGTACTCCATCGCGCCGACCCCGATGATGGCGCCCTGGCCCTTCATCAGCCGCGGCACCGAGTGGTTGGTGCCGATGGTTCCCGGGTTGGTCAGGCTGATCGTCGTGCCTTGGAAATCCTCGACCGTGAGCTGGTTGTCGCGGGTCCGGCGGACGATCTGCTCGTACGCCGTCCAGAACTCCGCGAACGTCATGCTGCCGACGTCCTTGACCGACGGAACCAGCAGCTGGCGGGTGCCGTCGGGCTTCTGGACGTCGATCGCGAGCCCGAGGTTCACCTGCTTCGGCTTGAGCAGGGTGGGCTTGCGGTCGACCACGTCGAACCCGACGTTCATGTCCGGCATCGTCTGCAGCGCCTTGATCAGCGCGTAGCCGATGAGGTGGGTGAACGACACCTTGCCGCCGCGGGCGCGCTTCAGGTGGTTGTTGATGACGATCCGGTTGTCGATCAGCAGCTTGACCGGCACCGCACGGACACTGGTCGCGGTGGGGACACTGAGGCTGGCGTCCATGTTGGTCGCCGTGCGCGCCGAGGCCCCGCGCAACGTGATGTGCTCCGGTCCCTCCGGCCGTTCCGCGGCCGCCACGCCGTCGCCCGCGGGCCGCGCCTTCGTCTCCGGTGTGGGCTGCGAGGGGGTCTTGACCCCGACCGACGCGGAGGACTCGGGGATCGTCTGGGCCGCCTTGACCGCGGCGTCCGGCACGGTTGCCCGGGGTGTGCTGGACGGCGCGTCGTGCTGCGGGATCGGGACGGGGTCGGTCGCGGTGCGGGATGTGGCCTGCGAGGTTGCCGGCGTGGTGCCGCCGTCCTCCTCGGCGCTCGGTGGCGCGGAGGATTCGGGCTTACGGTTCTTGAAGAAGTCCGCCCACTCCTGGTCTACGGAGCCGGGATCTCGCTGATACCGGTCGTACATTTCGTCGACAAGCCATTCGTTGGCTCCGAATGCCGACAGGTCGCTGTCTTGCGGGGGCTCGGCCACGGCCTGGATCGCCTCTTCCGGGTGCGGCGTTAGAAGTGTGTTACCACGCCCAAGGCTATCCCCACCGGGCCGACGAGCGTAGGTGTGGAGGAACGGGTGTCGCCGTGATCACATCAAAGGACCGGCGCGCCGGAGTCCGGACCCCGGATTGGCGAGCCGTCGTCGGTTGCGGAATCCTAGCCGGATGCATGGCATGAGACACGCGCTGCGCTCGGCGGTCACGCTGGTGCTGTCGGCCGGCGTCCTGTTCTCGGGTGCCGGCTGCTCAGGTGACGAACCCGAACCCCCGGCCGCGGCGACTCCGAAGCGTACGCCGACCGGGGCGGCGACCGCCCTGGTTCAGCGCTCGGCGCCGTACGACGTCGGCCTGCGGAGCGTCGCCGGCGACCTGCGCAAGCGGGATCGAGAACGCGCGACGAGGCTCCTGGCCCGCCCGGTGCGGACCTGGGTGGACAACGGGTTCCTCGACCGGCCGTGGCGGCGCCCGAATCTCCGGGCGACGTTCGCCGGCTTCACGCCCGACCTGCGGGGGCAGGCTCGGCGGCAGGCGGGACGGCTCACGATGAGCCGGCTCGGCAATGCGGTGACCGAGGTGATCGCGCAACGACGGTCGATTCGACTTCGCGGTTTCGCTCCCCGCGGCCGGGTCATGGGTGGCACCGCGGTGGTCGATCTCAGGTTCCTCGCGATGACCCGTGACGGTGAGGTGCGGCGGGTGAACGTACGCGGTGACCTGTCACTCACCCGGATGGGGACACCCGGCAAGGTGCGGATCTTCGCCTACGACCTCGACCGCTGGGTGGATCGCAATGTATCGGTCGTCGGCGAGGACGGTGCGTGATGGTGGCAAGGATCCGTAGGGTCGTGACGTTCGGCGCACTGCTGGTGCTGCTCGCCGCCGTCGTACCCAGCGCCGGCCGGACCGACGCCGAGCTCGTCCTGCTCAAGATGCGGCACGCGGAGGCGATCGACCATCCGGACGGCATCGTGTGGATGCTCGCTCTCGGCTCCGACGCGCGCCCGGGTGACTCGATTCCGCGGAGCCGTGCGGACTCGATCCACCTGGTCGGCGTGAACACCCGGACCGGTCATTCCGCGATCATCGGCCTCCCGCGCGACTCGTACGTCTCGATACCCGGTCAGGGCAGCAACAAGATCAACGCCTCGATGGTGTACGGCGGCCCTCAGCTGACCGCGCGGACGGTGGAGCGGCTGACCGGGATCAGGCTGGACTACGTCTTCCTCACCGACTTCTCGGGACTCGCCGGGATGATCTACAAGCTGGGGGGAATCGACCTTCGGATCACGCAGCCCGTGAGCGGCCTCGGACACCGGTTCGAGCGCGGCATGCGGCACCTGAACGGCAGCGAGGCGCTGGGCTTCTCGCGGATCAGGTACGGCCTCCCCGGTGGGGACTTCGACCGATCCCGCAACCAGGGCCGGGTCCTGGTGGCCGCGCTGAAGAAGGCGCGCTCGATCGCCGACCAGCCCGGACGCCTCGAGGGGATGATGCTGGCGGCGATCACCCGGCTGGACACCAACGCCTCGCCGGCAGAGGTGTACCGGCTCGGGCGCAGCTTGTTGTCCGTCGAGCCGTCCAAGGTGCGGAACTGCGTCGTACCCGGAGGCACGGGGTACGCCGGGGAGGCGAGCGTTGTGTTCCTCAACCGGTCCGCCCTGCATCGGATGGTCCGGGACGCCCGGCCGGACGGCCGGCTCAATCGCGGCTGCTGAGCACGTCGGCCACGGGCCGCGAACGGGCCGCCACGCATCCCGCGGCGGTGGTGACCAGCAGTACCCGTAGGGATCCGCAGGCGCAACGCGTCCAGACCGTCTCGCCGCC
>WHTJ01000029.1 GCA_009377795.1 Propionibacteriales bacterium | reverse complement strand
GGATCAGACAGGGATCGACAACAGACATCTCCGGGCCTCCAGCTCCATCGACAGGTAGCCACAACGGCTGGAGGAAATGTCCTGAAGGATCACCGGCATAACAAGCAGATCCGTGCGTTTCTCCCCGACCTGCTGGCTGCCTAGATCACTGAAACCGGCGCGCATCCGTTGCCGCACATGTGTCGCAGATCGGGGTCGGATCACAATCCGATGACTCGGGTGGGTGATCACTCTTCCGCCTGGCCAACTCTCGGCCGCCTCTGGTGCCAACGCTCGATGGTCTTTGGTCGCCACAAGCGCAGCCGACCCATGCGGCGGTCCGGATCGGGCATCTGGTGCCGAGTTACGTACGCGCGGATTGTCGAGGGGGCCACGCCGAGGTACGCCGCTACGTCCTCGGTCGTCCACCAGTCGGTCGGAAGCTCCTGCTCGGCCATGGGCCGCAGTTTACAGCTTCAACGCTGTCCGCATAGCGTCCTCCGGACGCCATCTTCCGCGAGGGCGAGCCGGAAGTCGTCGACGGCCCGATAGCGTGCGTCCCATGTCAACGATTGAGTGGGCTTTCAATGTCGCGCAAGAGAAATTGGCGGAATTCCTGCCGACTCGCTGGGCACACGTGCAAGGCGTAGCCCGGCAGGCACAGACGTTGCGGCCGATCTCCGGAGCCGACAGCGACCTACTCGAAGCGGCTGCAGTCCTGCATGACGTTGGCTACGCTCCGGACCTCGTGCGCACTGGCTTTCACCCGCTCGACGGTGCGTACTTCCTGCAGGACGTGGGTGCACCGGCGCGGCTGGTTCATCTCGTCGCGCATCATTCATGCGCGGCGCACGAAGCAGCGTTGCGCGGACTCTCCAGGGAGATAGATCGGTTTGACGATGAACGGGGTTCGATCCGTGACGGTCTGTGGTTCTGTGACCTGACCACAGCGCCAGACGGCCAGGAGGTCGACGCTCGCGCGCGCATGGAGGAGATCAAGGAGCGGTATGGGGCCGGCCACCTGGTAACGCGATTCATCACCGAGGCGCGGGATGAGTTGCTGGGGGCGGTCGATCGTACGCGCTCTCGACTGGAGGCTGTGAGTCACCCCAAGTAGGGCTGATCCGTGTTGGAGAGGCCGTGGTCGATCCTCAGCCGCATCGACGGGTGAATCTCAAGACCGTCCAACTCGGACGGGTCGACCCATTGGACGCGCCGCGACTCGGAGCTGGTTGTGAGACTGCCGCCCACCGGCCGCGCATGGAAGCACAGCGAGAACTCCTGGCGTACCTCACCGTCGTCGTACGCGATGACGTGCCGAGGGTCGGAGTAGATGCCGCTCAAGCCGATCACGTCAACCACAATCCCGGTCTCTTCGCGGACCTCACGACGTACCGCTTCGGTGACGGACTCGCCGATGTCTTGTGCGCCGCCGGGCAACGCGAACAGACCGTTGTCGGTGCGTTCGATCAGGAGAAGCTTCCCACGGTCACTTCGAACTACCGCAGACACGGCCACGACGATGCTGTTGGCCACCGGTGCGTTCGGGTCGTTGAAGTAGTCACGCTTCGGCATGCCCGCGACCGCCCTTGCCGTCGTACTTTTTCGCGCCTTCCCAGACTGTCGTGAAGCTGTCTGCGTACGTCGTGAACAGGGCGCCGGCAGATAGCCGGCGCAGATGCAGTGCTGGCGCGTGTGGTGCGACCGTGCCGTAGACGTGAGGGTTCACGATCATCTCGTCATCGAATCGGTAGATCGAGTTGTAGAGGATGGTTCCGTGCGTCCTCAGCTCAATCCCTCGCTGGCCGATGAGGGGCGAGAAATGTGAGAGCGCGTGGTCGATCTTGGCGGAGATCGTGTCGTCGCCAATGCCCTCCTCGCGGCTGCGCTGCTTGACGGCGCGGCTGTTCCTGTCCCCGAAGAGCAGACGCACTCGGGCACCGTTCGAGGCCTTCTCCTGGAGTGTTCGCACGAGGTTGGCCTTCTCTGTTAGGAACATCCCGACGTAGACAAGGATGTCGACATAGGCGGTCGCTCTCCCCACGAGCCGGTCCCACAGGTCAGGCGGTACGTCGTTTCGATGAGCGTAGACCTTGATGACTTCCGACTCGCTGACCTGAGCGGCTTTGCCGTCGGCGAGCGCGTGCGGCCAGAGATATCTCTCGCTTTCCCCCACCTGTAGAGCGATCTTGTGCCGGTGCTTCGGGTACGGCACGCGATCCGTGGTGATCCAACGTTCGACGGTCTTGGGATCAACACCGAGATCGCTCGCCAGCTCATCCGGAGCGACTCCCGCATTGAGCAACGCATCGCGCAGCCGATGGTTGGCCATGTCCGGGCTCCAATCCGAGACGCCTAGGGACGTCCGCAGCATAGCAGGACGTCCTTAGAAATCCCGCTATGTGGTGTGACGGTCCCCGCCGACCGAGCGACATTGATTGCGCGCTCGCCACAAGGGCGGGAGCGACCCCAGACAGAGGGTGGTCGTTGACTACAGCTATATAGCTGTATACGGTACAGCTATATAGCTGTAGTCGATGGAAAGGAGCACATGTCATGGTGTCGATGCCATTGGTAGTCGCCTTTGGGTTCGTCGCGTGGTTGATGATCCGTAAGGGCGGCTGGAAGTTCGGGACGGTGGCGTTCGGTGTGGTGTTCGGGCTGCTGCTCGCGACGACACCGTACGGGCCGGATTTGACCAACGGAATCAACGAGATCGTGGAGCAAGGCGCTGCCGCGATCTCTGAGTCGTTCGGGGGCTCGTGATGGCGGGCGCGCATCGCAGGCAGGTTCCCGACGACGTGATCGATGCGCTGTATGCGCAGGCGGGTTGGTTGTGGGATCACGGCCAGCCCGAGGCCGCTGACGCGACGGCAGAGCTGGCGGACGTGTTGGACCGGAAGCGCCGCCCCGGCCCAGCGGTGGGGGTGGACACCGATGCTTGGTGACCGCACAAGACCACATCTGAGCGCCGCCGGCGGTGGTTGGTTCGGCTGGCGGTGCCCGGCCTGTCAGACGGTCTCGGACGCGCTGTACCTGACGCGTGAGGCCGCGGAGCTGAGCATGCGTGGCCATATCGCGTCTGAGCATCACGGCGACCGGCTGGGCTGGCTGCGGGGGCGCGTGGCATGAGACGCGTACGGAACCTTCGCCCGTCCCCGTGCCGGCTGGGGTGGGCGTGTGAGGGTTGCGGCCGCCCCAGCCCACGCCTGAATCCCCGGCGGCGGGTCGAGCTGGCCACCTACGAGGTCGACACCCGATACGGACCGCTGTGCATGACGTTGTGCGGCCTGTGCGCCGCCGCCAGGCGGACACCGCGGCTGCGGGCCGCCGAGGCGGCGCTGCGGGCGCTCGGCCACGCATCCCACTACACCTACCCCTGGAGGACTGTCCGATGACGGGCAAGGAGCTGGAACGCAAACCGGCCTACGAGGTCGCGGTCGAACGCTGGTCCGTGGACGTGGACGACGAGGCCGAGACGCTGGCCGACGACCTGAACATGGAGCCGGGCACCGTCGTCGCGGTCGACCCATCCGACAACGACACACCGGAGCCGGGGAGCGAGCTGGTGCCGTGGCGTCGCCGCGAGCTGGAGCGGCCGCCGCTGGTCCCTACCTGGCTGCGTGATCGGGAGGAGCGGGTCGCGGCCGCCAGGTGGTACGGCCGCCACGCCTACCACACCAGCGCCTATCACGTGCTGCGGTCTCCGAAGTACGCCGGACGGGTCAGCTCTCGCGCCCCGATCGGCCTCGGCCGCGTCGTGAGCACGACCGCTCGCTGGGTGGCAGATACCGAGTCGCGGCCGCTGCGGCAGGCCGCCGTCGACACCCGCGACACCGGGGAGTATCTGCGGCTGCTGATGCGCCACCGCGAGACCGTCCGCTCCCGCGCCGCCCTGATGAGCGTCCTCGGTCTGGTGGGCGCGAGCATGGTGTTCGGGCTGGTGATGCACCCGGCCACACCGCTGCTGGTGCAGCTGGGCGTTCTGGCCGCCGTGGTCGGCGTCCTCGGGCTGGCCGGCCGTCAGCCGGACAAACCCGTTTTGGATCACGCGGTGGTGACCCCGCGGGCGCGAAAGCTGACCGCCGATGTCGTGCTGCGTGCGTTCATCGCTGGCGGGTTGTGCAAGGAGAACGACCCGATCCAGTTTCCGCAGCCGATCCAGCGCGACGGCAACGGCTGGCGCGCGGTGATCGATCTCCCCTGGGGTGTGACCGCGGAGCAGGCGATCAAGCGCCGCGACCGGATCGCCTCCGGCCTCGACCTGGATGAGGTCCAGGTTTGGCTGGAACGCGTCCGGGGTACCACCGGCTCGGCGCGGCGGGTCGGACTGTGGGTCGCCGACGAGGACCCGTACGCCAAGCCGTCGGGTCGGTGGCCGTGGGCCGAGCAGAAGGCCGAAGCTTCGCTGTTTGAGCCGTTCCCGTTCGGGCAGGATCAGCGCGGCCGCCTCATCGAACTGCTGCTGATGTTCACGTCGGTGCTGGTCGGTGCGATCCCGCGCATGGGCAAGACCCTGGCCGCACGTCTCCTGCTCCTGGCCGCCGCGCTCGACCCGTACGTCGAGCAGCACATCTTTGACGGCAAGGGCGGCCGGGACTGGAAACCGTTCGAGAAGATCGCGCACCGGTTCGGGCTCGGGGTCCGCAGCCAGGTCGTACAGGCCCTCCGCGACGACCTGCTCGACCTGCGCGAGGAGATGAACCGCCGCTACGACGTGCTCGGCACCCTGCCGGTCGAACTCTGTCCCGACGGGCGGATCACCCCACGGCTGGCCCGGATGAAGTCCAAGGGCCTGCACCCGATCGTGATCGGCATCGACGAGTGCCAACGCTACTTCGAAGACCCCACCTACGGCGACGAGATCGTCACCCTCTTGACGGAGCTGGCCAAGGTCGGCCCCGCCGTCGGGATCATCCTCGTGCTCGCCACCCAGAAGCCGGACGAAAAGTCCGTGCCCACCCGGCTGCGGGACGTGATCGGCACCCGGTTCGCGCTCAAGACCATGACCTGGCAGTCCTCCGAAGCCGTATTGGGTGCCGGGTCCTACTCCGCTGGGTACGACGCGTCCCGGTTCCAGCGCGCCCACAAGGGCGTCGGCCTCCTACTCGGTGCCGACGACACCGGCTACATCGAGGAAGGCCTCACCGTCCGCACCTTCCTCGGCGACGGCGCAGACATCGAGAAGGTCATCGACCGCGCCCACGCCGCCCGGGTCAACGCCGGAACCCTGTCCGGGGTCGCCGCCGGCGAAACCCCCGCCCAGGGCGAGGAAATCAGCGTCCTGGACGACACCCGCGCCGTGTTTGCACCCGGCGAGGACCGGCTGTGGTCCGAAACCATCCTTACCCGCCTGGTCGAGCAGCGGCCCGCCTTCTACACCGGCTGGACCCCCATCCAACTCTCGGCCGCACTCAAACCGCACGGCGTCACGCCGGAGCAGGTGTGGGGCACCACCGACGACGGCCACGGAGCCAACCGGCGCGGCTTCTCCCGCAGCGCACTCGATGACGCACACGACAACGAAAGGAACTCCCCATGACCGCCCTATCGATGAGCGTCGTGGTCGACGTGCTCGACCACGCCGGATACCGCTGCCAATGCCACGGCGAGTGCGGCGGCGCCCACTCCCGAGGCAACGGCCGCTGCCCCATCAGCAGCGGTACCCGACGCCACCGGCTCGTCGTGGCACCCGCCAACCCAACCCTCTCGGCAACCGCGGCCGCGCACCTACCCGCCTCCGAGTTGCGCGCCTGGTGCACCGCATGCCTGCTCGACGCCGAACGCCTCACCCGCCACCACGCGCCCGCAGCCGTCGAGCCCGACCTGTTCGAAGGGAACGCGGCATGACCTGGGTCTACATCCGCTCCGAACCCGGCCTTTGGACGGTCGGCTTCTACGACCCCACCGGCCGTTGGCACGCCGAGTCCGACCACGACGACCCCGACGACGCGGCCGACCGGGTCGCCCGCCTGAACGGGAGCGCATCATGACCGCCGACCAGTCCTGGGACCTGCACGAAGTGCGTCAGGAGGCCGCCGAGGCGGCCGCCAGCGCCCACGAGGCCTACCAGCACGCCAGCGATGCCCACGACCGCTGCGACGACCTGCAAGACGAACTCAACGAGTTCGGCGACCTGGCGATCGAGCTGGACGCCTGGGCCGAGCAGATCACCAAGCAGGTCGAGAACCTCGCAGAACGGCTAGCAGAGCTGGATCCGCTAGCAGCCGAGGCCGCTAGGTCTAGCAGCACCGCTAGCAGCCGAACCCCGGCCGCGACCAGCACGAACACCTGTTCTAGCAGCACACCCGCCCACCCCAGCGAAACCGGCCGCTGAGCGTGGCCACACCGCACCGGCCACGACCCGCTAGACGCTGAGAGGAGCCACGCACGATGACCGGACCCGAGCACTACCAGGCCGCCGAGCACGCCTTGCGCGAGGCCGAATCCTGGTTCGGCCACTACCAGGAAGGCGGCCACGACAGCGACTGGCACGCCTCCGAGTCGCTGTACGCCGAGGCCCAGGTGCACGCCACGCTCGCTCTTGCGGCTGTCACAGCCACCCAGCCCGTGCACCGCGCCGCCGACAACTACGAGTGGGCCGAGGCCTGCTCCGTCGAGGAAGACCGCCGCCGCAACGGAAAGCCGGTGAGGCTCCCGTGACCACCCGACGCCTCGACGCCTGGACCTGGGCCGGAATAACCGTGACCGCTACCGCCGCTGCCGCAGCGTCGGCGGGTGCACAACACCACCTGGCGGTAGCGGCTGGGTGGGGCAACACCACCGGCTGGCTGCTGCCCGGCTGCGTGGACACCCTCGCAGCGGTAGCGGCGCGGGTGTGGCTGGACCAGGCCGCACCGGAGGCAGCGCGCCGCTACGCCCGCACAGTGGCACTCGGCGCGGTGGCGGTGTCACTGGCGCTCAACGCCGCCGGCCACGCGGTCAGCGCCGGACTGGTGGCGGTGTCGGTACCGCTACTGGTGGCGGTCGGCGCAGTCCCCGCCGCCAGCCTCGCCGCCACCGTCCACCTGGCCGCCATCCGCACCACACCGCTACCCCCACGCCGCCAACGCACCAGAAGCCGCGCCAACATCACCGCCACCGAGCAGCCGGCATCCGCCACCGGTAGAGCTACCGCCACCCCGCCAGCAGCACCCACAGGTAGCGGTAGCGGCAGCGCTACCGACACCCGCACGACCACCGCCGCGATCGCTACGGGCAGCGGGAATGTGACACCGATGCTGCGCGGTGACACCGCCACCGAACGCGCCCGCGCCCACTGGCAGCACGAGCGCGCCCAGGGGCGCACCCCCACCGGCGCGGAGCTAGCGCGGGTGGCCGACTGTTCGGCGTCCATGGGCCGCAAGCTCGCCCACGAATTCCGCACTACCGACGCAGCCGACGCGAAGGAGAGCGCACGATGACCACCGCCAATCCTGAGCCGAGCGCCATCGAGCAGCTCGCCCACGCCACGGAACTGTTGCGCACCGCAGGCGGTCGCCTGCTGTGGGCCAAGCACGACCTCGACGTGGACGACCTGTACCGGGCGGCGGGATCACTCGTCCAGGTGACCATCGCGCTGCAAGAGATCAGCGGCCACCTGGAGGCCGCCACCATCCAGCCACGCGACGGGCTGCGTGACGACGGCGGCCACGACCCCACCCGGCGCATGACGGCCGCTGCTGACTCGCTGGCCGAGCTGACCACCTATCTGGCGAGGGCGTACGAGGCGGCGCAGGACAACCACAACGCCATCGGCCACATCGGGCAGGGGAGGTCATGAACATGTTGACACTGCCACAACCGCCCGTGTGGGTGGCCGACGCGCTGTGCGCGCAGGTCGATCCAGAGATCTTCTTTCCCCGCAAGGGCGAACCCAACACAGCCGCCAGACGCGTCTGTGCCGCGTGCCCGGTCGCCGCCGAGTGCCGTGCCCACGCGATTCGTAGCGGCGAGCCGCACGGCATTTGGGGTGGCCTTACCGCCCAGCAGCGGCGAACCGAGCAACCCGAACGCATAGCACCCAGGCCGATCAAGCACGGCACCCCGGGCGGCGAACGAACCCACCGCCGACGCGGAGAGACCCCATGCGCGGCCTGTCGTGAAGCCGTGAACGCCTACCGACGGCGGCAGAGTGGCGAGGGGAGGGCGGCATGAGTCGCGCCAGCCGCGCCCGCCGCGAGTGGGCACGCCGGATGGTCGCAGGCCTCCAGCCGCCGTCCTACGGCAGCCGTGAATGGCTGGAGCTGCCCGAAGGCGACCGCCGCAAGGTCGCCGGCGTCGTGGTAGCGGCCGAATGCTGGGCCAGCGAAACCGACGAGCTGCCCGCACGGCTCCGGTCCGAGCTCAACGCGCAACGCGCAGCAGACGCCGCCCTGGACGCCGAAGACGACGAGGCCCGCTGGCAGCAGGCAGTCAACATCGCCCAAGCCGCCGCCAGCCTTCCCGATCTCCGCTCCTACGCCGCACGCCGCGAGGCCGAACTTGCGTGGGCCAAGACCCCGCGACCCAACGATTACCCCGGTCGAGGAGACGCCGCATGAACGCCGCACAACCGATGCCGGAGTGGGCACCACCCGACCACCCAGCGAGCTGGGAAGCCGACCCGGTGCCGCTGGGTGCGCACCGGCTGCTGCCGGAGTTCCCGATCGAGGCGCTACCGGGCTGGCTCGCGGAGTACGTCGCCGCCGTCACCGACGCCACCCAAACCCCACCCGACCTGCCCGGCTGCGTCGCGCTCGCGTGCCTTTCCGCCGCCTGCGGTGGCAAAGCGCTCGTGGTGCCGCGTCCTGGTTGGGAGGAGCCGGTCAACATCTACACCGTCGTCGCGCTCCCGCCTGGTTCCCGCAAGACCGCCGTGTTCCGCGCCCTGACCACCCCGCTACTGGCCGCCGAGAAGCAGCTCGTTGATGTAGCCAAGGGCATGCGGATTGAGGCTGAGATGGCGGCCAGGGTCGCCCGCGCCCAGGCCGAGGACTCCGCCCGCGCGGCTGAGAAGTCCGGCAAGGCCGACGCCGTGGCCGAGGCCACCGCCGCCATGATCGACGCCGACTCGCTGACTGTGCCGCCGGTGCCGCAACTCGTGGCGGGTAACGAGACCCCCGAGTCCGCCTCCGCGTTGCTGGCCGCCCAAGGCGGACGGCTGGCGGTGCTGTCGGCCGAGGGTGGCGTGTTCAATGACCTCGCCGGCCGCTACAGCAACAAACCCAACCTGGATCTCTTCCTCAAGGGCCACGGTGGTGACGTGCTGCGCACCGGCCGGATCGGCCGCGACGCCGAGTACGTCGAACGGCCGGCGCTCACCCTCGGCGTCACCCTGCAACCCCAACTGCTCCGCCAGCTCGCCACCATGCCCGGCTTCCGCGACAGCGGGGTGCTCGCCCGCATCCTCTACGCCCTCCCGGAGAACACCGTCGGACGGCGCAAGATCGACACTCCACCCCCACCGGCCGAAACCACGCAGGCCTACGCCGAGACCCTGCAGGCCCTCGTGCTGTCCTTGTACGAGCTGCCCGAGCCCATCCAGCTCACGCTCACTGCTGATGCCAGGGCCGCTCTGCGGCAGCTCGAGGAATGGCTGGAGCCCCAGCTCGATTCCACCACCGGCAGACTGCACGCCATCACCGACTGGGCCGCCAAACTGGCCGGAGCCACCCTCCGTCTGGCCGGGATGCTGCACCTGGCCGCCCATATCCGCAGTGGCTACGACCAACCCATCAGCTCAGCGACCTTCCGCGCTGCCGCGCGGCTGGGACACTACTACCTCGCCCAAGCCCTCGCCGTGTTCGACCTGATGGGCGCCGACTCCGACCTCGAAGACGCCCGCCACGTCCTCGCCTGGATCACCCGCACCCGCTCCCGCGAGTTCACCCGCCGCGACCTGTTCTACGCCGTACGCGGCAAAACCAGGTTCGCCAAGGTCACCGACCTCGACCCCGCCCTGGTCCTGCTCACCGAGCACGGTCACATCCGGCACAAGCCTGCCGAGCCCAACCCCAAGGGCGGCCGCCCCTCAGCCGTCTACGAGGTCCACCCCGCCCTCACAGAATCCACAGAACCCACAAAACCCCGGAGTTCTGTGGGTTCTGTGGGTTTTGTGCACGCCACACCCAGGCCCACCGCAGACGAGGAGTACCCGCAGTGACAGCCCCACAGAACCCACGGAACCCACAAAACCTCAAGTTCTGTGAGTTCTGTGGGTTTTGTAGGGACCCCCTCACCCCATCCCGACAGGAAGGAGCCCATGAAATGACCATGCCCGCACATGAGCAGCAAGGAGGTGCGCCCGACATCGACGCCACCCCGCTGCTGCTGCGGATCGAGGAAGCCGCCGAACGCCTGGGCATCGGCCGGACGCTGATGTGCAGCCTCATCGCGGCAGGAGAGATCGAGTCCGTCCAGGTCGGCCGGCTCCGTCGCATCCCCGCCGAGTGCCTGGACGAGTACGTCGCGAGGCTCCGCCGCAACGCACGACGCGACCAGCACCCAGCGGCCTGAGGAAGCAGTCCGAGACCATGGGACGCCGCAACCCCAACGGACGATCAAGCATCTACCACGGCAGCGACGGCAAGTGGCACGGCCGCGTCACCATGGGAATCCGCGACGACGGCAAACCCGACCGCCGCCACGTGAAGCGCAAGAAGCGGGCAGATGCCGTCGCCAAGGTAAGAGAGCTGGAGAAGGAGCGCGACAGCGGCCGCGTACGCAAGCCAGGCCACAAGTGGACCGTGGAGAGCTGGCTGACTCACTGGCTGCACAACATCGCCAAGGACAGCCTTCGGCAGACCGCCTTCGATGCATACGAGGTAGCTGTCCGAGTGCATCTCATCCCCGGAATCGGAGCGCACAAGCTCGACCGTTTGCAGCCTGAACATCTAGAGCGGCTGTACGCGCGCATGCTCGCCAACGGCAGCAAGCCGGGCCGCGTACATCAGGTGCACCGGACTATCCGAACCGCCTTGGGTGTCGCGGTGAAACGAGAGCACATCGGACGCAATCCTGCAGCGATCGCGAAGGCTCCTAGCCTCACCGACGATGAGGAGGTCGAGCCCTACTCAGTGGACGAGATACAGAAGATCCTCACCGAGGCAAGCAAACTCCGAACCGCTGCTCGTTGGGCAATTGCACTCTCGATCGGCTTACGCCAGGGGGAGGCCCTTGGGCTCAAGTGGGAGGACATCGACCTCGACGCGGGCACGCTTAGAGTGAGACGTGCGCGGCTGAGACCGAAGTACGAGCACGGCTGCGGCGGCACGTGTGGGCGCAAGGCGGGACTCTGCAAGCAACGCAAGCAAGTGACTCCTGACGTTGGTCCGCTCAAGTCGAAGGCGAGCAGGCGGACGATCGGGCTGCCGCCGGAGTTGATTGTGGTGCTCAACACGCATCGTGAAGCCCAGAGCCGCGAGCGCGAGGCTGCGCGTCAGCTTTGGCACGACGAGGGCTATGTGTTCACGACCCCGACCGGGCGGCCGCTAAACCCGAACAGTGACTTCCATGAGTGGAAGGCACTCCTGGAGGCTACCGGTGTTCGCGACGCGCGGCTACACGATGCACGGCACACCGCTGCAACCATGCTGCTCGCACTCGGAATCTCACACAGGGCCGCCATGGACGTGATGGGTTGGTCAACGATGGAGATGGTGAAGCGGTACCAGCACGTCACTGACCCCATCCGCCAGGACATCGCACAGCGGGTGGGTGGCCTGCTGTGGGCACCCCAGGATGAGGCCCAGCAAGAGGACTCTGACAGAAGGGACCCGCCGTGAGCAGTCGCAGACCTCCGCGCCGTCCGAGTGCATACGGGGAATGGGTAGATGCGTAACGCCGGATAAGCGGGTCACATTGGATCCAAGTCTGCGAGTCGCTCGCGTACAGTGTCGATCTCCCACAGATTGATCGGGGTGAGGGACATCATTGAGCCCACAACAGGTGGGTCGCATCGGGCATACACAGGAAAATGCATGTCGTACTCGCGACGGAAGTGGTCGCGTAGGGCCTCCGCGTCCTGGAGGGCTGTCCTCAGACTTGGTGCTTGCTCGATCGTGCGCCATCGTGCGATTTCCGTGAGTCCGTACATGGCTTCGTTGACCTGCTGCACCACATCGATATCACCATCCATGGCGGCCATCTCATCGCGCAGGGTGCTCCACCCGTCGTATCTCTCGAGGAGAACCTGGGGTGACACAAAGATGCTCCATCCTCCTGAGCCGTACGCGACCGTGTGGATCGGAATGCTCAGGTGTTGGGCGTAGTTGCGTAGCCGCCAACAGAACCGGTAGCCAAACCTTGAGTCGTACTGCTCGCTGCATTTTCTGCGGAATTCTCCGAGCAGTTCGGGATTGTTGTTGCCAATCATGTGTGCGAGCTGATCCACGTACATCCGCATACTTCCAAGCCAGTCGAAAGTTGCTCCGACGACGTCGTTAACGCGTCTCGCGACACGAGGCCCAGTGATCGATGGCTCCTCACGTAGATTCTGAACCTCGCTTGTGAAAATCCGGTGAGACCGTTCGACCAAGAGCCACCGGTCCTGCGCACCGTGACTCACCGCATCCATCGAATTGAGCCAACGGACACGAGTCTCTTGGGGGACGCTGGACAGCTTGGAGACCCTGAGACCACCATCGGTTAGTGGCCTAGCCGCGTAGAGATCCCAGCCAGCATCATCCCCATGTCCCATGCCACCAGTCTGACGGCTCGGTGGTTATCTCGTTGGGCTTCGCAGGAATCTGCCGGGATCAGCTGGCTCGCTCATTCCTCTCCTGGTGGGTCGTCGTCCGTTGCCTCGTCTCCCGTGCCGGGCGGGCCGGCACTGGGCGGCTGGAACGTCTCGTCAGAGAACCGGGCGAAGGCTAGTGCTTCGTCCGATGGGAGGCCAGCGCGTAGCGCGATCGCGAAGGCTATTGCAGCGATTGGCCCGGCGTCGCTGAGCACCGAGCGCAGCTCGCCGGCAATCGCTGACGACCGCAGCCCTTCGAGGTGACGAGCGAGTGCCCTGGGTGTCGCCCCTTTCAACGCCGTTTCACAAAATTTCAGTTCGCCGCTCACAACGCCCAGCGCTCGGTCCACGTCTGCCGCGCTGATTGACCGACTGGGGGTCTGGACTAACCCGTCATCGCCAACGTCCACGTACGTCGCGGACAACCGACGTTGGTGAAACTCCTTGATCTTGGGTGGAGGATCCTCCGTGTCTAGGTCACCCACCCATGCGGCCCAGAGCGCGTCACCCAACTTGAACTCGTGCAGACGGAAGCGCTTCCAGAACTTGCGCCATTCCTCGGCTGAGTCCTCCCGCGCTCCGTAGAACGATGTGATCAGCACGTGCTTTCCGAGTTCGTCCGCCGCAAGCGCCGCGAGCATATAGGCGCTTGGGAGACGGCCTTGGTCATAGAGGTGGGTCGCATCGTCGAGCAGGCGACGAGCGTTCGACAGCGCCTCCAGCGCCAACTCTGCCATCAGCTCCGAGGTCAGTCGTCGCATGTGCATGGAGTCTAGAAGCGCGGTTGAGCAACGCTCGGTGTTACTCGCCCGACGCGTGCTTCAAGAGGGACTCCTGCCACACGACGTCCGGCCGCATCACGAATACGCCGTCGACGCGATGGCCGAGGGGGAACCCTCCGTCGTGTGTCATGAAGTAGTCCGCACCGAGGCGGAGCGCGGCGGCCAGGTGCAACGCATCGGCGGGGCTCATGCGCTTCCCGACTTCTCCCTTGCCCTGCCACAAGTTGATCAACCGGACGGACTCGCGGGCGAGATAACGGTCGACCTCGGCCCACTGCGTAGACCGGGCGGTGAACCACCCGTCGAGCAGATCTCTGGTCCTCTGCTTCTCCCTCCGAGCCTCACCGTTGCAGCAGACCTCTGCCTCGACGAGGGAAGACGAGGCGAGCCGGACGTCGTTCTCGTTCACGGCGTCGAAGATGGCCTTCGCTGACTTCCAGCGCTCCTCGCCGGTCTCAGCGTGCGTGTCCTTGTTTCTCGTCACAAGATCGAGGTAGACGCATGTGTCCACATAGACGAGTGGCTGAACCACCTTCTTACTGGGCACGACGTCTCGCTCGGTCCATGAACTCGTCCACGCTCAGCCCGCCCGTCCAATTAGGATCCACGCCGAGGACGTCTGCGGTAGAGGGCCGTCGGGAGTCGTCGTCGGGAAGAAGCTCTAGGTCGGTGATCGCTACGCGAATCGCCTGCCCGCGCGCGTTCCTCGTGATGCGCCCTCGCACAGTCACTGGGTAGCCCCAAGAGTTCCGCAGGCTGTCCCTCAGCGTGCCGGCTGCGGTACCAGTAACCGCCCGTCTATTTATCGGGTCAAAGACGCTCACACGAACGCCGTGCTTGGCACGCGTACTGATCACGTCGAGAGTCCCGGTGATCGAGCCGATCGAGATCTCGTCCTCGCGGACAGCCGCGCGAGCGTGCTCGATGAGAGCATCGTTCAGTCCGACGCGCTCGCCGACTTCTCCGTTCACGGTCGCAAGCGAGACCTCCCGGATGCCGGACTTGGGCACCGCGACGTTCAGGAGTCGCGTGACAGTGACCTCGCTGTAGAACGGCGGCAACTCGGGCTCGGCCTGAAGCTCCCGTGCCCCCTCGACCAGTGCCTCGACGGGCCTCATCAGCGATTCGCGATCGCGCCGACGGCTCGGCCTGGCGGAAAGCCGGACCGTGTAAAGCACGCCTTCGTGACTGAGGTCGTCGACGACCCACTTCGGCCTCTCGATCCGCTGGGCAACGGCGGCGCGGTCGATCTCCCGAAGTGCGCTCGACAACTGTCCGAGCGTGCTCGTGAACTCTGCGAGCGCTGGGCGCTGCTCGCCCTGCACCATGCGCACCTCAAGCGCGGTCGCCATCGGCATATTCGAACGCTACCGCTCCCCGGGGACGTTCACACCCCGGTTCGAAGACGGCGTAGGTGATGCCCTTCGCCGGGCGGCGAGTCATGATGGAGCGCTGCTGTGGGGTCAATTGAGACCCAAATTGAGACCCCGGAAGGTACTAGGGTCTGACGCACACGCGTCATCTTGACGTTTTGTCCCGGCTGGACTGTCCCCGAAAACGCCGCCTGACCTGCGTAAACGTCCGGAAGCTCGTGTGGCGGAGGATGCGGGATTCGAACCCGCGAGGGCGTTAACCCAACACGCTTTCCAAGCGTGCGCCATAGGCCACTAGGCGAATCCTCCGCGGCAGAGGGTAGCGGGTACGGCGGCGTTCTCCGAAACGGAGGCATCCGGCCGGCGTGATCGACGTGCGGCCGCTTCCGCGTCGTACGGCGCCCCAACCCTCGACGGGAGCCTCCGGCTCAGTGAGACCAGCGAGCCGCCCGCGGCCGGGTCCATGGTGGCGTACCCGGCGGCGTACACTGACCGGAGCCCCTCACGCGGCGGCATCTCGCCCAACTCCCCCAGGGCCGGAAGGCAGCAAGGGTAAGCGAGCTCTACCGGGTGCGTGAGGGGTCTTTCTCTGCCGCGGAGGGATCGGATCGGGCCATTCGCGGCTACGGGGTGGGCTGTGTCCATGGGCCGGGCTAGGGTTTCGCAGGTGGATGTACCCCTCGCCTTGTATCGCCGCTACCGGCCGCAGACGTTCGCCGAGGTCATCGGGCAGGACCATGTGACCGAGCCGCTGCGCAACGCGCTGGCCAACAATCGGGTGCATCACGCCTACCTGTTCTCCGGGCCGCGCGGGTGCGGCAAGACAACAAGCGCTCGGATCCTCGCCCGCGCACTCAACTGCGAGCGGTTCCCGGTCGCGGAGCCCTGTGGCGAGTGCGCCTCCTGCGAGAGCCTGAGCCGCGGGGGCTCGGGCTCGGTGGACGTGATCGAGATCGACGCCGCCAGCCACGGCGGTGTCGACGACGCCCGTGATCTGCGCGAGCGCGCATTCTTCGCCCCGGTCTCGTCGCGCTACAAGGTCTACATCGTCGACGAGGCGCACATGGTCTCGACGCAGGGCTTCAACGCCCTGCTGAAGCTGGTGGAGGAGCCGCCTCCTCACCTGAAGTTCGTCTTCGCCACCACCGAGCCGGACAAGGTCATCGGGACGATCAGGTCGCGTACACATCACTACCCATTCCGGCTGGTTCCGCCGAAGGTTTTGGGCGACTATCTCGCCGATCTGTGTGCGCGGGAGGACGTGTCCGTCGAACCGGCCGTGTTTCCGTTGGTGGTCCGTGCCGGTGCGGGATCGGTACGGGACAGCCTCAGCGTGCTCGACCAGCTGATCGGCGGCGCCGGCAGCGACGGCGTGACCTACCCGCTGGCCGCGGCGTTGCTCGGCTACACACCCGAGTCGCTGCTCGACGAGGTCGTGGACGCGTTCGCGGCCGCGGACGGCGGCTCGGTGTTCGGCGTCATCGACAAGGTGATCGAGACCGGACAGGATCCGCGCCGGTTCGGTGAGGACCTGCTCCGCAGGCTGCGCGACCTTGTCGTCATCGCCGCCGTACCCGATGCCTCGGCCAAGGGCATCATCGACGTCGCCGACGACCAGGCCGACCGGATGGCCGCCCAGGCCGCTCGGTTCGGCCGCGCCGACCTGGTGCGCGCCGCCGACCTCGTCGGCCAGGGGCTGACCGAGATGCGCGGTGCGACCGCGCCGCGGCTTCTGCTGGAGCTGATCTGCGCGCGGGTTCTGCTGCCGGGAGCCGACGACTCCTCGGAGGGCCTGCACGCCCGCATCGACCGGATCGAGCGCCGGATGGCGATCGGCGGGGGTACGTCGTCCGCCGAGCCGGCTCCGGGGCCCGCCCCTGTGGCCGAACCGCCGGTCGTGCCCGAGACCACGCCGCCGGGCGAGGCCGCGGCCGAGCCGGCCGCGCCCGCCGACGAGCCCCTGGCCTCCGCGCCCGCCGACGAGCCCCAGGCCCCCGCGCCCGCCGGTCAGGCCCAGGCGCCCGCGCCCGCCGGTCAGGCCCAGGCCCAGGCCCAGACTTCCGCTTCCGCATCCGGTGGCAACTCGGCGGGGATGTCCGTGGTGGACGTACGCCGGCTGTGGCCCGACCTGCTCGAGGCGGTGAAGCGGAAGCGCCGGTTCACCTGGGTCATGCTCAGCCAGAACGCGCACGCCGCGGCGTTCGACGGCAAGACGCTCACCGTGGGACTGGTCAACGCCGGAGCGCGCGACCGGTTCGTCAGCAGCGGCAGCGACGCCGTTCTGCACGACGCGGCGTCGGAGCTGCTCGGCGTGGACTGGCGGGTGGAGGCCATCGTCGACGTCAACCGCCCGGCGAACGCGCCCGCCGAGCCCCCGGCCCGGTCGAACCCGGCCGAACGGGACCGCCCCGAAGCGGCCCCGGCAGACAGCGGGCAGTCGCGGTCGGAGACCACCCGCCCACCCGCCTCGGAGCCGGCGCCGCGAGCCGACTCGACGCCGCGCCCGCCGGCCAGCTCTCCGCAGAGCGCGCCCGCCCCGCCGTCAGAACCGAGCGACGACCACGCCCATCCCGACGATCCGACCCTCGACGACGGCGAGGGTCATGACGAGCTGCTGGCCCGCGAGCTGGGCGCTCAGGTGATCGAGGAGATACCGCACGACTAGGCCGCGCCCGAGCGTCCAGAAGTGCAATCTGGGCGCGAAGAGCGGCGGTTCGTGGCCGCGGATCGCAGGACATAGGCTGGGATCGCGCCCTCGACGAGGAAGGAGGGGTCTCGCCTATGTTCCCCGAAGGCATGCCCAACATGGAGGGTCTGCTCGAGCAGGCTCAGCAGATGCAGGAGCAACTCATGAACGCTCAGCAGGAGCTGGAAGAGGCCCGAGTCGAGGGTACGGCGGGAGGCGGCCTGGTGACCGCCACCGTGACCGGCACCGGCGATCTGGTCGGTCTGGACATCGACCGCGAGGCGTGCGATCCGGACGACACCGAGTCGCTGGCCGACCTGATCATCGCCGCCGTACGCGACGCGTCCACCAGGGCCCAGGAGGACGCCGCCCGCCGGTTCGGCCCGCTGGCCGGAATGGGCGAGGCGCCGAAGGTCGGCACCGAGCAGGGTGGCCCGGTCATCGGCATCCCGCCGCCCGGTGAAGAGCTGCCCGGGGGAGGCGGCGGTAGTGGTGTGGATATCTAGCCGGTGTACGAGGGAATCGTCCAAGACTTGATCGACGAGCTCGGCCGGCTGCCGGGCGTCGGTCCCAAGAGCGCGCAACGGATCGCGTTCCATCTGCTCGCGGCCGACCCGGCGGACGTCAAGCGGCTGGCCGACGTCCTCGTCGAGGTCAAGCAGAAGGTGCGCTTCTGCCAGACCTGCGGCAACGTCGCCGAGGACGACCAATGCCGCATCTGCCGCGACCCCGGGCGGGATCCCACCGTGTTGTGCGTCGTGGAGGAGTCGAAGGACGTCGTGGCCGTCGAGCGGACCCGCGAGTTCCGCGGGCGTTACCACGTGCTCGGCGGGGCGATCAGCCCGATCGAGGGCATCGGGCCCGACGACCTTCGCATCCGCGAGCTGATGCAACGGCTCGCCGACGGCACGGTCACCGAGGCCATCCTGGCGACCGACCCTAACCTGGAGGGGGAGGCGACGGCGACGTACCTGACCCGGTTGCTCAAGCCCATGGGGTTGCGGATTACGCGGCTAGCTAGTGGACTTCCTGTAGGTGGTGACCTGGAGTACGCCGACGAGGTCACCCTCGGACGGGCCTTTGAGGGGAGGCGCGCGGTCGATGACTAAGGCTGTACGACGGACGAACGGCAAGCTGCCGAGCGATCTCGAGGATCTCGCGCAGGGCATCGCCGACCAGGTCGAGAGCTTCCTCCTCGCGCTGCGCGAGATCGCGCGCAGCGAGGATCCGGGTCGCGCCGTACCCCTTCTGCTGCTGGAGGTCTCCCAGCTGCTGCTCGCCGGGGGGCGCCTGGGGGTCCAGAGCGACTTCGTGCCGCACGAGAAGTGGGAGCCGGACACCAGTCCGGACGAGGACCTCGACGAGCTGCGGGAGCGACTCGCCGACCTGCTGTCCGATATCAACGACTTCACCGAGGTATTTGATCCGTATAACGATCCTCCCCAGCTGATCTCCGCCCGTTTGTCCGACGACCTCGCCGGGATCGCCCAGGCGGTCGCGCACGGCCTGAAGCACCACAAGGCCGGCCGGGGTGACGAGGCGCTGTGGTGGTGGCAGTTCAGCTACGTGTCGTCATGGGGCGGCGAGGCGTCGGCCGTACTCCGCGCGCTGCAATCGGTTGTCGCACACGACCGGCTGGATGCGACCGGCGAGGTTGTGATAAACACGTAGGCCGCGACGCCGAGGACCGCTGCACGGATCAGCTGTGATCTAGCCAGCAGCAGCCCAGCGTTCGATCGCGTCGTTAGACTGTGATCCGGCGCTGACGGGTGCGGCGACCGAAATCGACCGATCAGGCAGGAGCTGCGTGAGCGATCCCGCAATCAAATCGAGGCGGGCAGGCCCACGGAGCCGACGAGCAATAGCGAGGAGGAACCGTGGGCATTGTCGTGCAGAAGTACGGCGGGTCCTCGGTAGCCGACGCCGCGGGAATCAAGCGGGTCGCCCAACGGATCGTCGCTACCAAGCGGGCCGGTCATGAGGTGGTCGTCGTGGTCTCCGCGATGGGCGACTCGACCGACGACCTGATCGAACTGGCCAAGGAGGTCTCCCCGCTCCCCCAGGACCGCGAGCTCGACATGCTGCTGACCGCGGGCGAGCGGATCTCGATGGCGCTGGTCGCGATGGCGATCGCCAACTCCGGCCACGAGGCGCGGTCGTTCACCGGAAGCCAGGCGGGCGTGATCACCGACAACGCCCACGGCAAGGCGAAGATCATCGACGTCACCCCCGGCCGGATCGAGAAGGCGCTCGGACAGGGGTACATCGCGATCGTCGCCGGCTTCCAGGGCGTCTCCCAGGACAGCAAGGACGTCACGACCCTCGGACGCGGCGGGTCCGACACCACGGCGGTCGCGCTGGCGGCCGCGCTGAACGCCGACGTCTGCGAGATCTTCACCGATGTCGACGGAGTCTTCACCGCGGATCCGCGCATCGTGCCCACCGCACGGCAGCTGCCGAAGGTCTCGTACGAGGAGATGCTCGAGCTGGCGGCCTGCGGGGCCAAGATCCTGCATCTGCGCTGTGTCGAATACGCCCGGCGCTACAACATCCCTATCCACGTGCGCTCGTCGTTCTCGGCAAGGGAGGGTTCGTGGATCAACTCAAAGGTGGACGAGATGGAGCAGGCGATCATTTCCGGCGTCGCACACGACCGCAGCGAGGCGAAGGTGACGGTGGTCGGCGTACCCGACAAGGTGGGTGAGGCCGCGCGGATCTTCGAGACGCTGTCCGAGGCCGAGATCAACCTGGACATGATCGTGCAGAACATCTCGGCCGCCTCGACCGGGCGTACCGACATCTCGTTCACGCTGCCGCGCACCGACGGGCAGACCGCGATGACCGCGCTGTCCCGGCTCAAGGGCGAGGTCGGCTATGAGCAGCTGCTGTACGACGACGGCATCGGCAAGGTGTCGCTGGTGGGCGCCGGCATGCGGTCGCACCCGGGCATCAGCGCGAAGTTCTTCGCCGCGCTCGCAGGCGCCGGAGTGAACATCGAGATGATCTCCACTTCCGAGATCCGGATCTCGGTGATCGTCGAGGAGGGCATGGTGGATAACGCTGTGGCGGCGGCCCATGATGCATTCGACCTGGCTGGTGACGAAATCGAAGCCGTGGTGTACGGAGGTACCGGCCGATGAGCACTTCGCGCAGACCAACCCTCGCGGTCGTGGGCGCCACCGGCGCCGTTGGCACGGTGATGCTGGAGATCCTGTCGCAGCGTCACGACATCTGGGGCGAGATCCGGCTGATCGCGTCGGAGCGCTCGGCGGGCAAGAAGCTGCGGGTCCGCGGCGAGCTGGTCGAGGTAGTGGCGCTGACCGAGCAGGCGTTCGACGGCGTCGAGGTCGCGATGTTCGACGTTCCCGACGAGGTCTCCGCCGAATGGGCGCCGGTCGCGGTGGCGCGCGGCGCGGTGGTCGTGGACAACTCCGGTACGTTCCGGATGGATCCGGATGTCCCGTTGGTGGTGCCGGAGGTCAACTCCGACCAGGCGCGGCGCCGGCCGAAGGGCATCATCGCGAACCCGAACTGCACGACGTTGACCATGATGGACGCGCTCGGGGCCCTGCATCGCAGATGGGTTCTGCGCGAGCTGGTGGTGGCGTCGTACCAGGCCGCCTCGGGCGCCGGCCAGGCCGGGGTCGACCGGCTGTACGACGAGCTCGAGGTGGTGGCCGGCGACCGCGGTCTCGGCGTCGGCGCGGGCGACGTACGCCGGGCGATCGCGGACAAGCTCGGCGACGACTCGCCGTTCGGCGCGCCGCTGGCCATGAACGTCGTACCGTGGGCCGGCTCGCTGAAGGAGGACGGGTGGAGCAGCGAGGAGCTCAAGGTGCGCAACGAGTCGCGCAAGATCCTCGGCATCCCCGATCTCAAGGTCTCGGCGACCTGCGTGCGGGTGCCCGTGGTGACGACACACTCGCTGGCGGTGCACGCGACGTTCGAGCGCTACGTGACGGTGGACGACGCGCACGGCGCATTGATCGAGGCGCCCAATGTCGTGCTGATCGACGAGCCGGACGAAGGGGAGTTCCCGACTCCGGCCGACGTCGTGGGGTCCGATCCGACGTTCATCGGACGGATTCGGCAGGCGCTCGATTTCCCCAACACGCTTGAGCTTTTCATCTGCGGTGACAATCTCCGCAAGGGCGCGGCGCTGAATACCGCGCAGATCGCGGAGCTGGTCGCGGAGGAGCTGGCCGGCGCGGCCGACTGAGGGATCTCGGCGCGACACATCGCGCCGAGATTGCGCGAATGTCCGCCCCTTCGCGCAGGCGGGCAGCGGATTGGGAGACACGGCCTCGCTGTGGTTTCGGTGACTGGGTCGGGAAACGGTGGTGGATCTGGGGCCCACCTCAGCGCGGAAGAAGGGGCGCAGGGCTAGGGCTCGGAGCCCGCCTTCGCGAGCAGGACCGCGATCCACGCACCGACGGCGTACGTCACCGCGGCCACCAGCGGCAGCACCGCCCACATCGCAGTGTCGAAGACGTCGTCGATCAGCAGTCCGAGCACGACGATGACGAACAGCGCGAGGCCGAAGAAGTTCGCCACCGCGGCCTCGCGGATGTCGAGCATGCGGTGCAGTCGGAGACCGACGTACAGCATGACGCCGGCGATCACCAACAGCATGAGGACGCCCCAGCCGCCGCAGCTCGAGGTACCCCTGGCCGCGTCGCACCCCTCCTCGCCGACCAGGATCAAGACCCGCCCGAGCAGCGCCACCATGATGCCGACCGCGGCCGCTCCCAGCGGACCAGGCAGTGCTGGCAGCCGGTCGGAGAGACCGCCGCTCGATACACGCTCGGAGTCGCCGGAGCTCGCCGAGTCGAACGGCGGGACCGGCGGCGGTCCAGGGGCGGGCGCCGGAGGCGGTGTGGGCTGCGGAGCGGGCCGGGGGTCCGGTGTGGGTTCCGGCCAGGGGTCCGGTGTGGGTTCGGGCGGCAGTACCGGATCCGGGCCGGGCGTGGGCTCGGGCGGAGGCGTGGGCTCCGGCCCGGGGACGGGCTCCGGCGGCGGCACCGGCTCGGTGGGCGGCACCGTGTCGCTCGGACCGCTCGCCGCCTCGCTCGGCTTCTGGTCACCGGCCATGCCTGCAGTGTGCCGCATTCGGTGGCCGTCTTCTAACCGCCGGGCCCTGTGTCTAACCGCCGGGCCTGCGGCGCATGCTTGGTCCCATGTCGGCCGGCGGGCGCGAGGAGGAGCGATGGCGACGAGCGAGCAGAACAAGGTGGCGGTACGCCGCCTCGTGGAGGAGGTCATGAACGACGGCCGGATGGAGGTGGTGGACGAGGTCTACGACCCCGACCGGGCCCTCGGCGCGAAGCGATGGATTCGGCCGTTCCGGGCCGCATTTCCCGACGTCCACATGGAGATCGTCGACCTGGTCGCCGAGGGCGAGACCGTCGTCGGCCGGTTCCTCTGCTCGGGGACCCACCAGGGTACGTGGCGCGGACACGAGCCCACCGGACGACGGTTCGAGCGCGTGGACGAGGTGTACTTTTTCACCTTCCGCGATGGGAAAATCATCAGCGGCTGGGGGATTGAGGACACGGCGTCGCGGCTTCGTCAGCTCGGCCTCCAGAGTCGGGCTGACAGGATTTGAACCTGCGGCCTCGTCGTCCCGAACGACGCGCGCTACCAAACTGCGCCACAGCCCGAAGCGCCGCGAGTCTACCGGAGGTCGCCGGACCGGTGAAATCGGTATGTCGGGGTTGACCAGGACGCGAGATTCCATCCGTCCGCGGGTACGGGATTCGGCGGCGTCAGTGCGGCCGGAGGCGCGGCAGCAGGGTCAACAGGGTCGCCTCCGGCCGGCAACAGAACCGCACCGGGGCGAACATCGACGTACCCAACCCGGCGGACACATGCAGCCACGCGCTGCGGTCGCCGACCCGGTGGGAGTGCAGCCCCCTGGCCCGTCCGGTGTCCAGATCGCAGTTGGTTACGAGCGCGCCCACAACCGGAAGGCGCAGCTGCCCGCCGTGCGTGTGCCCCGCGAAGGTGAGCTCGTATCCGTCGCGGGTGAAGGCGTCGAGGACCCGGAGGTACGGCGCGTGGGCGACCCCGATCCGCAGGTCGGCGTCCGGGTCGGCCTCTCTCTGGATCGCGTCGAGGTCGTCGTACCCCAGGTGCGGATCGTCCACCCCCGCGAACGCCAAGGTCAGGCCGCCGACCTTCACCTGGTCCCGGCGGTTGGTCAGGTCGGTCCAGCCGCGCTCGCCGAACTCGTCGCGTAGGTCGCGCCACGGCATCGGCGTGCCCAGCCGGGTCTTGTCCTGGCCCTCCGGCAGCAGGTACCGGACGGGGTTCTTCACGATCGGTGCGAAGTAGTCGTTCGACCCGAAGACGAAGACTCCGGGCCGGTCGAGCAGGGGCTCGAGGGCCTCGACGACCGTCTGTACCGCGTCCGGATGCCCCAGGCTGTCGCCGGTGTTGACGACGAGATCGGGTTGCAGGCCGGCCAATGCACGTATCCACCGCTCCTTCTTGCCCTGGCGTGGGGTCATGTGCAGGTCGGAGATGTGCAGCACCGTAAGCGGGCGGGATCCGGGAGGCAGTACGGGTACGTCGACCCGGCGCAGCGTGAACGCGCGCACTTCGTACCCGGCGCTGTACGCCAGTCCGGCCGCTCCGAGCCCGGCGACGACTCCGCTCAAGGTCCTGAGGTGCATCCCACCAGGCTGTCACAGCTGCTGCCACACTTGGCGTATGGCTGAACTCAAGGAGCGTCTCCGCGCCGATCTCACGACCGCGATGAAGGGTCGCGACGACGTGCGGGCGTCCACGCTTCGGATGGTGCTGACGGCGATCTCGACCAAGGAGAAGGAGGCCAACCGGGAGACCGCAGGAGAGTTGGGCGATCCGCAAGTCGTGGACGTGCTCGTCTCCGAGGCCAAGAAGCGGCGCGAGTCGGCCACGGCGTACGACGAGGGCAACCGCCCGGAGCTGGCCGAGAAGGAGCGCGCCGAGGCCGCCGTCATCGCGGATTATCTACCCGAGCAGCTGTCGGCCGAGGAGATCGGCGAGATCGTGGCCGCGGCAATCGAGCAGACGGGTTCGGCCGGGGCGGGAATGAAGGCGATGGGTCCGGTGATGGGCGTCGTGCAACCGCAGGTCAAGGGGCGCGCCGACGGCGCCGCGGTCGCCGCCGAGGTCAGGCGTCAGCTGACCGGCTGACGCCCCGAGGGCGGCACGCCGGGTTCGCGGTCAGCTCGTCCGGCGCCGTGCCCCGGTCGGGCGGTCAGCCGCCGCCTCCACCTCTACCGCCATTACCGCCGTTGCCGCCGTTGCCGCCGCCACCGCCGCGCCCGTCGCCGTCACCGCCGCCCCCGTCGCCCCCGTCGCCGTCACCGCCGCCCCCGTCGCCCCCGTCGCCCCCGTCGCCGTCACCATCTCCACCCCCGCCGTCACCGTCGCCGCCGTTGCCGCCCCCGTTCCCGGGCTTGGGATCGGGATCCGGTGGCGGTGGAGGCGTGCCGTTGGAGATGAAGACGGTGACCGTGTCGCCGGTGTACGCCGAGGTGACGCCCGCGGGTGAGGTGAAGGCCACCGAGCCGTACGGGTAGGTGGAGTTCACCATGTAGTCGCGCTGGACGAACGGGACGAACCCGGCCCGTTCGAGCCTCTTCTCGGCCTCCTTGGGCGTCATGCCAGCGACCTCCGGCACCTGAGCGGGCACACCCTTCACGAGCTTGGCGGATGGCCGGGTGAAGTCACGATCAGGAAGCCACTGCTCGATCACTCGCATCGCATCGGCCCACATCGGCGCGGCGAACCCGCTACCGGAGACCTCGTAGGCGGTGGTCCCGCCGACGGGCTGGCCGCCGAGCTGAATCGGCTGTCCTGAGCCGTCGGCGCCGGCGATCATCGCCGCACCGACGAGGTTCGGGGTGTAACCCATGAACCACACGGCCTTGCCCTCCTGTGTGGTTCCGGTCTTGCCGGCCGCGGGCTGGTTGAGGGCCGAGTCGTCGGCGAAACCACCGGGCGCGATGACGCCGCGCAGGACGTCGTTGACCGCGTCGGCGGTCGACGGCTTGATCACCTGGCTGCAGTTTCCGTCCTGGATCTTGAGCGGGTTGCCGTCGCGGTCGAGCACCCGTACGACCGGGACCGCGTCGCAGTGCCGGCCGCGCGCGGCGAACGTCGCGTACGCCTCGGCCATCTCCACCGGCGAGACGTCGCTGACGCCGAGGGGGAAAGATGCGACTTGGCCCCGCACGTTGGTCGGGCCTGTCTTCGGGAAATCGACGCCCATCTGCTGCGCAAGCCGCCATGGGTGGCAGATCCCGGTCTTGAGCTCCAGTTGCGCGTAGTAGGTGTTCACCGACTGCTGAGTGCCGGTGTACATGTTCATCGGACCCGAGGAGGTGGAGGTGGCGACGTCCCAGGTCTCCGTGCTCTTGATCGGTCCACCGCAGTTGCGGTAGTCGGAGACCGGAATCGACAGGGATTCCGGGGAGTAGATGACCTCGTTCATCCGGAAGCCCTTCTCGACCGCGGATGCGAGTACGAAGGCCTTGAAGGTCGATCCCGGCTGGAAGCCGGAGCTGATGGTGTACTCCGGCGGGGTGAGGTAGTTGACGTAGGACTCGCCCGCCGCCAGGTTGTTGCCCATCGGCCGGGACTGAGCGATCGCGGTGACCTTCCCGGTGCCGGGCTCGACCGTGGCGAGCGCACCGATCGCCTGTTCCTGCGGGAACACGTGGTCGTTGACCGCCCGCAGGGCCGCGCGCTGGTGGCGGAGGTCCAGCGTGGTGTTGATCGTGAGCCCCCCGCGCAAGATCAGCCGCATCCGGTCGTCGGGTGTCGCGCCGAGCGTCTTCTGGGTGCGCAGCCAGGAGATCACGTAGTCGCAGAAGAACTCCGCCGCCGACCCGACGCATCCGTTCCGGATCCGGTGGATGTCGAGCCCGAGCGACCGCTTGGACACCTTCTTGGCCGTCGCCGGCTCGATCACACCCAGCTCGCTCATCCGGTTGAGGACGACGTCGCGCCGCTGCAGGGTCTTCTTCGGGTTGTTCGTCGGATCGAAGGTGCTGGGGTTCTGTACCATCCCGGCGAGTGCGGCCGACTGGCGCAGGTTGAGCTCCCGCGCCGGTACGCCGAAGAAGTGCTGGGCGGCGGCCTCGATGCCATACGTCCCGTCACCGAAGTAGGCGATGTTGAGATAGTCGAGCAGGATCTCCTTCTTGGTCTTCTCCTCCTCGACTCCGAGCGCGTAGCGCAGCTCCTTGATCTTGCGGGCGTAGGTGTCGTCGATGGCCGCGAGATACTCCTCGCGGTTCTCGGCCTGCTCGATCAACGTCATCTTGACCAGCTGCTGGGTGATCGACGAACCGCCTTGGACGATGTCGCCCTCGGACTGGTTGGCGACCAGCGCCCGGATGGTGCCCTTGATGTCGAGGGCGCCGTGCTCGTAGAAGCGGGAGTCCTCGATCGCGATGATCGCGGCCTCCATCACGTCGGAGACGGCCTTGAGACTCTTCAGCTCGACTCGGTTCTGGTCGTACACCGTCGCCAGCCGCCGGCCTCCGCTGGCCCGGATGACGGTCCGCTCCGAGGCCGGCTCGGTGTCCAGCTTCAGCGGAAGGTCGTTGAGGACCATGTCCTCGGCCTGGTGCGAGCTCACGCTGAGCAGGCCGGCCCACGGCAGGGCGAGCCCGGCGATCAGCACTCCGCTGAGTACGCTCACGCCCAGGATGACCGCGATCTGCTGAGCTGCTCCGGCGCTGTTGCGCGTGCGACGGGGGCGTTTGGGCATGGGAGTGAGGGTACGCGGTGAACCCGGCTGATCACACATCGAGCAGCGGCGCCGGCTGCGGTCGGGACCTTGGTCCCTTCCTTCTTGATCGCTGCAGTTTACCCAAAGATGTACTTCCCGAAACTGACTACGGGGAGTAACATGTGCTCGGGGTCCGGGCCGTTGGTTATGTAACGGTTCCGGGCCTTTGTGGGTCGGGGATGGGGATAGCAGGACCTAAGGGGAGGATCCCATGGAGGATCAGCAGTGGGCGGACTCTGCGGCGTGTAAGGACCTCACCGCAGACGAGCTGTTTGTCAGGGGAGCCGAGCAGAATCGCGCGAAGTGGATGTGCAAGGGGTGCCCGGTCCGGACCGAATGTCTGGCCGAGGCGCTGGACAATCGCATCGAGTGGGGCGTGTGGGGAGGACTGACCGAGCGCGAGCGCCGGGCGTTGTTGCGCCGTCGGCCCAACGTGACGTCGTGGCACAGGCTCCTGGAGGAGGCGCGGCTGGCACACTCAGTCAGCCAGCAGCGACCCAATGTGGCGTAGGCCGTCGAGGTCGTGCACGTCGGTCGGCAGGGCCGGAACCTGCACGCTCGCGACCGTGGGGTGCGCGGCCGTGAACCGCTGCAGCAGGTGGGTCTCGTGCTCCAGCTGCCCCAGCCGTTCGGCGTGCAGGTGCAGCAGGTGCGCGGTGAGGGGGTGTTCGCCGGACTCGCTGAGCCGCTGCGCGGCCGCCTCCGCCGTGGTCGCCGTCAGTTCGGGTACGAGGTTCTCGGAGATGCGGTTCATGACCAGGCCGGAGAGCGGCATTTTCTCCACGCTCAGCCGCTCGACGAAGTACGACGCCTCGCGTAGCGCGTCCGCCTGCGGCGCGGCCAGGACCACGAACGCTGTACCGTCGGCCTGCAGCAGCCGGTAGGTCTTCTCCGCGCGCTGCCGGAACCCGCCGAAGAGCGCGTCGAACGCCGAGACGAACGCCTGCGCGTCGCGCAGCATCTGGGTGCCCAGGAGCCGGTTCATCGCCCGGGTCACGACGCTGAGGCCGGCCGTCAGCAGCCGGGCCGGGCCCTTCGCCGGGGCCAGTAGCAGCCGGATGAACCGGCCGTCCAGGAAGGACGCGAGCCGTTCCGGCGCGTCGAGGAAATCCAGCGCGGACCGCGAGGGCGGGGTGTCGACGACGATCAGGTCCCACTCGTGCTTCTTACGCGCCTTCTGATGGAGCTGACCCAGCTTCTCCATCGCCATGTACTCCTGCGTACCCGCGAAGGAGCTCGACAGCGCCTGGTAGAACGGGTTCGCCAGGATCTGCTCCGCCTTCTCCGGGGTGGCGTGCGCCTCCACCACCTCGTCGAAGGTGCGCTTCATGTCGAGCATCATCGCGTCCAGCGAGCCGCCGTTCGCGGTGTCGACGCCCTTGACCGGGCGAGGCGTGTTGTCCAGCTCGGTCAACCCCATCGACTGGGCAAGCCGGCGGGCCGGGTCGATGGTGAGGACGACCACGCGTCGTCCCTGTTCGGCCGCCCGCAGGGCCAGGGCCGCGGATGTCGTGGTCTTGCCGACGCCCCCGGAACCGCAGCAGACGATGATCTCCACCGCCCGGTCGGCGAGCAGCGCGTCGGTGTCGAGACGCGGTGCGGTGCCCGCCCTGGAGGCCAGCGGGCCGACCCGGGGTGTGGACCTGCTCCGTCCACGTCCCCGTGGTGCGGGGTTCTCGCGCGTGCTCATGCCGGGATTCCGTGTTCCTTGAGCTCCTCGGCCAGTTCGTACAGTCCGCCGAGGTCGACATCCTCCTTCAGCCTCGGCAGCTCGACCACCGGAAGTCCGAGCCCGTCCACCAGTGCGCGCTGCTCGGTCTCGAGCCGTACCCGGAGCGCGTGGTCGCGCGCGGTCCGCTGCAGCCCGCCGACGATGGTGTCGGTCGGTTCGATTCCGATCGCCGCGAGGCCGTCGCGGAGCCCGGCGGCCGGGAGCTCGCCATTGCCCGCGAGATTCAGCGCATCGTCCGGCATGCCCGCCTTGCGGACGAGGTTCACGATCACCGAGCCGGCCGGGAGGTCGGCGGCGCTCAGCTCGGCGATCCCGTCCTGGGTCTCCTGCACCGGCATCTCCTCCAGCACGGTCACCAAATGGACCGCCGTACGCGGCGAGCGCAGCAGGGACATGATCGAGTTGGCCTGGTTGCTGATCGGGCCGCCTCTGGCCAGCCCGGCCATCGCGGCGTTCACGTTGAGGAACCGGGTGATCCGGCCGGTGGGCGGCGCGTCGAGGACGACCGCGTCGTACGCCGGCTCCTGGCCGCCCTTCGTGGCGCGCCGGCGTACGGCCTCATAGACCTTGCCGGTGAGGAGTACGTCGCGCAGGCCGGGTGCGATCGTGGTGGCGAAGTCGATCACCCCGAACCGGTCGAGCGCCTTGCCCGCCCGTCCGAGCCGGTAGTACATGTCGAGGTACTCCAGGAGCGCCTCCTCGGGGTCGATCGCGAGCGCGAACACGTCGCCGCCGTCCGGCGCGACCGCGATCTCCCGTTCGGCGTACGGCAGGGGCGCGACGTCGAACAGCTGCGCGATGCCCTGTCGGCCCTCCACCTCGCAGAGCAGTACCCGCTGGCCCCCGGAGGCCAGCGCGAGCGCGAGTGCCGCCGCGACCGTGGACTTTCCGGTGCCGCCCTTGCCGGTGACGACGTGCAGTCGCACGGGGGAACGCGCGGGACGCTTCGGACTCACCCCGGTGACCCTACCGGTGCGTACCCGGTGGTCAACGGGCAGAGAGCGTGATCGTGACCTCACGCCCAGAGTCGCGCGCGGGCCGGCGCGAAGGAGGGGGTCAGCGTGGGGACAGGGCGACCGGCACCGCGCCGGCCGGCCGGATGGTCACGTTCGGCACCAGCTCCAGTTCGCGGGACAGGGACGTCACCTGGTGGCGGCGCAACAGCGCCGCGAGCAGGATCATCGCCTCCAGCATCGCGAAATGCTCGCCCACGCAGCTGCGTGGACCGCCTCCGAACGGGAAGTACGCATAACGCGGCCGATCGTGCTCACCCAGGAAGCGGGACGGGTCGTACCGCTCCGGGTCCGGCCAGATCCCGGGGTGCCGCTGCGTGGTCCACGGCGACACCGCGACCAGGGTGTTCGGCGGGACGTCGTAACCGGCCAGCGTCATCGGCGTGGTGGTGAGGCGCTCCGTCATGTGCGCCGACGGGTAGAGCCGCATCCCCTCCATCAGTGCGGCCCTGGTCATGGGTAGCTTCTCGAGGTCGCCGGCGTCCGGCGCCTCCCGATCGCCGAGCACGGCACGGATCTCGGCCGCGACCTCGTCCTGGATCCCCGGGTGACGTCCCAGCAGGTGGAGGGTGAACGTCAACGCACCGGCCGTGGTCTCGTGTCCGGCCATCAGGAAGATCAGCGCCTGGTCACGGATCTCGTCCTCCGAGAGCGCCTGACCGCTCTGCGGATCACGGGCCTCGCGCAGTCTCGTCACCAGGTCGTCACGAGTCGAGTCGTATCCGGGCTCGCCCGGGGCCGGAGAGCGCGACAACACCTCGTCGACGAGCGCGTACTCCTGCTCCCGGAGCCTCCGCGGCCGGCGGTTGCGGGGTGTACGGCGATCGAGCGGTACCCGCACGAGCTGCATGCCGCGCCGCATCGCCGCGTCGCTCAGCTCCGGGACCAGCTGGTGGAGCACGGGGACGAGGTCCTCGATGGCGTCGCCGAACAGCGACCGGCCGACGACCCGCAGGGTGTAGCGCATCATCAGCAGGTGGAGGTCGATCCTGTGGTCGGCGGGCACCGGCTCGGTGGCGACGCGGGCGGCCTCCTCGGCCATGAGGGCGGCGTAGCTGTCCACGTGCCGCGGGGTGAAGAGCGGCTGGACGATGCGGCGCTGACGCTTCCACTCGTCGCCGCTGCTGGTGAGCAGGCCGTTGCCGAGCAGGTCGGCCATTCCGCGAAGCACCCAGGTGTCCTTGGTGACGGTACGTTCGGTCTGTGCCATGACGGGGTGTATGTCGTCCGGGTGGTGTACGACCACGAAGGTCATGCGGAGCGGGCCCTTCGGCCCGATGGGGTAGCCGACGATGTCGCCGTACGTATGCAGGCCACGCAGCAACACGCCGAGCAGGTCCCGCTGCAGCGACAGCCCCGCGCCGATCAGCGGAATGCCCTTCGGGCCGGGGATTTTGTCCACCCGGCTGGCGGGCTCCATCAGCAGGCTCATGACGGCACCGTACCGAGGGTATGTGCCGCGGCGCGTCCTACCACGGGAGGAATCTCGGGGAGGCGATGAGCCACGTCAACCAGCTCGCGCCACGCTGAGGGAGGAGGCGGCCTACGAGCGGGCCGCGGCGAGCACCCGGCGCCAGACCTTGCGGTACGCGTCCAGCCCGTCCTCGGAGAGGGCACGTTCCGGCCCGGCGGCGATCGCCACCCGCTCGGGCACCGTGCCGTACACCGGTACGCGGGCCTCCGACCACCCGGTCACCGCGTCGCGGTAGTCCCGGGTGTACGTACGAGCCGAGCAGATCACCAGACCCGCCTTGATCCCGTCGGGCACCATCTCGAATACGGCGTCCGCGCGCGCGGTCTCGACCCCGCCGATCCGGGTGGGGACGACCACCACGCTGGCCCGCTCGACGGCCTTGCCGAGCAGGCGCTCGTGGCCCGGAGGCGGGTCGATGATCGCGATCTCGCCCGGCGGAACGCGGTTGATCGCCCGGGTGAGCAGCCGATCGGTGGGCGCCTCGACGACCTCGAGCCGCTGGAACCGTTCGTCCTCGGCGTACTCCACCCATTCGGCGGCGCTGGCCTGCGGATCGGCGTCGATCAGCGTGGCCGCCCGCCGATTCGACGCCAGTGCACTGAGGTACACCGCCGTCGTCGTCTTTCCGACGCCACCCTTCAGGGCGGCCGCCACCACGATCACGAGGATGACCGTACCGTGACAACGCCCGGGCTCAACACCCCCCGAGGGCCGCTCGACGGACCAGGGGCGGGATAGGGAAAACCCTGGTGTCCGATTCGGCCCACCTCGGTAGCCTTCGGGTTGGCGGTCCGTGATGGGGGGTCGCCGTCTCCGGCCAGGGTGAGGGAGCCAGTCAATGTCAGACGTCGGAACGGCCGCACAAGCCGAGCAGCGGCAGGCGCGCACGGGCGCGGACGCGGCCGCGCGGGCCGTGTCGCTCCGGAAGGTGTACGGCGAGGGACCGACCGCGGTGGTGGCGCTCGACGACGTATCGGTCGAGTTCGCCGCCGGCGAGTTCACCGCCGTGATGGGTCCGTCCGGATCGGGCAAATCCACCCTCATGCACTGCATGGCCGCACTGGACACCGCGACCGCGGGCGAGGTGTACGTCGGTTCCGCCGACCTGACCCGGCTCGGGGACAAGGAGCTGACCCGGCTTCGGCGGGACGAGATCGGGTTCGTCTTCCAGGCCTACAACCTCGTACCCACGCTCACCGCCGAGGAGAACATCCTCCTTCCGCTGTCGATCGCGGGCCGCAGGCCGGATCGCGAGTGGTTCGACACGGTGATCGACACCGTGGGTATGCGCGACCGGCTCGGACACTGCCCGAACGAGCTGTCCGGCGGGCAGCAGCAGCGGGTCGCATGCGCGCGGGCGCTGATGAGCCGGCCGTCCATCGTGTTCGCCGACGAGCCGACCGGCAACCTCGACTCCGCGTCCGAGGACGATGTGCTCGGGTTCCTCCGGCGTACGGTGGACGATTTCCAGCAGACCGTCGTCATGGTGACCCACGACCCGGTCGCGGCGGCGTACACCGACCGCGTGGTCTTCCTGCTCGACGGCCGCCTCGTGGACGAGCTCCGGGACCCGACGGCCGACGACGTACTCGAGCAGATGAAGAAGCTCGGCCGTGAGGCCGATGCTGGGGACGGGGCCGGGCAGCGCGCGACCGGCGCGGAGGGCTGACATGCTGCGCACCACCTTGCGCAGCCTGCTGGCGCACAAGCTCAGGCTGGCGCTCAGCGGGTTTGCCATCGTCCTCGGAGTGGCGTTCGTCGCTGGCTCGTTCATCTTCACCGACATGCTCCAGGCGAGCTTCAACTCGATCGTCAGCGGTACGACGACCGACGCGCGGGTCACCCCGAAGGGTTACCAGGAGTCGGACGGGTTCAGCGGGGACGACTCCCGCACGCTGCCGGCCTCGCTGGTCGACCGGCTCGAGGACGTCGACGGGGTAGCCCGGGTCGATGGCGACGTCTTCGTCAACGGCGCGTTCGTCGTGGACCAGGACGGCGACCTCGTGGGCGGCATGGGCGCCCCGTCGATGGCGGTCAACTACTCGGACACGCCCTCCACGACCGGGGAGCAGCCGCTGCGGATCACCGAGGGCGAGGTGCCGGGTCCGGGCGAGGTCGCCCTCGACGAGCAGACCGCGGATCGTGCCGGGTATGAGATCGGAGACGAGATCCCGATCGTCACCGCCTCGGGCGGGGACGCGCGGTTCACCGCGACCATGGTGGGCGAGGCGAAGTTCGGCGACAGCCTGCTCGGCGCGACCCTGCTGGTGTTCGACACCGAGACCATGCAGCAGGAGTTCCTGAACGGGCGGAACGTCTTCACCGAGATCCAGCTGACCTCGGACGACGGCATCAGCCAGAGCGAGCTGCGGGACGCGGTCGCGCCGGTGCTTCCGGCGGACGTCGAGGTCAAGACTGGTGACCAGATCGAAGAGGAGTCCCTGGACGATCTCGCCGAGGCGTTGACGTTCATCAACGCCTTCCTGCTGGTCTTCGCCGCGGTCGCGCTGGTGGTCGGGACCTTCCTCATCATCAACACATTTTCCATCCTGGTCGCGCAGCGCAGCCGCGAGCTCGCGCTGCTTCGGGCCCTCGGTGCCTCGCGGCGCCAGGTGAGCCGGTCGGTGCTCGTGGAGGCGTTGCTCGTCGCGGTGATCGGCTCCACCCTCGGGGTCCTGCTGGGCTTCGGGCTGGCCGTGCTGCTGCGGATGCTGTTCGGGGTGATCGGCCTGGACCTGTCCGGGCAGGGGCTGGTGTTCGCCCCGCGTACGGCGATCGTGGCGTACGCCGTCGGCATCCTCGTCACCCTGCTCGCGGCCTACCTCCCCGCGAGACGGGCGAGCAAGCTCCCGCCGGTGGCCGCGCTTCGCGACGACGTCGCGCTTCCCGAGGGGACGATCCGCCGGAGGGTGATCGCCGGCGGCGGCATGGCCGTCCTCGGCATGGGTGCGCTGGTCGCGGGCCTGTCGGGCGTGGACCCCGCGCTGACCCTGGTGGGCGTCGGCGCGCTCGCCGTCCTCATCGGCGTCGCGCTGACCAGCCCGGTGCTGGGCCGGCCGGTCCTCTACGCGCTGGGGGTGCCGTATCGCAGGCTGTTCGGTACCGTCGGCCTGCTCTCGACCCAGAACGCCGCCCGCAACCCCCGACGTACGGCCGCGACTGCGTCCGCGCTGATGATCGGCCTCGCCCTGGTGTCGGCCATGTCGGTCTTCGCCGGGTCGGCCAATGCGAGCATCGACAAGACCATCGAGGAGAACTTCGCCGCGGACTACGTGGTGTCGAACGCGATCGGGCAGCCGTTCTCACCGCAGATCGCCGACCGGGTCGAGGGCGTGCCGGGGGTCGAGACGGTGGCCCGCTACCGGTTCTCCAACGCGGACGTGGACGGCTCCGAGCAGTTCATCGCCGCGACCGACGGCCCGACCCTGGCCGAGGCCGCGGAGGTGACCTTCGAGTCCGGGTCGTTGAACGACCTGACGCAGGACACCGTCCTGGTCAACTCCGAGACCGCGTCCGACGAGGGGCTCTCGGTAGGGGACTCGGTCTCGGTGCGGCTTCCCGCGCGCGCCACCGATCTGGAGGTCGCCGGTGTCTTCGAGCAGTCGCCGGTGCTGGGTGCGTCGTACGTCGTGTCCCTCGAGACCCTGGAGCTCGGCGGGATCAAGCCGGCCGACGCGTATGTGTACGTCGTACGCGACCCGTCGACGCCGTCGGACCAGGTGCGGGCGGGCGTCGAGAGCGTTCTGGAGGGTCTGCCGACGGTGTCCCTGAAGGATCAGGGGGAGTTCGCCGCCGAGCAGCGGGATCAGGTCAATCAGACGCTCTACATCATCTACGCGCTGCTCGGGTTGGCGATCATCATCGCGGTCCTCGGGATCGTGAACACGTTGGCGCTGTCCGTGATCGAGCGGACTCGGGAGATCGGCCTGTTGCGCGCGGTCGGGGTGAG
Source organism: Propionibacteriales bacterium (assembly GCA_009377795.1). Lineage (GTDB taxonomy): Bacteria > Actinomycetota > Actinomycetes > Propionibacteriales > Nocardioidaceae > WHTJ01. Next base: position 10,165 of record WHTJ01000029.1, on the reverse strand, counting down.
CCGAAGGCAGCTGCGCCGCATGGTGCGGCTGGAGTCGGTGGCGATCGCCGTGCTCGGTGCGGTCCTGGGGGTGGCGATCGGGCTGCTGTTCGGGATCGTGATGCAGCGGGCGCTGGCCGACGAGGGGATCGACGTGCTGAGCGTTCCGGTGACCCAGCTAGTGGTGTTCGTGATCCTGGCCGGGATTGTGGGCGTGCTGGCCGCCGTGTTCCCGGCCCGACGGGCCGCCAAGCTGGACGTGCTGGCGGCGATCGCCAACGAGTAGCGGCGTTTCTTTCGCGCCGAGATTGCACATCTGGCCGTTCCGCGTCTGGTTCCCGAGCGCGGCTGACGGCGTGTCCGTACGGCGTCTAGGGTGACGAACGTGACCTCCCGTCCGCGCGTGCGCACAACTCTCGACTCCATCCCGACGTACAAACCGGGTCGCCCGCCGTCCCCCCGAGCGGGCGGCCTGCCGGCGTACAAGCTGTCCAGCAACGAAAACCCCTACCCCCCGCTCCCGGGTGTGCTGAAGGCGGCGGTCGACGCCGCGGCCACGATGAACCGCTACCCGGACATGGGGAACACCGCGCTGTATGACGCGATCGCGCAGCGGTTCCGCGTACCCGTGACCAGTCTCGCCGCCGGCACCGGATCGGTCGCCGTCCTCTACCACCTGCTGCAGGCGCTGTGCACGGACGGCGACGAGGTGGTCTACGCCTGGCGGTCGTTCGAGGCCTACCCGATCGCGGTCGGGGTCACCGGCGCGGCCGCCGTACACGTGCCCCTGAAGCCCGACGCCCGGCACGACCTTGACGCGATGGCCGACGCGATCACCGAGCGGACCAGGGCCGTGCTGGTGTGCACGCCGAACAACCCCACGGGACCGGCCGTGCATCGCGACGAACTGCTGGCGTTCGTGGACCGGGTCCCGCCGGACGTGGTGGTCGTGATCGACGAGGCCTACCGCGAGTTCGTGCGCGACCCGGAGATCATCGACGGCCTCGAGGTGTGGCGTGGGCGGGAGAACGTGTGCGTCCTGCGTACCTTCTCGAAGGCGTACGGCATGGCCGGCTTCCGGGTCGGTTTCGCGGTCGCCCCCGAGCCCCTGGCGGACGCGATTCGCAAGTGCGCCCTGCCGTTCGGCGTGTCGCACGTCGCCCAGCAGGCGGCCATCGCGGCGCTCGCTCACGAGACCGAGCTGTTGGAGCAGGTGGAGGCCGTGGTCGGCGAGCGCTCGCGGGTCCACGCCGGCCTGCGCGAGCAGGGCTGGAATATCCCCGATGCGCAGGGCAACTTCGTCTGGCTGCCCCTGGGTGAGGACGCCGCCGCCTTCGCCGCGGCCTGCGAGGAGGCCGGGATCGTCGTCCGCCCGTTCCCCGGGGACGGCGTACGCGCGTCCCTCGGCGAGGTGGAGGCGAACGACCTACTCCTCCGGGTGGCCGCGGACTGGCGGGCCGCGCACGCCTGACCTCCGAAGTTGTGGTGGGTGCATACTCGGTATAGAGTCACGCTCTGACCAGGATATATACCGAGTATGCAGGGGAGGGGGCGTCGATGTCCATCCGGAACGGCCTGCTGGCGCTGCTGTCCGAGGGTCCGCGGTACGGCGCACAGCTCCGCGCGGAGTTCGAGACCCGAACCGGCGGCACCTGGCCGCTGAACGTCGGCCAGGTCTACACGACACTGCGCCGACTGGAGCGGGACGGGCTGGTGGAGCCCGCGGGCGCCGCCGACCCGGAGGGCCGGATCCCGTACCGGCTCACCGGCGAGGGCCGGCAGACGGTGGAGCAGTGGTGGTTCACGCCCGCGGACCGGGTGACCCGGCCGCGCGACGAGCTCACCATCAAGCTCGCGCTCGCGGTGACGGTTCCCGGCCTCGACGTCTCCCGCGTCGTACAGATGCAGCGGACGCAGTGCCTTCGCGCGCTGCAACACCTGACCCGGCTCAAGCAGCAGGCCACCGAGCAGGACGACATCGCGTGGCTGCTCGTGCTGGACAACCTGGTCTTCGCGACCGAGGCCGAGGTGCGCTGGCTCGACCATGTGGAGGCCCGGCTGGTACGGCGTACGGGCGAACCCCCCGAACCGGCGGCACCCGAGCGTCTGCAGGCGCCGGATGTCTCCACGGAGGAGGTGCCGCGATGACCGCGCTCGTCGAAGATCGTGAGCTCCCCGGCGCCGGGGGTGGACCTGCCCTGCTGGAGATGCGGGACGTGACCCGCGTGCACGGTCACGGTGCGGCCGAGGTCCACGCCTTGCAGGGCGTCTCGCTCACCGTGGCCGAGGGCGAGCTGATGGCGGTGATGGGGCCCTCCGGGTCCGGGAAATCCACGCTGCTCAGCCTGGCCGGCGGTCTCGACTCGCCGACAACGGGTGATGTGGTCGTGTGCGGCGTACGGCTCGGCGGGCTCTCGCGCCGCGAACTCGCGCGGATGCGGCGGCGCACCCTCGGTTACGTCTTCCAGGACCTCAACCTGATCCCGGCCCTGACCGCGTTGGAGAACGTCATGCTGCCGCTGGAGCTGGACGGCGTACGGCAGCGAGCGGCCCGCCACGCGGCGACCGCGGCGCTCGACGAGATGGGACTGTCCGACCTTGCCGGACGGTTCCCGGACGACATGTCCGGTGGCCAGCAGGGTCGCGATCGCCCGTGCGCTGGTGGGTCCGCGGCGGCTCGTACTCGCCGACGAGCCGACCGGCGCGCTCGACACCGAGACCGGGGAGGCCGTGATGCGGGTGCTGCGGGCGCGCTGCGACGCCGGTGCCGCCGGGCTGCTGGTCACGCACGAGGCCCGGCACGCCGCCTGGGCGGACCGGGTGCTGTTCCTGCGTGACGGGCTGGCCGTGGACACCGCGGGCCCGGTTCCCGGCCCGGAGACGCTGCTCTCCGGCGGGAGCCGCTGATGCGTGGCCGGATGGCCGGCTGGCGGGCGGCCGTCCGGATCGCCCGGCGAGACGCGTTGCGCGCGCGGGGGCGCAGCGCGCTCGTCGCGGCCATGGTCGGGGTTCCCGTGATGCTGACGACGGCGCTCGCGGTCCTCGTGAACACCGCCGAGGTCGGCCGGCACGACGCCACTCCCCCGAGAAGGGCGCGAGCACCCCATGGACGGCCGACGAGGTCGCCGACGTCACCCAGGCCAGGGTGGTCGCGATCAGGGACATCAACACCGGCCCGCGCAGCGGCCTGGGTGCGCTCGGCTTGGAGCGAGCCGCCGAGATCGACCTGACGGACCCCATCATCACGGGGATGGTGGAGCTCGACGACGGCCGGCTGCCGGAAGCTGACGGCGAGATCGTCGTCTCGCCCGGTCTCGCCGAGCGCGGTCACGGGATCGGGTCGACCATCCGGCTGGGCGACGGCGCGCGCGAGGCGACCGTCGCGGGTGTCGCCTCGCGGCCCAACTACTACGGCGACAGCGACTTCGTGGTCGCTCCGCCGGGCGGGTCCTGAGCGACGAGCCGGGCCGGATGCGGTATCTCCTCGACCGGGCGGCGCCGGTGGGCTGGGCGGAGGTCAGGCGGCTCAACCGCCTGGGACTCGGCGTATTCTCCCGCGCGGTGTTCGAGGATCCGCCGCCCCTCTCGGAGAGGTACGCCCGTGCCTCGACCAGCCAAGCGGGAGTCGACGCGGAGACACTCATGGTGTTCGCGATGGTGGTCAGCGCCATCGTGCTCGAGGTGGTGTTGCTGGCGGCCCCCGCGTTCGCGGTGGGCGTACGCCGGCAGCGTCGCCAGCTCGCGCTGCTTGGTGCGACCGGTGGGGAGCCGCGCCATCTGCGTGCCGTCGTACTCGCCCAGGGACTCGTGCTCGGCGTGCTGTCCGCCGTCCTGGGCTCGGCTGCCGGACTGGGGCTGGCCTGGGTCGCGGCCGGGGTGGCCGAGGGGCAGCGGTGGTACGACTTCGGGCCGTTCGACGTCCGGTGGTACGTCCTCGCGCTCGCCGCGGGGTTCGGGTCTCTGTCCGCCCTCCTCGCGGCGTACTTCCCGGCACGCCGGGCCGCCCGCACCGACGTCCTCGCGACGCTCGCCGGGCGTCGCGGCACGACCACGACCCGGTGGGGATGGCCGGTGGCCGGCCTGATCCTGATGGGGGTCGGAACCGCGATCGTGTTCACCGCGGTGACCAGCGTGGGGGGATCGTCGCCGCTCGAGAGCGGAGAGTTCAAGGTGGCCTTCGGCACGGTCGCGCTGGTTCTCGGTGCGGTGGCCGTGACGCCCGCCGGCGTGGGGCTGGTCGGCCGACTGTCGCGCCGGATGCCGCTGCCGCTGCGGTTCGCCGTACGGGATGCGGCGCGACAGCGTGCACGCACGGCGCCCGCGGTCGCCGCCGTGATGGCCTCCGTCATCGGTCTCACGGCGCTGGCCATCGGCTCGTCCAGCGACTTCGCCGAAGGCCGGGAGAACTATCACCTCCGGCACGCGCTCGGCACCACGGCGATCTCGGTGCCGGGAAAGGATGACGAGGCGGCCGTGGCCGGGCTCGAGGGTGTCGCGCGCGAGGCGTTCCCCGGCCAGGACGTCTGGCGAGTCGGCCAGACGCGCGGCTGGGGCCTTCCGGTCGTACGTCCGGGATGCTCGCCCGAGGACCAGCGGCGATGCGCGCCTCGGCCCTATGGCCCCAATGCGACCGTCGACGCGTACGGCGAGCGGTCGCTGGTCGTGGACCTGGGCGGGCTGGATGCGTTCGGCATCCGGCTCGACGAGCGCGCTCTCGGCACGCTGCGGAGCGGCGGTGCCGTGGTGGCGAATCCCGCGGCCATCGACGATCGGGGAATGGTGCGGCTCCGCGTCAAGAGCACCGGGAAGGTGACGCCCGTCCCAGCGGTGGCCAGCGATGCGCTTGCAGGACGCATCACGGAGGCGGGGATCTCGGCGGGTACCCCGCTCGTGATCACACCCGAGACCGCCGACAAGGCTGGCCTGCCCTGGCGGGTCACGGAGATCGTGGTCCCCGGAGGCTCCTCCTCCGGTCCGAGCGGCGCCGAGGCCGACGATCTCGAAGCGGCTGCCAAGGCGGTCTCCGCGCGCGCGGATGTCTCCGTCGAGCGAGGGTTCCAGGAGAGCTACACGCTGGTCTTCGTCCTCCTGGCCGCGGTGGGTGCGCTGATCGTCCTGGTCGGCACCTTGACGGCGACCGGGCTCGCGCTGGCGGACGCCCGCCCGGACCTCGCGACGTTGTCCGCGGTGGGGGCATCGCCGCGCACCCGCCGGCTGGTCGCGACCGGCCAGGCGCTGACCATCGGCCTGCTCGGCGCCGGTTTGGGAGTCGCGATCGGCTTCGTTCCCGGTATCGCGGTGACCTGGCCACTCACTCAGTACTCCCGGGTGCCGGGGCCGATCATCGACATCCCGTGGTTGCTGCTCGGCGTGATCGCGGTGGGCGTGCCGCTCCTGTCCGCGGGTACGGCGGGTCTGTTCGCCCGGTCCCGGTTGCCGGTGGTCCGTCGTACCGAGGTCTGAGGACGCGATCTGGGGATCTGGGATCGGCGGCCAGATGTGCAATCTCGGCGCGAGAGTGGCGAGAAATTCGGTCGCGGTGCGTTAGGGGCGACGGGTAGCGTGCGTCTTACCCCATGCTTTGTCGGACCCTGCGTGTATCGATGTGGCGTACGCCGTGCGTGTGACGGCGACCCGCGAACTTGACCTCAAGCGAACTTCAAGTCGCATGCTCGACGCGCGACCGATCGCCAGAGGACGTATATGTCATTGACCACCGAGCGCGAACATCCCGCCCGCCGCAGCGGAATCCACTCGCTGTGGCGGTTTCGCGCGTACCTGAGGCCGCATCGCGGCGTCATGGTGCTGATGCTGGTCACCGCGCTCGCCGGTGTGGGGATCAGCCTGTCGATCCCGCTGGTGACCGCGGCGTTGATCGACGGCCCGATCGCGGACGGCGAGGCATGGGCGATCGTCCCCCTGGGTTTGCTCGCCCTGGCGCTGGGAGTGCTCGAGGCGGGGCTGATTTTCCTGCGTCGATGGTTCCAGGCGAACGCCGTGCTCGGCATCGAGACCGCGCTCCGCGACGACCTGTACGCCCGGCTGCAGGAGCTGACGATGGAGTTTCACACCCGGTGGCCGAGCGGCCAGCTGCTCTCCCGGGCGACCGTCGACCTGTCCGCGATTCGCCGGTTCTTCGGCTTCGGGCTGCTGTTCCTCGTGATCAACACCGTGCAGCTCGCCGTCACTATCGGGCTGATGATCCACCTTCATCTGCCGTTGGGGATCCTGGTGGCCGGGTTCGCGCTCCCGATCATCGTCCTGACCAGGCGGTTCCAGCGGGAGTACTCCCTCATCTCCCGCCGGGTGCAAGAGGAGCAGGGCGACCTCGCGACCGCGATCGAGGAGGGCGCGGTCGGGATCCGGGTGATCAAGGCGTTCGGCCGGAGACGCCACGTCTACGACTCGTTCGACGATAAGGCGAGGAAGCTCTACGGTTCGTCGGTCGACAAGGTCCGGCTGTCGGCACGGTTCTGGACATTCCTCGAGGTGATCCCCAACCTCGGGCTGGTGCTCGTGCTGCTATTCGGTGCCCTGGCGGTCGGGCGCGGCGAGCTGACCGCGGGGGCGTTGGTCGCGTTCATCACCCTGCTGTTGCAGCTGATCTGGCCGGTCGCGGCGCTGGGATTTATCCTCGCGATGGCCCAGGAGGCGATGACCGCCGGCGACCGGTTGGGCGAGATCTTCGACTCCGTGCCGGACATCGTCGGCGGCGACGTTGAGCTGGAACGGCCCAGGGGGCGCCTGCGGTTCGAGGGCGTCGGCTTCCGGTTCCCCGACTCCGCGGAGGAGGTCCTGCACGACGTACATCTCGACGTCGTACCGGGTGAGACGGTCGCGGTGGTGGGCGCGACCGGCTCCGGCAAGACCGCGCTGACCGCTCTGGTGCCGAGGCTGTACGACGTGACGTCCGGCCGGGTCACGATCGACGGGGTCGACGTACGCGAGCTCACCCTCGCCAACCTGCGGGCAATCGTTGCCACGGCGTTCGAGGAGCCGACATTGTTCTCCATGAGCGCAAGGGAAAACCTGACGCTCGGGAGTCCGGACGCCACGGATGAGGAGATCCGGAGCGCTGTCGAGATCGCGCAGGCCGCGTTCGTGTACGACCTGCCGTGGGGTCTCGACACCAGGATCGGGGAGCAGGGGCTTTCCCTGTCCGGTGGACAGCGTCAGCGCCTGGCGCTCGCTCGCGCGGTCCTGGCCCGCCCCAAGATCCTCGTGCTCGACGACACCCTGTCCGCCCTTGACGTGCACACCGAGGCCCTGGTCGAGGAGGCGCTTCGCCGGGTGCTGCGCGACGCGACCGGCATCGTCGTGGCACATCGCGCGTCGACCGTCCTGCTGGCCGACAAGGTCGCGCTGCTGCAGGACGGCACGATCTCGCACGTGGGCACGCATCACGAGCTGCTGCGCGACGTACCGGTCTACCGTGAGCTGCTCGGTCAGGACGCCGAGGACCTGGACGTCGAGGAGGTGCTGCAGTGACCTCCACCGACCAGCAGACGCAGGACGGCGAGTGGCCCGAAGAGCCCGCGACACACCGGCGTGTCGGGGTGGATGAGGCCACTCGGCGGGGTGAGGCCGACTCGGGTAGCGAGGCCGACTGGCGGGAGCAGCACGCCGACTGGCGGGGCGTGGCCGCGGAGCAGACCGACGAGATCCCGGCGAAGGCGTCGCTGTTCCTTCGGCGCCGGTCCCGCCGGCTGCTCGGCGAGCTGGTCCGGCCGTTTCGCCGCACGATCGCCCTGCTGGTGCTGATCGTGCTCGCCGAGAACGCCGCGCGGCTGTCGATTCCGTACCTCGTGAAGGTGGGAATCGACAACGGCATACCGCCGATCGTCGCCGGCGAGAGCGCGGCCTACCTGTTCACGGTCGTTGGCCTGGTCATGGTCGCCGCACTGACTCAGGCGGCGACCCGATGGACGTTCCTGCTGCTCGCGGGAAGGATCGGGCAGAGCATCCTGCTGACGTTGCGGCGCCGGGTGTTCAACCATTTCCAGCGGCTGTCCACCCAGTTCCACGACCGCTACACCTCGGGCCGGACGATCTCCCGGCTGACCTCCGACGTCGATGCCATCGACGAGCTGCTGGAGTCCGGCTTCGACGGCCTCGTCACCGCGGTGTTGACGCTGCTCGGCACCGGCGTCCTGCTGCTGGTGCTGGACGTCAAGCTCGGGCTGGTGGCGGTGGGCGCCTTCCCGTTCCTGTGGCTGATCACCCGGTGGTTCCGGCGAGGGTCCGCAAAGGCGTACCGGCGTACCCGGGAGACCGTCGCGGCCGTCATCGTGCACTTCGTGGAGTCGATGAACGGCATGCGCGCGGTGCAGGCGTTCCGTCGTGAGCCCCGCAACCAGCAGATCTTCGAGCGGCTGGATGACGACTACCGGCTGGCGAACCTCCGGGCGTTCCGGCTGGTCGGCATGTTCACCCCGGGGGTCAAGCTGGTCGGCAACATCACGATCGCGGTTGTGCTTGTTTACGGCTCCTATCTCGCGATCGAGGGCGAGGTCACGGTCGGGGTGCTGGCCGCGTTCCTGCTGTACCTTCGGCAGTTCTTCGAGCCCATGCAGGAGATTTCGCAGTTCTACAACACGTTCCAGTCGGCCGGTGCGGCGCTGGAGAAGCTGTCCGGCGTACTGGAGGAGGAGCCCTCGGTGCCGGAGCCGGCCAGCCCGACGCCGCTGCCGGTCGCGCGGGGCGAGGTGCGGCTCGAGGGGGTGGCGTTCGGGTACGTCGACGGCCCGCCCGTCCTGCCCGGCTTGGAGCTCGCGGTGCCCGCGGGCCAGACGGTGGCGCTGGTCGGCGCCACCGGGGCCGGGAAGACCACGATCGCCAAGTTGATGTCGCGGTTCTACGACCCGACCGGCGGGCGGGTCCTGCTGGACGGGATCGACCTGCGTGATCTCGACGAGGACACCTTGCGGCGCGCGGTCGTGATGGTGACTCAGGAGAACTACGTGTTCTCCGGCACGATCGCCGACAACATCCGGTTCGGCCGGCCCGCGGCGTCCCGGGAGGAGATCGCCGCGGCCGCGCGCGCGATCGGCGCGCACGACTTCATCGCTCAGTTGCCGGACGGGTACGAGACCGAGGTGTCGAACACCGGCGGCCGGCTGTCCGCGGGGCAGCGCCAGCTGGTCGCGTTCGCCCGGGCCTTCCTGGCCGATCCCGCGGTCCTGATCCTGGATGAGGCGACGTCCTCGCTCGACGTACCCAGTGAGCGGCTGGTGCAGCGGGCCCTGCGCACCATCCTGGCCGACCGTACGGCGCTGATCATCGCGCACCGGCTGTCCACCGTGGAGATCGCCGACCGGGTGCTGGTGTTGGAGCACGGCCGGGTCCTGGAGGACGGCCCGCCGCAGGTGCTGATCGCGCGCGGAGACGGCCGGTTCGCCGACCTGCACCGCGCCTGGCTGGACTCGCTGGCCTGACGTCACGCGCATCGCCGGCCGGGCACCGTCGGCCGGGCACCGGCGGCCGGACCCGTCGCCAGATGACACGTTCGGTCACCCATGGGTGGCCCGCGCCGTGGCCGAACGTGTCATGACGCCTGCCTGTGGATGACGCCCGGCTCTGAACCTCGGATCGGGTGGATGCTGAGGCGGTGTCCGACGAGAAGGAGCGGTTGCCTGACCATCTCGTGCGGCCGACATCCCGTCGGCAGCTGCGCGATGAGGGCGTGAGCCGACGCCAGCTCCTGCGCACGAGCCGGCGCTGGGCGCGTACCTCCCACGGGTTCTACGTGCCTGCGTCCGTCGACGCGACGACGGTGGGGCAGCGCCTGGCCCAGCACTCCATCCGGCTGCCCTCCGATGGGGCCGTCGGAGAGTGGGCCTCTGGATTTCTCCACGGCCTGCCGTACTGCGACGGGTTGAGCAAGGACGGCAGGACTCGGGTCGACGTCCCCCTGTACGTCGGCCGACGTGGACGCATCCACGAGGTGGAGGGCACACGGGTATCGCGGGAACCCCTGCCAGCATCCGATCTCACCGAGATCGCAGGAATCCCGTGCACCGTCCCCTTGCGCAGCTGTTTCGATGGCATGCGAAACGCATCGGACCTTGTAGAAGCCGTCGTGGTGGGTGATCTGTGGCTGGCCAGCGGGCTGGTCTCGCCTGCCGGGTTCACGGACTACGTCGCCGCTCATCCGGGGTGGCGCGGCGTACCGCAGGTGAGGCGTGCA
>WHTJ01000028.1 GCA_009377795.1 Propionibacteriales bacterium | reverse complement strand
GAGTACGAGGAGACGTGGCACAGACAGCACACCCACCACGAGTCAGCTACGACCCCCGAACCCCCAACCGAAACCAGATAATCCAGTCACCGGAGAACCGGGGGAACCTCAGTACGCCGGCCAGACGATGCCGATGTTCCTGCTCGGCATGGCGCTCGCGGGCTTCGACCACGATCGCTTCAACGTCCACACCGCCGCTCGGTGGTCACAGCTGTCCGACGACACGATCGTGGAGCTCCTTCGCAGCGATCGGATGCTGCGCCTCATGCGGGCCGCGCCCCACCTCGTGCTGGTCGACAACATCGTGCATCACCAGGACATCCGGCGGCCGTTGCGCCTGGGAACCGACGTACCGGAGCAGCACCTGCTCGCCACATTGCACCTGATCACCACCAACTCGTCCTTCTCCACCGAGGCGAAGCGAGCCGTGGGCAGGCGGCTGGTGGCGACCGACGTGGAATGGACGTACGGCGAGGGCCCCGACCTCGAGGGCACCGGCGAGGCGCTGCTCATGTACCTCTGGGGCCGCGATCAGGTGCTGCCCGAGCTGCACGGCGCCGCCCCCGGGCCGGACGGTTAGCCCGGCCGCGCGCGGCCGGATGCGCGATTGTCGGCGCGTTCTGGCAGGGTCACGAGCATGGTCGGCTGGCAGGAGATAGCGGACACGGAGCCGGAGTTCATCGCCGCGGTCCGCAACTGTTTCGCGGTCCGCAAGCACTGCACGGTGGCCACGCTGCGACGCGACGGCTCGCCACGGATCAGCGGGACCGAGGTCGAGTTCTCCGGCGGCGAGCTGTGGCTCGGATCGATGCCGGGTGCGCTGAAGGCGCTCGACCTGCGCCGGGATCCTCGGCTGGCGCTCCACTCCCCGACGGTCGATCCGCCGGACGACGATCCCTCGGCCTGGCAGGGTGAGGCCAAGGTCGCGGGTCACGCGATCGAGGTCTCCGATCCGGCCGCGCAGGGCGAGTCGCACCGGTTCCGGCTCGATGTGACCGAGGTGGTCCTGACCCGGGTCGGGGATCCGGCCGATCATCTCGAGATCACCTCATGGCACCCGGGCCGCGGGGTTGGAGCGGCGGCGGCGCGCGTGAGCCGCCGACTGGCCGCATTCTTCCCGCCGAGATTGCACATCTGGCCGTGCTTCGCTGGACGTCGACGCGGGATCATCTCGAGGAGTTCCAGGACAGCGTTGACGTGTGACGGCGCCGGGCGGCCGGTCGCGTACGGTTGCCGCAACCCCGATTCGACCGGGAGTCAGCGCCATGAACCGTCGTCCGATCTCAGATCGGCAGCGCCTGGATCGCGCGACCACAGATCTCGATCCGCCGTTCGCACTCGTGGATCTCGACGCGTTCGACGGCAATGCCGAGGATCTCGTACGCCGCGCGGGTGGCACCCCGATCCGGCTGGCGTCGAAGTCGTTGCGGTGCCGTCACCTGCTCGACGACGCCCTGGCGCGTCCGGGCTTTCGCGGCGTCATGAGCTATGCGCTCGCCGAGGCGGTCTGGCTGGCCGAGCACGGCGTCGAGGACATCCTGATGGCGTACCCGTCGGCGGACCGCCGTGCGTTCCAGGCCCTGGCGAAGGACCCGGAGCTGTGCCGACGGATCACGCTGATGGTCGACGACGTCGACCACCTCGACTTCGTCGACCGGGTGCTGGGTGAGCGCCGCCCGGAGCTTCGGGTGTGCCTGGACCTGGACGCGTCCTGGCGTCCGCTCGGCGTGCACGTCGGCGTACGCCGGTCGCCGCTGCGCGAGCCGGTGCCGACCGTGGCGCTGGCGCGCGAGGCGGTACGCCGGCCCGGGTTCGCCCTGGTCGGCCTGATGACGTACGAGGCGCAGATCGCCGGACTGCAGGACCTCAACTCGCCGATCCGGATGATGAAGGCGCGCTCGGCGGCGGAGATCGCGCAACGTCGTGCCGCCGTGGTCGCCGCGGTGCGGGAGGTCGCCCCGCTGGAGATTGTGAACGCCGGCGGAACCGGAAGCCTGGAGACCAGTGCTGCCGACCCGATCGTGACCGAGGTGACCGCGGGGTCCGGGCTCTATGGGCCCACGTTGTTCGACCGGTATCGCGGCTTCCGCCCGCGGCCGGCGCCGCTGTTCGCGCTGCCCGTCGTACGCCGTCCGGCGCCGGAGATCGCCACGCTGTTCGGCGGCGGGTACGTCGCCTCCGGACAGGCCGGCCGGGACCGCCTGCCCACGCCGTACCTTCCGGACGGCCTCGAGCTGGTGCGGGTCGAGGGCGCGGGTGAGGTGCAGACTCCGGTGACCGGGCGGGCCGCCGGCCGGTTGCGCGTCGGTGATCGGGTGTGGATGCGGCACACCAAGGCCGGGGAGATGTGCGAGCGCTTCGACGCACTGCATCTCGTGCGCGGCGACCAGCTGGTCGACACCGTCGCGACCTATCGCGGCGAGGGCAAGAACTTCGGCTGAACGGACGGCCCCGCCCGGCCGCCCCGCCCCGCCCCGCTCCGCCGCCGCCCCCTCCCCCTTTCGCGCCGAGATTGCAGATCTGGCCGTTTTCTTCGCGCCGAGATTGCACTTGTGGTCGACCAGATGTGCAATCTCGACGCGAGGTGGGGCGCCGTGGGCTCGGTCAGTCGCCGTAACCGACGTAGCTGCTGTGCTGGCCCGACGTTTGGCGACGTCCTCGTCGGTTTCGATGACCACACCGGTCGAGACGGGACGACCCCGAGTCGGCCAGATGTGCAATCTCGGCGCGAGATGGGTGGCGGAGGTGGGGTGGCACGTCAGTCGTGGGCCAGTTGCAGTTCAGCCTGCGCAGGTTCGGTCGGTGTCCGCCGCCCGGGCAGCCGCAGCCCGACGACGGCACCGGCGGACGCGAGCACCGCGGATCCTCCGATGGCTGGGGCAAACCCGTCGACGAACGCCGCTGCCGAAGCGTAGCCGCCCGAACCGGCAAAGACCGCGACCAGTACGGCGATGCCGAACACCCCACCGAGCTCACGCGACATGCTGCTGACCCCCGATGCCTTGCCCCCCTCCACGGAGTCGACCGCCCCCAGCACTGAGTTCTGGGCGGCCGGAATCGCCATCGAGACGCCACATCCGGCGACCACGAGCGGCGCGACCAGATCCGCATAGGCGAGCCCGGGCGCAGCGATCAACCCGATCCAGGCCATCCCGACCGCCTGCAACGACAACCCGCCGACCATCAGCGGTCGCTCTCCGATCCGGTCCGCGAAGGTTCCGGCGATCGGGGCGACGATCAGCAGGGTGACCACCCACGGAGTGAGCCGAAGCCCGGCGCCGAGCGGGCCATATCCGAGCCCGGTCTGCAGGAACTGTGCCACGAAGAAGACCGCACCGAAGAGCGACCCGAAGAGCAGGAAGATCGCCGCGTTCCCCGCCGAGAACGCCGCTGAACGGAAGAACCGCATCGGCAGCATCGGCCGTCTCGTACGAAGCTCCCAGCGGACGAACGCCGCGACCAGCAGTCCTCCGGCGACGAGTGCCGAGGCCACCTCGGCACTCGCCCAGCCCACGATGTTCCCGCGCACCAGACCCCAGACCAGGCCGAACGTACCCGCCGTGACCAGCCCGACCCCGCCGAGATCGACCGCGGTGTCCGGACCGAAGCTCTCCTTCAGGCGGGCCAGCACCAGGGGCACCATCGCGAGCCCGATCGGCACGTTCAGCCAGAAGATCCACTGCCAGGCGAGCCCCTCGGCAACCGCGCCGCCGATCAGCGGTCCGCTGGCGACCGCTATCCCGGTGATGCCGCTGAAGATCCCGATCGCCGTACCCCGGCGTTCCGGTGGGAACGCCACGCTCAACAGGGCCAACCCGAGCGGTAGTACCAGCGCCGCGCCGACCCCCTGCACCGCACGGGCGGCGATCAGCCACCCGATGTCCGGTGCCAGCGCACACGCGGCGGATGCAACGCTGAACAGCGTCAACCCGGCGGCGTAGACCCGCCGGCGTCCGATCCGGTCGCCCAGCGCGGCGGCGGTCATCAGGAGTACGGCGAAGCTGAGGTTGTAGGCGTTGACCGTCCATTCCAGCTCCTGGATCGACGCACCAAGATCCAGCCTGATGGTGGTGAGGGCGGTCGTCACCACCAGCGTGTCGAGGGCGGCCATGAGCGAGCCGACGGAGGTGAGGGCGAGGGCCCAGGTCCGAGTCGGGTTCATATTCCGGTCCTTTCGGTGAAGAGTCTCGAATCCCGTCACCCATGGAGATCCAGCGGCAGGTGGGAACTCATCGATGAGTTTTCGCGGTACGGCGGCTCTATACAGGTAGAGGCAACCGGTTTGACAGCGAACGGGGAGCGGCATGTCGAGTACCGCATCAACTGGTCCGCGGGCCGATCTCGCGGCCGAGGACTTCGCACACCTCACCGAGCCGTTCCGGCAGGAGTTGTTGGCCCACTGTTATCGCATGCTCGGGTCCGTGCACGATGCCGAGGACATGGTTCAGGAGACGTTCGCGCGGGCATGGCGCTCGTACGCCGGATTCGAGGGGCGGTCCTCGCTGCGGACGTGGCTCTACCGGATCGCTACCACGGCCTGCCTGCGGGCGATGGAGCAGCGCAGCCGTCGGCCCCTGCCGTCCGGACTCGGTGATCCAAGCATGGATCCGGAGGTCGAGCTGGTGTCGCAGCCGGACGTCCCCTGGCTGCAGCCCATCCCGGACTCGCTGATCCCCTCCGCGGCGGCCGATCCGGCCGCGATCTCCGCAGCCAGGGAGACCATCCGGCTGGCGCTCGTGGCCGCATTACAGCATCTGCCCGCCCGGCAACGCGCCGTACTGTTGCTGCGCGAGGTGCTGCGATGGCGGGCGTCCGAGGTCGCCGACCTGCTGGACACCTCGTCCGCCGCGGTCAACAGCGCGTTGCAGCGTGCCCGCGATCAGCTCGCACGGCTCGAACCGCACGAGGATCGGCTCGCCGAGCCTACCGAGCCGGAACGTCGTGCACTGCTCGACAGGTACGTCGCCGCCTTCGAGAACGCAGATCTGGCGGACCTGACCACGCTGCTCCGCGACGACGTCGTCCTGGAGATGCCGCCCTACCCGATCTGGTTCAGGGGCGTCGAGAGCTGCCGTCGGTTCCTGGCCCGCCGGATCGGAGGTCCGGGTGATCTCCGGCTCCTCCCGATCCGGGCAAATGGCCAATCGGGATTCGCGCATTACCGGCGGGAGGCGGACGGCACTTATCGCGGGTACGGCGTATTACACGTCGTCACGATGTCCACCTCTGGGATTGCGCGGATGACGGCGTTCGTCGACCCGACTCTGTTCGCGACCTTCGACCTGCCGGAGACGCTGCCCGCCCCCTGAGCCCCATTTCTGAGCCCATTCATTCGCGCCGAGGTTGCACATCTGGCCGTTTCTTCGCGCCGAGATTGCACTTGTGGTCGACCCCGGCGCGACCACAAGTGCAATCTCGACGGGAGGGGGCCGCGAGGGGCACGCCTAGCCGAGGCGGAGGTAGAGGTCGCGGAGGAGCGCGATCTCGCCGCCGTGGTGGATCAGCTCCCGGTTGATGTGCAACACGAGCGCCGCCATGGGGAGGTCGGCCCATTCTCCCTCGGACTCGCCGCAAGGCTTGGCGAGGCGATCCGGGCCGAGGGCGCGTACGCCGTCCATCCACGCGGCGTACTGCTCGTCGAGCTGGGCGAGCGCCTCATCGGCGGTTCCGGCGTAGCCGAAGTTCATGTAGTCCATGGCCGGCCCGCCGAAGTGGCCCGCGACCCGCATCCCCAGGACGCCGACGATGAGGTGCCCGAGCCGCCAGGCGATCGTGGTCACCGGAGCGGGGTCCGGCTCGGGGAACGCCCAGTCGATGGTGAAGTCACCGGCTCCAGCGGCGATGGGCGCGGTGCCGGTCCCGCGTGGCCGGACGTTCCACGCGCCCGGTACGGGCTCCCAGGTGTACTCGTCGTCGGAGAGCCCGGCGAGGCGCGGGCGGAGCTGCTCCCGCCAGTGGTGGTCGATCTGCTCGATCAGTTGGGTCTTCCAGTCGAGTTCCATGCGGACGACGTTACGATCTATTGCGGACGAGTTCAGTCCGCGATTGGGCCAGGACTGGAGAAAGATGCTGGAGACCTCCGCTCGGCTGCTCGGACTGCTGTCGCTGCTGCAGATGCAACGCGACTGGACCGGTGCCGAGCTGGCGGCGCGTCTGGACGTGACCACGCGGACGGTGCGCCGCGACATCGACCGGGTTCGCCGTCTCGGTTACCGGATCGACGCGGTGCCCGGTGTCGCGGGCGGCTATCGTCTCGGCGCCGGGAGCGTCGTACCGCCCCTGCTGCTCGACGAGGAGGAGGCCGTCGCGGTGGCGGTCGGCCTGCGCACCGCCGCCGGTGGGTCGGTGGCCGGTATGGAGGAGGCGTCGCTGCGCGCGCTGACCAAGCTGGAACCGACCCTGCCGTCCCGGTTGCGGCGTCGGGTCGCGGCGCTGCAAAGCTCCACGGTCCCCCTGCTGTCGAGTGGTCGCGCGGCCGACCCGGAAGTGCTGGCCGTGATCGCTCTGGCCTGCCGGGACCTGGAGCGGCTGCGGTTCGGCTATCGGGATCGAAGCGGTACGCCGACCCGCCGCACGGTCGAGCCGTACCGGCTCGTGCACACCGGGCGCACCTGGTATCTCCTGGCCCGCGATCTCGACCGCGAGGATTGGCGTACGTTCCGGGTGGACCGGATGTACGACCCCGAGCCGACCGGGCGGCGTTTCACGGCCACCGACCTGCCGGACGCCGCGACCTATGTCGCGCACGCGGTGTCGTCCGCGCCGTACCGCTATCAGGCCCGGGTGCGGATCCATGCGCCGGCCGCGGAGACCGCCGCCCGAATCCCGGTGGGCGCCGCCGTGGTCGAGCCGATCGATGACGAGACCTGCGTGCTGGCAGCCGGGTCGGAGTCGCTGGATGCGCTCGCCCTCCATCTCGCGATGCTCGATCTGGATTTCGAAGTACTCGAGCCTCCGGAGCTCGCCGACCGGGTGGCCGCGTTGGGGCGACGCCTTGCCCGGGCGACTCGGATCGCGGACTGATGCTGGGCGTGGCGGACGGCCAGATGTGCAATCTCGGTGCGAGGAGGGCGGGGTCAGATCGGTCGGTCCAGGGCCTTGAGGAGCTGTTCCAGCATCGCGCCGGTCTCGGTGCCCGCGGCAAGCCAGACCGGTACGGCGCCGGACGCGACCTGGGCCAGGGTGGACAACGCCGTCTGTGGATCGATCGCCGGACGGTTCCGCACCCGCCGGTTGGCCGTCGCGACGAGCGCGGCCCGACTCGGGGTGTCGGTGTCGTGCGACGCCCCGGTCGTGGCGACGTCCGCCCAGACCCGGACCGGATAGTGGCCCGGTTCGGCGACCGGTGCGGCCTCGGCCGGCTCGGGCTCCGGCGCGACCGCGGCCGCCTCGGCGAGGGCCGCGTCGTCCATGGTGAGCATGGGCGGCCGGATCACGAGCTGTCCGCTCGCGGGGTCGAGGGGCGCAGTCTGGGAGTCGAGGATGCGTACGCCGTACCGCCGCAGCTCCTCTTCGCCCGTGCGCAGCGGCCGCAGCTCGGGAGGCAGCAGCATCACCCGCCCGTCGTGGACCAGGACCAAGGCGTCCAGATGTACGGCGGCGGAGTCCTGCTCGGCCGCATGGCTCGCGAGGAATCCGCACAACGCATCGAGCAGGCGGCGCAGCGACCGGGTTCGCACCGGGGTCTCACACGCCCGGAACATCCGGTGATGGGCGATCCCGTCGGAGGCTGCCAGCCGGAGTGAGTAGTTCGGCGGCGCCCGCACGTCGTCGACGAGATGCGCGGCCAGTGCGCGGGCGACCAACCCGTCCAGCTCGGACGTCGCGGAGCGCACGCCCAGGAGGTAGGAGCCGACCCGCACGGTCCGGGTCATCGCCCAGCTCATCTGGGTGCGCCGGGCGCATTCACTGGGCGGTACGGCGATGAGCCGCGGCACCGCCGGATCCGGCCGGCCGCGGGCCACCCGGCCGCGGGCCCGGCCGATCCACCCGGTCTCCGGTGCGACGTCGTCGAGCAGTCCTGCGCGCCCGAGCCGACGTACCACCTCCACCACATCGGCCTCTACCGCCGCGCGGTCCCAGCCGGACACCGCGGTGATGTCCTCGGCCAGCTCGCGCAGCGTGATGTGGGAATCGAGGCACCTCCAGACCGCGGAGGTGGCGTCGGTCAGGTGGTGAGTGCGACCGGTGGAGTCGGAGTAGAGGACGGTATCCCCGTCGATCTCGGCGCGCGCGAGTGCCGGTCGCGGCGTCGGCGCGGTCGCGAGGTCGATGGCGTCCGGTTGCACGATCCCACCCTAGGTCCGGAGGTTGTGGGGACGGCGGCGACGACCGGCCGTGCGATGATCGCTGCATGGCGGTGCTCCCGGGTATCGACGTACGCGAGCGACTCGGCCAGGCGGTCCTCGCTCGGGTGCGCGGGCCGGACGGCGACGCGAAGGCCGAGCGCATCCTGCGGTCTCCGGGTCCGCGCTGGTTCGGCGCGGACCGGCCGATCCGACGGGTGCACGCCGACGCGGCGATGTTCGTGGGCGGCCTGCGTGCGCTGCTGCTGCAGTCCCTGCATCCGCTGGCGATGGCCGCGGTCGAGCAGCATTCGGGTTATCGGGGCGACCCGTGGGGCCGGCTGCAGCGCACCAGCGAGTTCCTGGCGGTCACGACGTACGGCACCGCCGAGGATGCCGAGGCCGCGGTCGCGCGGGTCCGCGCGGTGCATGCGCGGGTCAGCGGGAGGACGCCGTACGCCGCCGACGATCCGCATCTGCTGGGCTGGGTGCATGTCGCCGAGATCGACAGCTTCCTGCGCGCCCACCAGAGGTACGGCGACCGGCCGCTCGACCAGGCCGGCAGGGATGGCTATGTCGAGGACACCGCGGTCGTCGCCCGGGCGCTCGGCGTACCGGACCCTCCGGTCAGTGAGCGGGAGCTGGCGGCCCGCCTGGCGTACTACCGGCCGGAGCTCATGAGCACGCCGGAGGCGCGTGCCGCGGCCAGGTTCCTGCTGGTGCATGCGCCGATCCCGTGGGTGGCCCGACCGGGGTACGCCACGTTGTCGGCCGCCGCGGTAGGGCTTTTGCCGTGGTGGGCACGCTGGCCGCTTCGGCTGCCCTGGTTGCCGATCGCCGAGGCGATCGTGGTGCGTGCGTCCGGCACGGTGGTTACGTCGGCGATTCGGTGGTTGCTGCGCCCCGGCTGAGTCCAACATTCGCGCCGAGATTGCACATCAGGTCGACCCGGTCGGCCAGTTGTGCAATCTCGGCGCGAGGGAACGGCCAGTTGTGCAATCTCGGCGCGAAGGGGTGGCGAGTGCGTGGGGGTGCGTACGCCGGGACGGGCGGCTACGCAGGACGGCGTACACCCGAAGCCGCTTCCATGCTGACGATTTCGGCCGCGCGTGACAGCACCATCGGTAGGACACGAGAACCCGAAAGGAGCCCTACCGATGTTGATGACACTCATGACCTGGAACGGGTACGACGGACCCGGTGCGTGGTGGCCGATCTTCCCGATCTTCTGGCTGCTGCTGATCACGGGCGTAGTCGTGGCCTTCACGATCTTCTGGAGACGTCGGCGCACGCCCGATCCCGCGGCCGCGGGTGCCGCCCAGCTTGCCGAGCGGTTCGCGCGCGGTGAGATCGACGAGCAGGAGTACCGCGACCGGTTGTCCGTTCTGCGGCAGGAATGAACGCTCGACGAACGACCGGTCGAGGCGGTTGGGGGCCGGGTCGGCCCGGCCCCCAACATCGCGAGAACCTCTCCGGGATCACTGCAGGGCGCGGCCGACGGCGACCTTGCGGGTGTCGGGCGCGGCGACCCGGGCCGCATCGGCGGCGAGGTCGTCGGCCTGCTCCTGCGACTCGCGTTCGGCCTTGACCCGGGCGGCGTACGCCTGGACCTCGTTGTCCACCCGGTCGTCGTCCCAGCCGAGCAGCGGGGCGACGATCCGGGCCGCGGCCGCGGCGGCGTCCGTGCCCCGGTCCGGGGTCTCGATCGAGGCGCGGGTACGCCGGGTGAGCACGTCGTCGAGATGCAGCGCCGCCTCGTGCGACGCGGCGTACGCGATCTCCACCCCGAGGTACTCCTGAGCCTGGTTCATCGGCCGCAGCAGCGACTCGTCGGACCCCGCCTGCTCCAGCACCTCGGTGGTCAGCGACCCGTACCTGCCCACGAGCCGCTCGATCTGCCAGCCCGGGAGGCCATACGACGACGCGAGCTGCGGTATCTGGTTGACCAGCGCGTGATAGCCCTCGGCACCCACCAGCGGGATGTTGGCCGTCGGGCTGTCGGGCACCGCTCGGCCGATGTCGGTAGCGCCCAGGTCGACGGCGTCGGCGGCCATGACGCGGTACGTCGTGTACTTGCCGCCCGCGATGGACACCAACCCCGGTTGCGGCCGCGCGACCGCGTGCTCCCGAGAGAGCTGGCTGGTCTCCTCCGACTCGCCCGCGAGCAACGGCCGGAGACCGGCGTACACCCCCTGGATGTCGTCCCGGGTCAGCGGCACGGACAAGACGCGGTTGATGTGATCGAGCAGGTAGTCGACGTCGGCCCGGCTCGCCGCCGGGTGGGCGAGGTCGAGATTCCAGTCGGTGTCCGTCGTGCCGATCAGCCAGTGCGTCGTCCACGGAATCATGAACAGGACGGATTTCTCTGTACGCAAGACCAAACCGACCTCGGATGGGATTCGGTCCCGGGGTACGACGATGTGCACTCCCTTGGACGCCCGTACGTGGAACCGGCCCCTGCCTCCGGCCAGAGCCTGCACCTCGTCGGTCCACACCCCGGTCGCGTTGACGACGACCGAGGCGTGCACCTCGACCTCGTCGCCGGTCTCGACATCGCGTACGACCGCACCGGTGACCCGTTCACCGGCATGAGTGAACGCCACCACCTCGGCGGAGCTCAGCACCGCGGCGCCGTACGCGGAGGCCGTGCGTACCACGGTCAGAGTGTGGCGCGCGTCGTCGACCTGCGCGTCGTGGTAAAGCATCCCGCCGGTCAACGCCGACCGCCTGATGGCCGGACACAGCTTGCGGGCACCCGTCCGCGTCAGGTGCCGGTGCCACGGAAGCGAACGCGCCCCGCCCATCGTGTCGTACAGGACGAGACCGGCGCCGACGTACGGGCGCTCCCAGATCGGATGCGTCAACGGATAGAGGATCGGCACCGGCCTGACCAGATGCGGGGCGATCCGATTCAGCATCAGCCCGCGCTCACGCAGCGCCTCACGCACCAGGTCGAAGTTCAGCTGCTCCAGGTAGCGCAACCCGCCGTGGAGCAGCTTCGACGACCGGGACGACGTACCGCTGGCGAAGTCCCGCGCCTCCACCAGAGCCACCCGAAGGCCCCGGGTGGCCGCGTCGAGCGCCGTTCCCGCCCCGGTGACGCCGCCACCGACGACGAGTACGTCGAACTCCTCCGACCGCAGCCGATGCCAGGCCGCCGCCCGTTCGGCGGGGCCCAGTCGCGCGGAACCGGACATGGTCCTCTCCCTCGTCATCGGCCGACGACGCGCTGCGTTGCCGGAGTCGGGCCGTCCCCATACTGTGCCCATCATGGCTGACTACGTGGCGGCGATCGACCAGGGCACGACGAGCACGCGCTGCATGATCTTCGACCAGGACGGCGAGGTGGTGGCGGCGGACCAGATGGAGCACGAGCAGATCTTTCCCCGCGCCGGATGGGTAGAGCACGACGCGCTGGAAATTTGGAACAACACAAGGGAAGTGATCGGCGGCGCGCTCGGCAAGGCCAATCTGAACTCTTCGCACATCGCGGCGGTGGGCATCACCAACCAGCGGGAGACCGCGGTGGTGTGGGATCGGACCGACGGCCGGCCGATCCACAACGCGATCGTCTGGCAGGACACCCGCACGCAGGAGATCTGCGAGGAGCTGGCCGCCCTCGGCGGGGGCGCGGACCGCTACAAGTCGACGGTCGGGCTGCCCCTGGCGACGTATTTCTCCGGGCCCAAGATCCGCTGGATCCTCGACAACGTCGAGGGCGCTCGCGAACAAGCGGAGCGCGGCGAGCTGCTCTTCGGCAACATGGACACCTGGGTGCTCTGGAACCTCACGGGCGGTGCGGAGCACTCCGGCGTCCACGTCACGGACGTCACCAACGCCAGCCGCACCATGCTGATGGATCTCGGCACCCTGTCCTGGGACGAGGAGATCGCCGCGGAGATGGGCGTGCCGCTGTCGATGCTGCCGGAGATCAGGTCCTCTTCGGAGGTGTACGGCGAATGCCGGCCGGGCGTCCTGCGCGGCGTACCCGTCGCCGGGATCCTCGGTGATCAGCAGGCGGCGACGTTCGGCCAGGTGTGTTACGAGATCGGCAGCGCGAAGAACACGTACGGTACTGGGAATTTCATGCTCCTCAATACCGGCGAGGAGCGGATACACAGTGAGCACGGGCTGCTCACCACGGTCTGTTACCGGATCGGTGAGTCGGCGCCGGTCTACGCACTGGAGGGCTCGATCGCGGTGACCGGCGCACTGGTGCAGTGGCTCCGCGACAACCTGGGTCTGATCGTCGAGGCGTCGGAGATCGAGCGGCTCGCGGTCACGGTGGACGACAACGGCGGGGCGTACTTCGTGCCGGCGTTCTCCGGGCTGTTCGCGCCGTACTGGCGGGCCGACGCCCGGGGCGCCCTGGTCGGGCTGACGCGGTACGTGAACAAGGGCCACCTGGCGCGCGCGGTGCTGGAGGCGACCGCGTTCCAGTCGCGGGAGGTGCTGGACGCCATGAACGCCGACTCCGGTGTCGATCTCAAGGAGCTGAAGGTCGACGGCGGCATGGTGGTGAACGAGCTGTTGATGCAGTTCCAGGCCGACCTGCTCGGCGTTCCGGTGGTACGGCCGAGGATCAACGAGACGACCGCCCTCGGAGCGGCGTACGCCGCGGGACTCGCGGTCGGCTACTGGAGCGATCTCGACGTACTGCGGCGCAACTGGGTCGAGGACATGCGATGGACGCCGCGGATGGACGCCGAGCGCCGGGAGCGCCTCTATCGCAACTGGAGAAAGGCGGTCACCAAGACGTTCGACTGGGTAGACGAGGACGTCGACTGAGTCGTGGGGGGTCGCGACGCGAGCCAGAAGAGGGCGGCTTGACTACCGTGACAGTGGAACTGTCACAATTGCGGCCATGAGCCCAGGACCGCTGAACGGCGTACGCATCGTCGAGCTCGCGGGCATCGGCCCCGGCCCGTTCGCCGCCATGTTGCTGGCCGACCTGGGTGCCGACCTGATCCGGGTCGATCGTCCCGGAGGCGGGACGACGTTCGGGCCCCCGGAGCTGGACCTGTTGAACCGCGGGCGCCCCAGTGCGGCGGTCGACCTGAAGAACCCCACCGGCCTCGCGACCGTGCTCCGATTGGTCGAGCGGGCCGACGGGCTGCTCGAGGGGTTCCGGCCCGGCGTCGCCGAGCGGCTCGGTCTCGGCCCGGACGACTGTCATGCGGTCAACCCGCGGCTGGTGTACGGCCGGATGACCGGGTGGGGCCAGGACAGCCCGCTCGCGCACACGGCGGGACACGACATCGGCTACGTCGCCATGACCGGAAACCTGCACGCGATCGGGCGGGCCGGCGGACCTCCCCAGGTGCCGCTCAACCTGCTCGGCGACTTCGGTGGGGGCGGGACGTACCTCGTCGTGGGGATGCTGGCCGCGCTGCTCGAGGCCCGGGAGAGCGGCCGGGGCCAGGTGGTGGACGCGGCGATCGTGGACGGCGTGAGCCATCTGAGCACGATGATCTTCGGGATGCGAGCGTCCGGCGCCTGGACGGACGAGCGCGGTCGTAACCTGCTCGACACCGGAGCTCCGTTCTACGACGTCTACGAGACCTCCGACGGAAGACACATGGCCGTGGGCGCGCTCGAACCGGAGTTCTACGACGCGTTCGTCAAGCTGCTGGGTGAGGCCGACCTTCCGTCCCGTTACGAGCCGAGCGAGTGGCCGGTTCTGCGCGAACGCATCGCCGCGCAGTTCGCCACCAAGACCCAGGAGGAGTGGACGGCGATCTTCGAGGGCAGCGACGCCTGCGTCGCGCCGGTGCTGACGTACGCCGAGGCGGCCGAGACCCGGGTCAACGAGGTACGGCGGATGCTTGTCGAGCACCACGGCGTACTCCAGCCCGCACCGGCGCCACGCTTCTCCCGTACGTCGCCGGAGCTCTCCGGACCACCACCTGGGAGTGCGGGCGCCGACACCGCGGATGCCTTGCGGCGTTGGGGAATCGACGACGTCGACGACCTGATCGCCTCCGGCGCCGTCATCCAGACCTGACCGACTCGACAAGGAGCAACCGTGGAACGTCAGCTCTTCGAACCCGACCACGAGGCCTTCCGAGATGCCGTGCGCGCCTTCTGTGACAAGGAGATCGCTCCGCACCACGAGGCCTGGGAGCAGGCCGGGATCGTTCCGCGCGAGCTGTGGGAGAAGGCCGGCCGGCAGGGCTTTCTCGGCTACATGGTGCCGGAGGAGTACGGCGGCGGCGGGCGGCGCGACTTCCGGTTCAACGCCGTGGTCGGCGAGGAGCTGACCAGGACCCACGGGGGTGGAGTCGGCTTCCCGGTCCACTGCGACATCAACGCCGGGTACCTCCTCGACTACGCCGACGAGGAACAAAAGCGGCGCTGGCTGCCGGGCTTCTGTACGGGGGAGATCATCACCGCGATCGCGATGAGCGAGCCCGGTGCCGGATCGGACCTGCAGGGCATCCGTACGACGGCGGTCCGCGACGGCGACGACTATGTGGTCAACGGCCAGAAGACGTTCATCTCCAACGGGATCCAGGCCGACCTGGTGATCGTGGTCGCGCGGACCGACTCGGATGCCGGCCATCAGGGCATCTCCCTGCTCGTCGTCGAGCGCGGCATGCCGGGGTTCGAGCGCGGGCGCAATCTGGACAAGATCGGCCTGAAGGCTCAGGACACCGCGGAGCTGTTCTTCGACGACGTGCGGGTTCCGGTGTCCAACCTGCTCGGTGAGGAGGGTCAGGGGTTCATCTACCTGATGGAGAAGCTTCCACAGGAACGCCTGTCCATCGCGGTGCTGGCGGCCGCGGCGTGCGAGGGCATGCTGAGCATGACTCTGGAGTACTGCAAGGAACGCACCGCGTTCGGCCGGCCCATCGGGTCGTTCCAGAACAGCCGGTTCGCGCTGGCCGAGATGGCCACCGAGACGCAGATCGCACGGGTCTTCGTGGATCGCTGTATCGATGAGCTGAACGCGGGCACGCTCTCCGTCTCCGACGCTGCGATGGCGAAGTGGTGGACCACCGAGCTCCAGAAGCGGGTCGCCGATCGCTGCCTGCAGTTGTACGGTGGCTACGGTTACATGACGGAGTACCCGATCTCCAAGGCGTACCTCGATACCCGCGCACAGACCATCTACGGCGGCACCACCGAGGTGATGAAGGAGATCATCGGCCGCAGCCTGGGCGTCTAGGCGGGCGTCGCCCGATCCGTGGTTCGCGGATTGTCATGGGCGTCTGTCCTTCTCACCCATTACCCTGGCCTCCGGCGTACTCACCATGGGAGATGTAACCGGGAAGGGGTCTCGGGTGGACGCGTGGACGCGGCGACGAAAAGCCTCGCTCGCCGCTACGGCACTGCTGCTGGCTGCGGCTGCGGCCTGCGTGAGCGACGGGGCCGCACCCGTCGGTCCCCGCGCCACGCCGTCCGAAACCGCAACGCCGGGCATCCACCTCGAAGACATCGACGTCAGTGGGGCTGCGCTGGCCGAGCGGGTGGGGCTCTTCGTGTGCGGAGGCTCGCTGGTCGCCTCGTCGCCCGCCAGCTTCCTCGAGCCGGACAGCTTCGTGGTCTTCGACCCGGAGACCGGGTTGGGTGAGAGCACCAAGGTCGTCCTGCCGAAGAATTCCGGCCTGGAGCCGAACGCCCGTTGGCTGTTGGGCGCGCAATGCTCAGAGACCACGAAGGGCCCGCTGCTGGTCGTCTCCTACCAGGAGATGCCGCTGCAGGAGGACGGCACGGGGCCAGGGGTACGCGCGGCGTACACGCTCGACGGCCGGAAGCTGTGGATGCGCGAGGACCTCAACCAGCCCGCCCATCTGGTCGACGGGGTCCTGGTGCTCGGGCCCGCGCCCGAGCAGCCGGAGCGGGTCGTACGCGTAAGCACGGGCAGGGACGTCGTGAGCTTCGCCGATCCCTTCGAGGCGCGGACCGTGCTGAGCGGCAGCCGGATCGTGGTGCGTGAGGGCTCCGGCAGGCCGATTCTCACCAATTTGGAAGGCGACCGGGTCGACCGGCTGCGACGTGCCCCGATGTACACCGCCGACGAGGATCTCGTCTTCGCCGTCGACCCGGGTGCGGTGATCGACTCCGAGACCGGAGAGCCGGTGGACGAGACGGAGCTGGTGGACGAGACGGAGCTGGTGGACGACGAGTCCGGCGGCGGTACGCCCGACGGTGGCAATCCCAGCGCGCCGTCCGGCGGGGACGGGGAGAACGACAGCGACGACCCGGAGACCGAGATCGTGCCGGGCAAGGTGACCGCGTACGACCAGTCGACCGGCGAGCGGCTGTGGAGCTTCGACCTCCTCTCCGACCCGCTCGGGCGGCCGACGGTCGACCCGCGTACCGGCGTGGTCGTGCTGGTGGACAGCGCGAACGTCGCGCACGGGATCCATTCGGTCACCGGTGAGCACCTGTGGGAGTGGCCGACCGAGGTGCAACATCCCCGGGTGACCGCCGCGCGGGGCATCGTGCTCTTCGACCAACGCACCGAGGACTATCAGGTGCTGGTGGAGGCGCGGACCGGCCTGCCGCTGCCGGAGCCCGAGGAAGACATCGTCGACCTCACGCCCGCGGGGGCGCTGGAGATCGTCGAGGGCATCCCGACGCTGATGTCGATTCGGGAGCTCCGGATCCCGCCCACCGAGACGGAGGAGCCCGAGGCCGAGCCCACCGACTGACCCGCCATCTCGCGCCGAGATTGCGGTGGTGTCGGCCAGATGTGCAATCTCGCCGCGAGGGGTCGGCCAGATGTGCAATCTCGCCGCGAGGGGTCGGCCAGATGTGCAATCTCGGCGCGACAGTGGTGACGGCGTGGTCAGGCGGGCGTGGTGCTGCGCTGTTCCACGGCGTTCCGCTTGGTCTGATTGACCGCCTTCTCGTACGCGATCACCAGGGCCTGCACGGTCAGGGGCTTGAACCGCTCGACCATCTTCTGGATCCGCTCCGGCGACTCGCCGGTCTCGCGCAGATGCGGCCACACCATGGTGCGGAACACCGCGGTCAGCTCCTCGGCGATCGCGTGTCCGTGTTCGGTGAAGACCCGCTGCGAGGCCAGCACGGCCTCGTGCGGTACGCCGACCTCGAGGAACTCCACCGCGGTCGCGAGATGGGCCGGTGCAAGCCGGTACTGTTCGGGCTTGTCGGTTGATTTCACCACGCCCATGGTCTCCAGGAAGGCCATGTCGTCGTCGGACAGCTGGCGGCCGCTCCGCTGTACCAGCTCCGTGCGAGAGACGGTCTCCGGCAGGTCGGGCATCCATGGCGCGAGCAGGGTGCGGTGCAGCGCGATGTCCTGGGGACTGGCGCCGTCGGGGATCCGCTCCATATACCGCTCGATCGCGGTCAGGGTGAAGCCGTGGGCCTGCAGCTCGCGGACCAGTTCCAGGCGGGCGACGTGGTCCGGGCCGTAGTAGCCGATCCGGCCGCGGCGGACCGGTGGCGGGATCAGTCCGCGACCGGCGTAGAAGCGCACGGTTCGGACGCTAATGGCCACCCGGGTCGCCAGCTGGTCAACGGTCAGCAACGAGTTCTCGGGCATGGCGAAGATCATAGGCGGACCTCTTGACGATCGTGACAGCGCTGGTGTCACAATCATGTCGTCCGACGCCGTTCTCGACGCGAGGAACTCCGATGAGCCCGACCGAGGCATTCGTGTACGACGCGATCCGTACTCCGCGTGGCCGTGGCAAGTCGAGCGGCTCGCTCCACGAGGTGAAGCCGATCCAGCTCGTCACCGGACTGCTCGACGAGATCCGGCGCCGCAATCCCGACCTCGACCCGGCAGCGGTCGAGGACATCGTGCTCGGCGTCGTGACCCCGATCGGCGACCAGGGTGCGGACATCGCGCGTACGGCGGCGCTGGCCGCGGGCATGCCGTACACCACCGGCGGCGTACAGCTGAACCGCTTCTGCGCCTCCGGACTCGAGGCGGTCAACCAGGCCGCGCAGCGGGTGCGCTCCGGGTGGGAGGACCTGATCTTCGCCGGCGGCGTGGAGTCGATGTCGCGGGTGCCGATGGCGAGCGACGGCGGCGCGTGGGCGATGGACCCGGAGACCGCGCTCACGACCGCCTTCGTACCGCAGGGCATCAGCGCCGACCTGGTCGCCACGATCGAGGGGTTCACCCGGGAGAAGGTCGACGCGTACGCCGCCGAGTCCCAGGCCCGCGCCGCCAAGGCGGAGGCGAACGGCTACTTCGCGAAATCGGTGATCCCGGTGAAGGACCGCAACGGGCTCACCGTCCTCGACCATGACGAGCACATCCGGGCCGGTACGACGGTCGAGTCGCTGGCCGGCCTCCCGCCGTCGTTCGCCGGAATCGGCGAGATGGGCGGCTTCGACGCGGTGGCCCTGCAGAAGTACCACTGGGTGGAGAAGATCGACCACGTCCACCACGCCGGCAACTCCTCGGGCATCGTCGACGGGGCGGCTCTGGTCGCGATCGGCTCTGAGCAGGTCGCCGCCGAGCACGGGATGACCCCGCGGGCCCGGATCTTGGCCACGGCGGTCTCCGGCTCCGAGCCCACGATCATGCTGACCGGACCGGCCCCGTCGAGCCGCAAGGCGCTCGACAAGGCGGGCCTGAGCCTGGACGACATCGACCTCTTCGAGATGAACGAAGCGTTCGCGGGCGTCGTACTCCGGTTCATGAAGGACCTCGACATCCCGCACGAGAAGGTCAACGTGAACGGCGGCGCGATCGCGATGGGCCACCCTCTGGGCGCGACCGGCGCGATGATCCTCGGAACCCTGATCGACGAGCTCGAACGCCGGGACCTGCGCTACGGCCTGGCCACGTTGTGCGTCGGTGGCGGCATGGGCGTCGCAACCATCGTCGAACGCCTCTGATCCGTTGAACCTAAGGAACTCACCGATGACCGACCAATCCAGTACCGCGACCGTGCACGCCGACTCCATCCGCTACGAGCGCGGCGACGACGGCATCGTCGTGTTGACCCTCGACGACCCCGAGGCCAGTGCGAACACGATGAACGCGCGCTACGTCGCATCGATGGGCGCGACCGTGGCCCGGCTCGAGGCGGAGCGCGATGACATCGCCGGCGTGATCATCACCAGCGCGAAGAAGACGTTCTTCGCCGGCGCGGACCTGACGGAGATCGTCCAGGCGACCCGCGACGACGCGCCCCGGCTGTTCGAGCACATCGAGACGGTCAAGGCACAGATGCGCCGGCTGGAGACGCTCGGCGTACCGGTGGTCGCGGCGATCAACGGAGCTGCGATGGGCGGCGGGCTGGAGATCGCGCTGGCCTGTCATCGCCGGATCGCCGCCGAGGGTGAGAAGTACGAGATCGGGCTCCCGGAGGTGACCCTCGGACTGCTGCCCGGTGGTGGTGGCGTGACCCGCACAGTGCGGATGTTCGGCCTGCAGCATGCGTTGATGGAGGTGCTGCTGCAGGGACAGCGGATGAAGCCGGCCCGGGCGCTGTCGGTGGGCCTGGTCGACGAGGTCGTGCCCGCGGACGAGTTGCTGGATCGGGCCCGGGCGTGGATCGACGAGAACCGCGACAACCCCGACGCCGCCAAGCAGCCGTGGGACCGCGACGGCTACAAGATGCCCGGAGGTACGCCGTCCAGCCCGAAGCTGGCGCAGTTCCTGCCCGCGTTCCCGGGCAACCTGGTCAAGCAGATCAAGGGTGCGCCGTACCCGGCGCCGCGCCACATCCTGAGCGCGGCGGTCGAGGGTGCTCAGGTGGACTTCGAGACGGCGAGCCGGATCGAGTCGCGTTACCTGGTCGACGTGGCGACCGGGCAGATCTCGAAGAACATGATCCAGGCGTTCTTCTTCGACCTGCAGCACATCAACTCCGGCGGCTCCAGGCCGGACGGTTTCGAGAGGTTCGCCGCGAACCGGGTCGGCGTTCTGGGCGCCGGCATGATGGGGGCGGGGATCGCCTACGTGTGCGCGAAATCCGGCATGGACGTCGTGCTCAAGGACGTCTCCGTCGACGCGGCGGAGAAGGGCAAGGGCTACTCCGTCAAGCTGCTGGACAAGCAGCTCCAGAAGGGGCGTACGACCCAGGAGAAGCGGGACGCGATCCTCGACCGGATCACCACCGCCGACGACCCGAAGGCGCTGGCCCGGTGCGACCTGGTGATCGAGGCGGTGTTCGAGTCCGAGGAGCTCAAGCACAAGGTCTTCCAGGAGATCGAGTACGTCGTCGAGCCGGACGCCCTGCTGTGCTCGAACACGTCGACGCTGCCGATCACCGGCCTCGCCACCGGAGTAAAGCGCTCGGATGACTTCGTCGGGATGCACTTCTTCTCGCCGGTGGACAAGATGCCGCTCGTCGAGCTGATCGTGGGCGAGCGGACGTCCGATGCGGCGCTCGCCCGCGCCTACGACGTCGTACGCCGGATCGGCAAGACCCCGATCGTGGTCAACGACAGCCGGGGCTTCTTCACCTCGCGGGTGTTCGGCTTCCTGGTCAACGAGGGGGTCGCGATGCTGGCCGAAGGCGTGAACCCGGCGACCATCGAGCACGCGGCCACCTCGATGGGATTCCCCGCTCCCCCGCTGGCGATGTACGACGAGGTCACCCTGACCCTTCCGCGGAAGATCCGGGACGAGGCCAAAGCCGCGGCCGAGGCGGCCGGCGTGGGTGGGTTCGGCGACCATCCGGGCATGGCGATCGTGGACCTGATGGTCGACGAGTTCGGCCGCACCGGCAAGGCCGCCGGGTCGGGCTTCTACGACTACCCGGAGGGTGAGCCGAAGCGGCTGTGGCCGGGGTTGTGGGAGCACTTCGTGCGCGAGGACGTGTCGGTCCCGTTGGAGGACCTGCGGGAGCGGTTCACGTTCGCGATGTCGCTGGAGACCGTGCGCTGTCTGGACGAGGGCGTGCTGCGGTCCGTTCCGGACGCGAACATCGGCTCGATCTTCGGGATCGGGTTCCCGCCGCTGTATGGCGGTGCGCTGCAGTACATCAACGGGTACCCGGGCGGGCTTCCAGGGTTCGTCGCACGCGCCCGCGAGCTGGAATCGGCGTACGGCGACCGGTTCCAGCCTCCGGCGTCACTGGTCGAGATGGCCGAGCGCGGCGACCGGTTCGCCTGATCCCTCTCCTTCGCGCCGAGATTGCAGTGGTGGTCGACCAGATGTGCAATCTCGATGCGAAGTGGTGGCGGGGCTAGCCGAACTGGAGCTGGAAGTCGGCCAGTACCACGCTGACGGCGGGCCGGTGGTGTCGTAGCCGCACCAGCGGGCCCGCGGGATCGAACTGCCAGTCCGCATGGGCGAGTTGTACTCCGGCCCTGGCGCGGGTCTGAGTCACGACCTCCGTGCCGTCCTCTCGGTGTTGTACGAGCTGGAACCGGATGGGCAACCGGCCCGGCAGGTGACGTCGTACGTCGAACCGCGCGGTGGCGAGTCCACCCGCCACCAGCGCGCCGTCAGTGAAGGCGAAGGTCGCCATCTCCTTCGGGATCGCCCAGAGCTCGCGGCCGCCTCGCAGGGATTCCTCCGAGTCGACCCAGATCTCAGTGATGGTGGCGGCGGGCGCCAGGCCCCGCGGCAGCACCGTCCGCGCGAACAACAGCTCCCGGTACTCCAGCACGCCACCCGGCTGGTAGTCGACGAACGCCGTACTCACCAGGTCCAGGCCGAGCCGCCACATCGTCACGTACATCTGACCACGGAGCCGCCATGGGGCCGGTGGGTAGGCCATATGACAAACGTACCGGCTGTGCACCGGTGCGTCGGTCCGAAAGACCGTACGCACCGGGCACAGCCGGCTTGTGGGCGGTCTGGCTACGGAGTTGGGAGCCCGTTCAGTCCGCCCATCGGGAGGGTAACGCCCTCGTTCGGGAGGTTCAGCTGCAGATCGGCCTGGCCGCTGCCGAGCGTGCTGTCCAGCGTTCCGGAAACGCCGTCCGGCGACACGCTCGCGGAACCGTTGCCGAGCGGGGTGCTGAGCTGTCCGGAGCCGCCGTCCAGCGATCCTGCCAGCGAACCGCCGCCGAGCGGGGTGTCGACCCCTGCGGAAACGCCGTCCGCAGACGCGTCCGCCGAGCCATTGACGTTCTTGCCGGCGGCGCCGCCCGATCCCGTGACCGACGCGCCGTCGGTGGAGGCTCCAGTCGCGAGGTCGCCGGCTGCCCCGATCTCGGGCACGTCGGCTGGCAGGCCCACGCACGGCTCGCTACCGGCGCCGCAGACCTCGCCGGTCGCGCCCGCCAACCCGGCAATGAACCAGCCGCTGCCGGCCGGGCTGCTCGCACTTCCGGAAGTGTCCGTACCGGAGGACGTGCCCGTGACGGATGTGGTCGGATCCTCGACAGGCAGGCCGATCGGTGCCCCGAGGCTGAATGCCGCGGTCGCGGTGCCGGCCACGAGGGGGAGGGCCAGCGCGCACGCCGCGGCGACGAAAGTCTTTCTGCGCCGGTTCGCCCGGTGCATTGACATTGTCTGTCCTTTCTTTTCGGATATGTCGTAGTGCGTCACAGGATCCTCACTGTCCGTGACCCTTGACGCCGCCCGGCACAACGAGCCGACCGGGCACGCGTTACGCTCCGGCGCCGATCGACCGAAGGCTCACCGTTTTTATGCGTGTTGTCCCACGCGCCCCTCCCGTCTCGTAGGCCGCGTACGACCGTGCCCGGCCCGCGGCCGGTGCCGGACCCATGGCACACTCCGTCCCGGAGACGCAAGGAGGGGCGGCATGGGGGCCAATCGTTGGGTGGTGGCCGTGGTGGCGGCGGCGCTGACCGCCGGATGTACGTCGGGCGGGGACGCCGACCCGGCCGCCGAGCGGGCGGCCGCCGCCACGAGTGCGGTCGAGGACTTCCTCGAGGCGTGGTCCGCGGACCGGCTCAATCAGGCGGCACGCCGGACGAACGCGCCCGACCGGGCCCGCGACCTGATCGAGCAGACGTCGGACGCCTTGCAGATCACGAGGACGTCGTACGCGATCGACACCGAGCCGACCTGCGAGCGACCACGTTGCACCCAGCCCGTGACCCTGACCCACCGGCTCGCGGGGATCGGCACGTGGACCTACGACACCACCGTGAAGGTCCGGGAGAAGGGCGGCGGGTTCACCGTCCAATGGACGCTCAAGACCCTCCATCCGAGGCTCCAGAGCGGACGTCGGCTGTCGCGGGTCCGAGAGCTGCCGCCGAGGGCGCCGATCCTCGATCGCGACGGTCGCCGGCTCACCCGCAACCTGCCGGTCGCACGCATCGGCGTGGTTCCGCGCGAGGTCGAGCCCCGAACGTACGCGGAGCTCGAGCGCCTGCTGGAGATCGACGTCGCGAACCTGCGTGCGAGTGTCGAGTCGGCCGAACCCGACTGGTTCGTGCCGGTGATCAACCTGCGGCGGTCCGACTACGGCCCGGTGCGCGGCGAACTGTTGCGGGCTCCGGGCATCTCGGTGGACATGGACCGCTGGTCCCTGCCCCCGAGCCCGAGCTGGGGCCGCTCCCTGCTGGGCAACGTGGCACCGGCGACCGCCGAGACGCTGGAGGGTGCCGGACCGATGGCGGTCGCGACCGACGTGGTCGGCGCGACCGGGCTGCAGCGGGCGTACCAGAAGCGGCTGGCCGGGAAGCCCGGCGGATCCGTCGTCCTGGTCGACGACGAGACCGGCGAGAAGCTGCGGACCCTCTTCCGAGCGAAGCCGGCGCGCGGAAAGCCACTGCGCACGACACTGTCGTACGAAGTACAAGACACCGCGGAGCTCGCCGTCCGGCAATCGCCCAAGCTCACCGCTCTGGTCGCGGTGGAGGCGAGCACGGGCGACGTGCTGGCGAGCGCGGTGGGTCCGGACATCCAGTCCTTCAACACGGCGTTCGAGGGGCGGTACCCACCCGGCTCGACGTTCAAGGCGGTGTCGGTTTCGGCCCTGCTGGACGCCGGCGCGGTGCGGCTGAACGAGCCCGCGAGGTGTCCGTCGACTACCACGGTCGAGGGGAAATCCTTCAAGAATTACAGTGATTTTGAGCCGCTGTCCGGGGATGCGACGTTTGCCGACGCGTTCGCCGCCTCCTGCAACACGGCGATGGTTTCGCGCGGTGGTCAGCTCGGCGACCAGGCGCTGCATGACATGGCGGCGAGGATGGGCGTGGGCGCCGATTGGGACCTCGGTGTCCCGGGGTTCAGTGGCGACGTACCCGTCAACCAGAGCGCGGTCGACCAGGCCGCCTCGATGATCGGGCAGGGGCGGGTGCTGATGAGCCCGCTGGCGATGGCGATGGTGGCCGCGGCGATCGACTCCGGTACGCCGCATACGCCGCGACTGGTCGAGTCCGGCCGGTCCGGCGCGGGTGCGGAGGCCGCCGAGCCGGAGGCCCTGCCCGGCCGCGTGGAGTCGTCGATGCGCGAGCTGATGCGGCGAGTCGTCACCCAGGGCACGGCCGACGAGCTGAACCTGCCGGGCGAGCCGGTGCATGCCAAGACCGGTACGGCGGAGTACGACTCCGACGACCCGTCCAAGACGCATGCCTGGATGATCGGGTTCCGCGGGGACCTGGCGTTCGCCGTACTCGTGGACAAGGGCGCGTCCGGGAGCACCGCCGCGGCTCCGGTCGCGCGCTCCTTCCTCGAGTCGGTCGGGTCGCTGTAGGCCCGGCCGGGGCGAGTTCGCGGCTCCTGGGGTGGTTGCGGTCCGGGCGTATCGTGGTACCGAACGTCGTACGCCGAGGCCCTCCCGCACTGGGGCCCGCCATGGCCGACCCGAGAGGCTTTCTCACCACCCGCCGTCAGGAATGCGCCCGCCGCCCGATCCGGGAGCGTGTGCGGGATTGGCGTGAGGTCTACGACAACCAGAGCCTGCTGCCGATCATCGGGGCGCAGGCCGGCCGGTGCATGGACTGCGGGATCCCGTTCTGCCACGAGGGTTGTCCGCTGGGGAACCTGATCCCGGAGTGGAACGACCTCGTCCAGTACGGCGACTGGGAGGCCGCGAGCGAACGGCTGCACGCCACGAACAACTTCCCGGAATTCACCGGCCGGCTCTGCCCGGCGCCGTGCGAGACCGCGTGCGTACTGGCCATCAACCAGCCCGCGGTCACGATCAAGAACGTCGAGGTGGCGATCGCCGACCAGGCGTGGGAACGCGGATACGCCGAGCCGCTTCCGCCGGAGCGCATGACCGAGCGCACGGTCGCCGTGATCGGTTCCGGTCCGGCCGGGCTCGCGTGTGCCCAGCAGCTCACCCGGATCGGGCACACCGTGCGGGTGTTCGAGCGGGACGACCGGTTGGGTGGCCTGCTGCGGTACGGGATCCCCGAGTTCAAGATGGAGAAGCACCACATCGACCGCAGGCTCGAACAGATGCGGGCCGAGGGGACGTTGTTCCGCACCCAGGTCGAGGTGGGCCGCGACCTGAACGCCGCCGAACTGCTGCGCAGCTACGACGCCGTGGTGGTCGCGGTCGGCGCGACCGCGTGGAAGGAGCTGCCGGTGCCGGGCCGGGGTCTGGACGGCGTCCACCAGGCGATGGAGTACCTCCCGCTCGCCAACCGGGCCTGCAACGGCGAGTTCGACGGTGAGTCCCCGATCAGCGCGCACGGCCGGCATGTCGTCATCGTGGGAGGCGGCGACACCGGGGCCGACTGCCTGGGTACGGTGACCCGCCAGGGCGCCACCTCGGTGGTGCAGCTGGACATCAATCCGCTGCCCCATGAGGACCGCGCGTCGCACGAACCATGGCCGGTGTATCCGAAGGTCTACCGGGTCTCGCCCGCCCATGAGGAGGCCCGCGAGCTGACCCGGCTTCGTGGTGAGTGGGAGCGGTCCGGCGTACCGCTTCCCGGTCCGGACGGAGACATCCGGGTGTTCTCGGCGTCCACATTTCGCTTCGAGGGTGACGAAAACGGCCACGTGCGGGCGCTCCACCTGGTGGGAGTCGAGCCGGACCAGCGCCGACCCCAGACCGGCACGGAGCGGCTGATTCCCGCCGATCTCGTGCTGATCGCGCTCGGCTTCCATGGACCGGAGACGGACAGCGGCCTGGCCGACCAACTCGGGCTGCGGCTGGACGAGCGGCACAACTTCGTCCGAGACTCGAACTTCGCCGCGCGGGACCGGGTCTTCGTGAGCGGGGACGCGGGCCGCGGCCAGTCCCTGATCGTGTGGGCCATCGCGGACGGCCGGGCGACCGCGGCCGCGATCGATCGCTACCTGATGGGTACGACGACCCTCCCGGCGCCGATCAGGTCGACGGATCGCCCGCTCGCGGTGTGAGGATCGCTCGCGAGTAGGGGGTGGGCGCCGCCTGCCTTTGTGTGGCGAGTTCTGGCTGGATAAATCGGACACACCTCCGCCATTTCGCGCCACGCTGCGCCGCAACGAGGGCGTATCCTCTCCAACCAGACAGACAGGGCGCGGTACCCGCCTCGATCGGAGACGAGACCATGGGATTCTTGCAATGGCCGAAGCCGCTGTGTGACGTGCCGCGGTTCGCGGAGCTCTCGGAGCGCGAGATGCGGGAGGTGTGTGGCGCCGGCCGGGAGGTCACGGTTCCGGAGCACTGGTCGTTCATCTCCGAGCAGACCCCGCCGGACAAGGCCTATCTGATGATCGAGGGCCGGGCCGCCGTTCTCCTCCAGGGCAGGCAGATCGCCGAGCTCGGGCCGGGCGACCTCGTCGGGGAGGTCGGGGTCCGCGACCACCGGCTGCGTACGGCGACGGTCTCCGCGCTCACCCCGCTCAAGCTGGTGCACTTCACCAAGGAGGCGTTCCGCGACCTCTACGACCGGATACCCGCGTTCCGGGACGCGGTCGACGCCACGATCGCCGCCCGCAGTCCGACCGCCGACTGAACACTCGGTCCGAGCCAGTCCGGTGCCCGCCGCCGGAACTCCACGGGCGGCAGCGATCCGGCACCCTCCGGCACCGTGCCCAGCAGCGGTACATCGGCCACGGCCGGCAGGTCGCCGAGATTGCAGCGCTCGGCCAGCCCGGGCTCGGCCGGCCACGAACCGATCACGACACCGCGCGGCTCCAGCCCGCGGCTCCGCAGGGCCTCCACGGTGAGCTCGGTGTGGTTGAGCGTGCCGAGACCGGCGACGGCGACCACGAGCACCTCCACCTCGGCTCCGGCATCGCGCAACGAGACGGCCAGGTCGGCGATCGTCCCGCCCTCGCCGTCCAGCCGCACCAGGACCCCTCCGGCGCCCTCGATCAGGACGACGTCCACGCCGTCGTCGTCCACGCCGTCGCCGTCCTCCTCGCGCCGAGATTGCACCTCTGGTCGTTTTCCTCGCGCCGAGATTGCAGTTGTGGTCGACCCGGGCCGACCACAACTGCAATCTCGGCGCGAGAAGCGGCCGAGGATGCGCTCGGCGAGCTCCTTGATGCCGGGAAGGACGATCCCGCGCAGTCGCGCGGCGGAGTCCGGCGCCAGCGGATCGGCCAGCCGGGTGAGCTCGCACACCTGCGACACCCCGCTCAGCCGCGAAACCTCGTGCGCGTCACCGGGCTCGTCGGCCCGTACACCGGTCTGCACCGGCTTCACCACGGCGACGCGGGCTCCGGCTCCGGCGTACGACGCCGCGAGGGCGGCCGTGACCACCGTCTTCCCGACCTCGGTCCCGGTACCGGTGACCACGACGTACGAGGTCACAGCCCGACCCGCTGCGCCACTACCCGCTTCAGCGTCGTACACGCGTGGTCGATCTCATGCGACGCGAGTCGCGCCGACGCGGTGAGCCGCAACCGGCTCACCCCGTCGGGAACGGACGGCGGACGGAAGCAACCGACCAGCACACCCTCCTGCGCGCATGCCGACTGCGCGCGCAGCGCGGTCCAGGGCCCGAGCATCGGGATCGAGAGCACCGCACCGATGGGCGGATCGACGCCGACCGACTCCGCCAGTGCCACCGCGCAGGCCTGTGCGGCGTGCGGGAGAGCAGGTCTCGACGCGACCATGCGCACGGCCCGCAGCGCGGCGGCCGCGGCCGACGGCGCGAGACCGGTGTCGAAGATGAACGGGCGAGCGGTGTTCACCAGATGGTCGACCAGCTCCGGCGATCCCAGCACCGCGCCGCCCTGACTGCCCAGCGCCTTGGAGAGCGTCAGGGTGAGGACGATGTGTCGCGACTGGGTGAGCCCGAGCTGATGCACCATGCCGCGGCCGGTGGCGCCAGCGACGCCGATCGCGTGCGCCTCGTCGACGATCAGCGTCGCGTCGCGCTTGCGGCAGACCTCGGCCAGGCCGGTGAGCGGCGCGGCGTCACCGAGCACCGAGTAAATGGACTCGCAGAGCACGAGCGCTCTGGTCTCGTGCCGGGTCGACAACGCCTCGTCCACCGCGCGTACGTCGTTGTGCGGCACGATCTGCAGCCGGCCGCGAGCCAGCCGGCACGCATCGACCAGGGAGGCGTGGATGTGCGCGTCCGACACGACGAGGGTGTCCGCGTCCGACAGCGCCGTGACCACACCGAGATTCGCGTGGTACCCGGTGGAGAACACCAGGGCCGCGGGCTGTCCGCAGAAGTCGGCCAGCTCTTCCTCGAGCTCCTTGTGCAGCTCGAGCGACCCGGTGACCAGCCGGGACGCGGTCGCGCCGGCACCCCAGCGCAGCGCCGCCTCGGCGGCGGCGGTGGTGATCCGGGGATCGGTGGCCAGCCCCAGGTAGTCGTTGCCGGCGAGATCCAGCATCGGGGACGCGGGTCCGCGGGGATGGAGGGCACGGGTCTGTCCGTTCTCGTCGCGCTGAGCAGCTCGCGCGGCCAGCCAGTGCTCCAAGGTCACGAAGACACCGCCCCTAACAGCGCCGTACATATGCTGGCGACGTCGTTGTCGCGGGTGATGTACGGCGGCATCGTGTACACCAAGTCGCGGAACGGCCGCACCCACACCCCCCGCTCGAGCGCGTGCGCAGACACCGCTGTCACGTCGACCGGATGCTCCAGCTGGAGCACCCCGACCGCTCCGAGTGTACGGACATCCACCACGCCGGGGAGGTTAAATGCGGGATCGAGTCCGGTTCGCAGGCCGCGTTCTATCCGGCGTACCTCCCGCTGCCAGTCGGAGCTCAGTAGCAGGTCTATGCTGGCGAGCGCGACCGCCGCCGCCAGCGGGTTCGCCATGAACGTCGGACCGTGCATCAGCACACCCGACTCCGACTCGCCGATCCCGTGTGCGACCCGCGAAGTGCACAACGCCGCGGCCATCGTGAGATAGCCGCCGGTGAGCGCCTTCCCGACGCACATCAGGTCGGGCGCGACCCCGGCATGACCGGCCGCGAACAGCTCACCGGTACGTCCGAACCCGGTGGCGATCTCGTCGAAGATCAACAGCAGCCCGTGCTCGTCACAGGCCTCGCGCAGGACCCGGAGGCATGCCGGGTTGTAGACGTGCATCCCGCCGGCCCCCTGCAGCACCGGCTCGATGATCATCGCCGCGAGCTCGTCCGCGTGCCGCTCGATCAGGGCGCGTACGCCGTCGGCCCATGCGCCGATGTCTGCGTCGAATCCGGCCGGCGGACGGTCGGCGAACACCTGCGAGGCGAGGATGCCGGTGAACATCGAGTGCATACCGCCGACCGGGTCGCAGACGCTCATGGCTCCGAACGTGTCGCCGTGGTAGCCGCCCTCGAACGCGAGCACGCGGGTGCGTTCCGGGCGGCCGGTCCCGCGCTGGTACTGCAGGGCCATCTTCAGCGCCACCTCGACCGAGACCGAGCCGGAGTCGGCGAAGAAGACATGCTCGAGGCCGGGAGGCGTGATCTCCACGAGACGCTGGCCGAGCCGGATGGCGGGCTCGTGGGTGAGGCCGCCGTACATGACGTGCGACATCGTCGCCGCCTGGTCGCGAAGCGCTTGGTCCAGTACTGGGTGCCGGTAGCCGTGGATCGCGCACCACCACGATGACATCGCGTCGATCACCTCGTGACCGTCGGTGAGAGTGAGGCGTACGCCGGACGCGGATCGCACCATCCGCACCGGCGTGGGGCCGGTCATCGACGTGTAGGGATGCCACAGGTGCTCGCGATCGAATTCGAGCAGCTGTTGTGAAGCCAAGATGTCGGACTGCGCAAGGGCCATGGCAAGGCGCAGATTATCGCTGACTGGGTATCGATGTCACAACAGAGTTCTGCTGGCCGGGATGGAACTCGGTAGTCTCAAATCGTGTGGTACCGGTCGTACGGTCTGCAAATCACGCTCGCTCTCGGCATGTCGGTGGGGGCGCTTCTTGTCGCCGCCGTCCACGACCTCCCGGTCCGGGATCCCGACGACTCGGTGGTGGGGCCGTTCTACATCCGGTTGCCGATCATCGTCGTCGTCTGCTTCCTGATCGACGTGCTCGCGCGCTGCGCTCGCCGGGGCTGGATCCGCAATCTCCGTACGACCTTCCCGGTGGTGGTGCGCGAGCGCTGGCCGGTCGACCACGTGCGTCTGGTGCTCATCGGGCTGGGCAGCTGGTACCTCACGTACGTCGCGTTCCGTAACCTGAAGAGCTACGTACCGTTCGTACGCGACGACCTGATGGACGACACGCTCGTCCGCCTCGATCGTCGGCTCGCGCTCGGCGACGACCCGGCCACGGTGCTGCACAACCTGCTGGGCACGGGAGCCGCGGCCCACTTCATGTCGTTCATCTACATCGCGTGGATCGTGTTCGTGCCGCTGTCGCTGGTCATCGCGCTGTTCTGGACCCGCAACCTGGCCACGGCCTGCTGGTACGTGACCGCGGTGGCGGTCAACTGGGTGCTCGGGGTGTTGGTCTACTACCTGGTGCCGTCGATGGGCCCGATCTACGCCCGGCCGTCGCTGTTCGAGGACCTGCCCCGTACGCCGGTGTCGCAGCTCCAGGACACCTGGATGTCGGACCGGCTGGCAATGCTCGCCGACCCGTTCGGGGCCGGCACACCGCAGACCATCGCGGCGTTCGCGTCCCTGCACGTCGCCGTCATGGTCACGGCGTGCCTGATCGGCGGCTTGATTCGGCTGGAGCCGGTGTCCGTGCGGTGGGGGCTGTGGTTCTTCCTGTTCCTCAACGTCCTGGCCACCGTCTATCTGGGCTGGCATTACGTGTGGGACGTGTTCGGCGGCGTGGCCATCGGAGCCGCGGCGGTGTGGATCGCGGCGGTGGGTACGGGTAACCGGTCGCGACTGCGATTTCGCCGGGAGGCCGCTGACTCTCCGGTCAAGGTTCTGGCGTAGGTCCCCACTTTCGCGCCGAGATTGCACTTGTGGCCGAACCTTCGCGCCGAGATTGCACATCTGGCCGAAAGAAGATCGCCCGGTGTGCGGCCCGCCATACCGGCGCATGCGGGGCGGCGGCTAGATTGCCTGCCGTGAACGACGTACTGACGACTGCTCGTGAACAGGTTCTGGCACGCGGTGACGGCCTGGCGGAGGACCAGCTATTCGAGGTCCTGTCGCTCCCGGACGAGGCGATTCCGGAGCTCCTGGAGCTGGCCCACGAGGTCCGGATGCGGTGGTGCGGCCCGGAGGTCGAGGTCGAGGGCATCGTGTCGCTCAAGACCGGCGGCTGCCCGGAGGACTGCCATTTCTGCAGCCAGTCCGGGCAGTTCGAGTCCCCGGTGCGGTCGGTGTGGCTCGACATCGCCGAGCTGGTGCGTGCGGCGAAGGAGACCGCAGCCACCGGGGCGTCCGAGTTCTGCATCGTCGCCGCGGTCCGCGGACCGGACGAGCGGCTGATGTCGCAGGTGCGGGACGGCATCGCGGCGATCCAGGCCGAGGTCGACATCAACGTGGCGTGTTCGCTGGGCATGCTGACCCAGCCGCAGGTGGACGATCTGCAGGAGATCGGGGTCCATCGCTACAACCACAACCTCGAGGCCGCCCGGTCGCACTTCCCCTCGGTGGTCACGACGCACACCTTCGAGGAACGGTGGGAGACCTGCCTGATGGTGCGGGACTCCGGGATGGAGTTGTGCTGCGGCGGCCTGGTCGGGATGGGTGAGTCGTTGGCCCAACGGGCCGAGCTGGCCGCGCAGCTGGCCGAGCTCACTCCGCACGAGGTGCCGCTGAACTTCCTGAACCCGCGTCCGGGTACGCCGTTCGGTTCGCTGCCGGTGATGGAGTCCGAGGACGCCTTGCGCACGATCGCGGCCTTCCGGCTGGCCATGCCGCGCACTGTGCTGCGGTACGCCGGGGGGCGCGAGATCACGCTCGGTGATCTGGGTACGCGGGACGGTCTGCTGGGCGGCATCAACGCCGTGATCGTCGGCAACTACCTCACGACGCTCGGCCGTGACGTCGAGGAGGATCTGGAGCTGCTGGGTGAGCTGCGGATGCCGATCAAGGAACTCTCCAAGACCCTGTGAAGATGGGCTCTTCCCGCCGAGATTGCGCATCTGGTCGACCAGAAGTGCAATCTCGGCGCGAGACCGAGGACCGAGGACCGAGGGGTCATGATGTTCTGCGACCACTGTGGTGAGCGGCTCGATTCCGGCGTGCACACCGAGTGCGAGAAGCGCCGCACACTCGAGCCG
Organism: Propionibacteriales bacterium; assembly: GCA_009377795.1. Taxonomy (GTDB): domain Bacteria; phylum Actinomycetota; class Actinomycetes; order Propionibacteriales; family Nocardioidaceae; genus WHTJ01. The sequence continues at coordinate 13,038 of WHTJ01000028.1, read as the reverse complement.
CCGCGCTATTGCCCGCAGTGCCGTCGCCGGATGAAGGTCCAGGTCACCCCGCGCGGCTGGACCGCCACCTGTTCGCGGCACGGGGAGACCGACTCGCCAAGCTGAGGGAGACTGGTCCCTGTGCCGGCTGTCGGACCTCGCCTGACCATCGTCGCCGGCCTGGTGGTCGTACCTGGCCTGCTCGCAAGTTGCGGAGACGAGGGCGAGCGGGAGGATCCGGCCGCTGGGTTGCCCGAGGACATCACCGTGACGAGCCGGGAGTTCGAGGGCGGCACGCAGGTCCAGAACTCCGCGGGCGACACCGCGTACACCGGCCCGTGCCCGCCGAGGGGCACGCACCACTACCGGTTCACGGTCTACGCGCTCTCCGAACCGACCGGGTTAGAGGAGGGCGCCGAGCTGGACGCGGCCCTCGACGCGATCGAGGAGCGCGCGGTGGCCCGTGGCACGTTGCAGGGTACGTACGCATCCTGAGAGCTCATGGACGATTTTCCAGTGGTGGTTGCGGATTTTTACACAGAAAGGGGCGCCGCGATCCACCGGAGTGGTACTCGTACCGCCTGCCTCCGTACTCCAGGACGATGCGGTTACCCGGCGTGAGCACCTGGACGTACATCATGCCCGGCCGGGGGCAGCCGAGGCTGCGATCGCGCCAGGTCACCTCCTCGACACTGAGCACCTCGATCTGCTCGGGGCCGACGTCGAGCCGGTCGGCGAGGTCGGCGACCGCCCATGCGACGACGTCCCCCCGCGCCGTCTGGTTCATCGTCCGGCGTCACGGGAGGAGGAGCAGCTTGCCGGTGGTACGGCGGGCCTGCAGATCCGTATGCGCGGCTCCGGCGTCCGCGAGGGGATACCGCCCACCGATGTGTACGGACAGCTGGCCGGAGCCGACCCAGCCCAGCACGGCATGGGCCCGATGGAGCAGCTGCTCACGATCGCCGACGTAGTGCGCGAGGGTGGGCCGGGTGACGAACAGGGACCCGGCGGCGTTCAGCCGCTGGAGGTCGAACGGGGGGACGGCGCCACTGGACTGCCCGAACAGCGCGAGCATGCCACGGGGTCGAAGCGAGGCGAGACTGGCTTCGAAGGTGTCCTTGCCGACTCCCTCGTACACCGCGGCCACTCCGACCCCGCCGGTCAGGTCGCGTACCTCCTGCGCGAGGTCGTCGGTGTCGGCATACCGGATCACGTGGTCGGCGCCCGCGTCCCGGGCGAGCTTCTCCTTGTCCGGCGTGGAGACCGTGCCGATGACCCGTCCACCACAAAGCTTCACGATCTGGGTCAGGAGCAGCCCGACACCTCCGGCGGCCGCATGCACCAGCACGGTGTCGCCGGGCTGGACCCGATACGTCGCGTGGGTGAGGTAATGCGCGGTCATCCCCTGCAGCATCACCGCGGCGGCGTCCTCGGAGGTGACCTCGTCGGGGACGGGTACTGCGCGAGCGGCCGGGATCACGACTCGTTCCGCATAACTGCGGGGGAGCATGGCCCAGGCGACCCGGTCGCCCACGCTCAGCTCGTCCACGCCCTGGCCCACCGCGCTGACCGTGCCGGCGCCCTCGCTTCCGGGTGTGAACGGCGTCTCCATCGGATACGCGCCGCTGCGGAAGTAGACGTCGATGAAGTTGACCCCGCTGGCCGCGACGTCGACGGCGATCTCGCCCTCGCCGGGCTCGGGGTCCGGGACCTCCGCCAACTCCAGGACCTCCGGGCCTCCCTGGCGGTTCACGACGATCGCGCGCATGATGTGTCCTCTCCTGTCGGCGTCAGGCGCTCCGGTGCGGCATCTGCGCACTCTCGCCTGACAAGGGCGGGTCCCCGTTGCCGTTGGATGTCACTCTAGGGAGTCGGTGGGTGCGGCAGCGGAACCGGCTCGGCCGTCCCGGTCGTCGCGAGGCTCACGACGAAAGTCGCCGAGATCGCGCGCATAGGACACCACCGGCGGATGGGGCGGGTACTCCGCCTCGCGCTCGTCGGCGGCCAGCCGCCAACCGGTGTGTTCGTAGAACCGGCGGGCACCGTGGTTGTCGGCCAGTACCCATAGGTGTGCGGTCCGCGCTCCCCGCTCGGCCATCGCGGCCAGCGACGCGGCCTGCAGTCCGGTGCCGAGCCCGCCGCGCCAGCGATCGGGGTGCACGGCCAGGTGTTGCAGCCAGCGGTCGTCGTACGCCGCGAGGCCCAGCAGCTCGCCGGAACACTCCTCGACCAGCACCGTCACCGCGGAATCGTCCAGGACCAGCCGCCAGCGGGCCAGGACCCGGTCGGCCGGATAGGGATACCGATCCGGCGGGAAGATGTGGCCGAGCGCGGCGACCGAGGCCGACTGCTCCAGGTCGCGGAGCGCCGCGAAGTCGACCGCATCTGCCTCTCGCATGGCCGCCACGGTAGCCCGGCCACCTGAGCCCGCACCCCTCGCGCCGAGATCGCACATCTGGCCGACCACCAGTGCAATCTCGGCGCGAGTGGGGCGGGCCCGATCACCGCCTGCGCGAGACCAAGGCCACAAACAAGCAAACTTGACTGTTTGTTTGTGGCCGAGCATCGTGGCCCCCATGGTGAGCACGACGGCCGGCCGGACCAGGCCCAGCCGCATCCCGCAGACGGAGCGCACGCGGCTGATGCGGCAGCGCCTGATGGAGGCCACCATCGACTGCCTGGTCGAGCGCGGATGGGCCGGTACGTCGACCACGGTCGTCTCGAGGCGTGCCGGGGTCTCGCGCGGCGCGCAGCTGCATCACTTCCCGACGAAGGCCGACCTGGTGATCGCCGCCGTCGACCACATGGGAGGGCGCCGCTCGTCCGAGCTCCGGGACGCCGCCCGCAGGCTGCCGAGGGGCAAGCACCGCACCCGCGCCGTTCTCGACGTACTCGCCGAGCATTTCACCAGCCCGGTCTTCGTCGCCGCACTGGAACTCTGGGTGGCCGCCCGCTCGGACGAACGACTCCGGGAGGCGGTGTTCCCGCTCGAGCAGCGGATGGGCCGGGAGACCCACCGGCTCACGGTCGAACTGCTCGAGATCGACGAGTCCCGGCCCGGAATGCGCGAGCTGGTGCAGGCCACCCTCGACCTCGTACGCGGCCTCGGCCTGGCGAACACGCTCTCCGACGACAGCCCGCGGCGTCGCCGAATCCTCGATCAGTGGGCGACGGTGCTCGACGACATGGCGGTGCCGCGATGACCGACGTACGCACCCGGGTACTCGACGACCTCGCCGCGGAGAGCGAGGACCTCGACGCGGTGGCCGCGAAGCTCGACGACGCGGCATGGGCCACGCCGACCCCGGCGCCCGTGCGTACGGCGCTGCAGGAGCGTCTCCGGCACCATCCGGACGGGGAGCGGATCGCCTGGTTCGGTCCGCCGATGAGCGCGACGTCCATGGCGACCGCCCGGATGATGGAGACCTGGGCGCACGGGCTCGATGTCGTCGAGGCGCTCGGCGTGGGGCACCGGGGAGGACGCCGACCGCTGGCTGGACATCGCCCAGGCGTTCGCCGGCCCACCGGGCGCCGGGCGGGAGCCGTCCGGTCGCGGGGAGGGGGCCGGCGGTGGATGACGTAGTGCGGGTCGGCAACGCGAGCGGGTTCTACGGCGACCGGTACTCGGCCGTCCAGGAGATGCTCGAAGCCGGCGACCTCGACGTACTCACCGGCGACTACCTCGCCGAGCTGACCATGCTGATCCTCGGCCGCGACCAGCTCAAGGACCCGGCCCTCGGATACGCCAAGACGTTCCTCCGCCAGATGCGCGACAACCTGGCGCTGGCTCGCGAGCGCAGTGTCCGGGTCGTCGTGAACGCCGGCGGGCTCAACCCGAGCGGCCTCGCCGCCGCGCTCCGTGAGCTGGACCCGGAGGCGCGGGTGGCGCACGTCGAGGGCGACGACCTGCGGCCGCGTGCCGACGACCTCAACTTCGCCGGAGCCCTCACCGTGAACGCCTACCTCGGCTGCTGGGGGATCGCCGCGGCGCTCGACTCGGGTGCGGAGGTGGTCGTGACCGGCCGGGTAACGGATGCGTCGCTGGTCGCGGGTCCCGCGGCCGCGCACTTCGGCTGGAAGCGGGACGACTTCGACGCCCTGGCCGGAGCCACGGTGGCCGGGCACGTCATCGAATGCGGCGCGCAGGCGACCGGCGGCAACTACGCCTGCCTCGATGGGGTCGGCGGAGTCGGTGACGGCCCGCCGGGGTTCCCGATCGCCGAGGTGGCCGGGGACGGAAGCTGCGTGATCACCAAGCATCCCGGAACCGGCGGCCTGGTCTCGGTGGGCACGGTGACCGCGCAGCTGCTGTACGAGATCGCAGGTGCCCGCTACGCCGGACCGGACGTGGTCACCCGGTTCGACACGATCACGCTGGCCGACGACGGGGCCGACCGGGTCCGGATCACGGGGGTAGGTGGCGAGCCGCCACCGCCGTCCGTCAAGGTGTGCCTCAACCGGCTCGGCGGATTCCGTAATGCGGTCGAATTCGTCCTGACCGGCCTGGAAATCGAGGCCAAGGCCGCTCTGCTACGCGCTCACATGGAGGGTGCGCTGCCCGATCTCGACCTGACGTGGACCCTGGCCCGTACCGACCATTCGGACCCTGCGACCGAGGAGTCGGGAAGCGCCCGGCTGCGGTGTCAGGTGAGGAGCGACGACCCGGGGAGGATCGGACGCCGGTTCTCCGGTGCCGCGGTCGAGCTGGCGCTCTCGTCGTACGCCGGATTCCACCTGACCGCGCCCCCCGGGGACGCGTCGCCGTTCGGGATCTATACGGCGGCGTACGTGGATCAGGGATCCGTGGACCAGGTCGCCGTACTCCCCGACGGCACCCGGCGGCCGGTCGATCCGCCCGCGGCGACCCAGCCGCTGCGAGACGTACCTCGACCGGCCTTGCCGGATCCGCTTCCGGACGGTCCCGCGGTACCCGCGCCCCTTGGCCAGGTGATCGGTGCGCGCAGTGGCGACAAGGGAGGCGACGCCAACCTGGGGTTGTGGGTGCGCGGAGACCGGGCGTGGAGATGGCTCGCGCACTTCATCACGCCAGATCGGATTCGCCGGCTGCTTCCGGAGTGTGCCGAGCTGCCGGTCACCGTGCATCATCTGCCGAACCTGCGCGCGGTCAACGTGGTCATCGAGGGCCTGCTCGGCGAGGGGGTCGCCGCATCCACCCGGTTCGACCCGCAGGCGAAGGCGCTGGGTGAGTGGTTCCGCGCGCGGTACGCCGACATCCCGGAGATGCTGTTATGACCCCCGCCCCCCTCGCGCCGAGATTGCACATCTGGCCGACTTTTCGCGCCGAGATTGCAGATGTGGTCGAGTCCGCATCGGCCGCTCCTGCGATCTCGGCGTGGGAGGAGCGCGATGAAGACCGACCATGACGCCTTGCGGGAGACGGTGCGCGGATTCACCGAGCGGGAGATCGTGCCGCATCTCGACGAGTGGGAGTCATCCGGCGACGTACCCCGGGATCTCCATCGAGCGGCCGCCAAGCTCGGGCTGATCGGCATCGGGTTCCCGGAGGACGTTGGCGGCTCCGGTGGCGACCTGACCGACGTGGTCGCGGCCACGGAAGCGTTCTGCGAATCGGGCGCCTCGTCCGGCCTGCTCGCGGCGCTGTTCACGTCCGGGATCGCCGTACCGCACATGGCGGCAGCCGGGAGCCCCGAGCTGGTCGACCGGTTCGTGCGCCCGACATTGGCCGGCGACCTGGTCGGCGCGCTTGCGGTCACCGAACCCGATGGCGGCTCGGACGTCGCGTCGATCCGCACCCGGGCGCGGCGGGACGGCGACCACTACATCGTCAACGGTGCCAAGACCTTCATCACCTCCGGAGCGCGAGCCGATTTCGTGACGACCGCAGTCCGCACCGGCGAGCCGGGTCACGCCGGTATCTCGCTTCTCGTTGTGGAGAAGGGGACGCCCGGATTCACTGTCGTTCGGCGCCTGGACAAGATGGGCTGGCATTGCTCCGACACGGCGGAGCTGTCGTACACCGACGTACGGGTGCCGGCCGCGAACCTGGTCGGCGAGGAGAACTCCGGATTCCGGCTGCTCATGGAGCAGTTCGTCGCCGAGCGGATCTCCCTCGCCGTACACGCGTACGGGATCGCGCAACGCTGTCTCGACCTCACCCACGACTACGTCCGGATGCGCGAGACCTTCGGGCGGCCGCTGGTCAGCCGACAGGTCGTGCGGCACCAGCTCACCGAGATGTACCGCCGGATCGACGTGGCCCGCACGTACACCCGGGAAGTCGCCGGCAGGCACGCCGCCGGCGAGCCGCAGGTCGCGCAGGCCTGCCTGGCCAAGAACACCGCGGTGGAGGCATGCGACTACGTCGTCCATCGCGCGGTGCAACTGCAGGGCGGCGCCGGGTACCTGCGCGACAGTGAGGTCGAGCGGCACTACCGCGACGCGCGCATACTCGGCATCGGTGGCGGTGCCACCGAGGTGCTCACCGATCTGGCCGCCCGAATCTTGGGGTACGACTCATGAGTGGCAAGCGGGAGGGAGGCGTATGAGCGACCGGGAGGCCATGCTCGAGAGGCTGGCCGAGCTGGAGGCCGAGCACGCGAACGCGGTCTCCGGAGGAGGCGAGAAGTACGTCGACCGTCATCGCAAGCGGGGCAAGCTGTTGCCGCGTGAGCGCATCGAGCTACTGATCGACGAGGACTCACCGTTCCTCGAGCTGTCGCCGCTGGCCGCCTGGGGCACCGACTACGCGGTCGGCGGCAGCGTGGTGACCGGGATCGGCGTCGTCGAGAGCGTCGAGTGCATGATCGTCGCGAACGATCCCACCGTCCGCGGCGGAGCGAGCAACCCATGGACGCTGAAGAAGTGCCTGCGCGCGGCGCAGATCGCTCGCGAGAACCGGCTCCCGACCATCAACCTGGTCGAGTCCGGCGGCGCGGATCTTCCAAGCCAGAAAGAGATCTTCATTCCCGGAGGTGAGCTCTTCCGGAACCTCACCAGGGCAAGCGCTGCGGGCTGTCCGACGATCGCGCTGGTGTTCGGCAACTCGACCGCGGGCGGCGCCTATGTACCGGGGATGAGCGACTACGTCGTCATGGTCAAGGAGCGGGCGAAGGTGTTCCTGGGCGGCCCGCCGCTGGTCAAGATGGCGACCGGCGAGGAGTCGGACGACGAGTCGCTGGGCGGCGGTGAGATGCACGCGCGCACGTCGGGATTGGCCGACTATCTCGCGGTGGACGAGCACGACGCACTCCGGATCGGCCGTCGGATCGTCGCCCGGCTCAACTGGCGGAAGCTCGGCCCTGCTCCCGCGTCGTCGTACGCCGATCCGCTCCTCGACCCGGACGGCCTGCTGGACGTCGTACCCACGGATCTCAAGGTGCCGTTCGACCCGCGGGAGGTGATCCTGCGCCTCGTGGACGGCGACGATCCGGCGTTCGACGAGTTCAAGCCGCTGTACGGCACCAGCCTGGTCACCGGATGGGCGAGGCTGCACGGCTACCCGATCGGCATCCTGGCCAATGCGCAGGGTGTGCTGTTCAGCGAGGAGTCGCAGAAGGCCGCGCAGTTCATCCAGCTCGCGAACCAGTCGGACATCCCGCTGCTGTTCCTGCACAACACGACCGGCTACATGGTCGGCGCGGAGTACGAGCAGCGCGGCATCATCAAGCACGGCTCCCTGATGATCAACGCCGTCTCCAACTCGAGGGTCCCGCATCTGTCGGTGATCATGGGCGCGTCGTACGGCGCGGGGAACTACGGCATGTGCGGCCGGGCCTACGACCCGCGGTTCCTCTTCACCTGGCCGAACGCGAAGTCCGCGGTGATGGGTCCCGAGCAGTTGGCGGGGGTGCTGTCGATCGTCGCCCGCGAGGCGTCCAAGGCGAAGGGGCAGGAGTACGACGAGGCGGGCGACAAGCAGATGCGCGCCTATGTGGAGCAGCAGATCGAGTCGGAGTCGCTGGCGTTCTTCCTCTCCGGCCGCCTGTACGACGACGGCGTCATCGACCCGCGAGACACCCGAACGGTGCTCGGGCTGTGCCTGTCGGTGACCCACAACGCTCCGGTGGAGGGCGCCGAGGGCTTCGGCGTCTTCCGGATGTGAGGTGACCGATGCGCCACCCGACCCCTTCACCCCGAGATTGCACATCTGGCCGCCTTCTTCGCGCCGAGATTGCAGTTGTGGTCGATCCCGGCCGACCACAACCGCAAATCTCGGCGCGAGAGGAGGGCGACGTGATCCGGCGACTGCTGGTGGCGAACCGCGGCGAGATCGCCCGGCGGGTCTTCCACACCTGTCGCGATCTCGGCATCGAGACCGTCGCGGTGTTCTCGGACGCCGACGCGGATGCGCCGTTCGTACGGGAGGCCGACCGCGCGGTGCGGCTGCCCGGCATGGCACCCGACGAGACCTACCTGCGCGGCGACCTGATCGTCGCGGCCGCCCGGGAGAGCGGCGCGGACGCCGTACACCCGGGCTATGGGTTCCTGTCCGAGAACGCGGAGTTCGCCGAACAGGTCATCGCCGCCGGTCTGACCTGGGTCGGCCCGCCGCCGGAGGCGATCGCCGCGATGGGATCCAAGATCGCGGCCAAGAGACTCATGTCCGAGGCCGGCGTGCCGGTTCTGCCGCAGTTCGCCTCCGAGCCCGACTCAGACGATCCGCGCGCTGTAGCGCACGATCCGCCTGACACGCTGGCGGATGCCGCGTTCCCGCTGCTGATCAAGGCGTCGGCCGGCGGTGGCGGACGCGGCATGCGGATCGTGCGGGACCCGGACGATCTACCGGCCCAACTGGAGTCCGCGCGGGACGAGGCGCAGTCGGCGTTCGGCGATCCGACGGTGTTCTGCGAGCCATACGTCGAGACCGGGCGACACATCGAGATGCAGGTGCTCGCGGACACCCACGGCAACGTGTGGCTGCTCGGCGAGCGGGACTGCTCGATCCAGCGCCGCCACCAGAAGGTCATCGAGGAGTCGCCGTCCCCGGTCGTGACGCCGGAGCTGCGGGCCGAGCTGACCGCTGCTGCCAAGGCCGCCACCAAGGCCATCGGGTACGTCGGTGCCGGCACCGTGGAGTTCCTCCTGGACGTCTCCCCGGGCGGCCAGATGCGCAATCTCGGCGCGAAAGAACGGCCAGAACTGCAATCTCGGCGCGAGGGGGCGCGCGAGGGGGCGGGCGAGACCGCGCGCGGGGGGGACGCGTTCTTCTTTCTGGAGATGAACACCCGCCTGCAGGTCGAGCACCCGGTGACCGAGTGCCGGTTCGGGCTCGACCTGGTGGCGATGCAGATCGCGGTCGCCGAGGGGAGCCCGCTCGACGGCGAGCCACCGGAGCCGAGGGGGCACGCGATCGAGGCCCGGGTGTACGCCGAGGATCCCGCGGCCGAATGGCAGCCACAGACCGGGACCGTGCACCGGTTCGGCGTACCGGACGTCGACGCGCGGTTCGGCCGCCTGCTGTCGTACGGCCTGCGTCTCGACAGCGGCGTCGAGCCGGGCAGCGAGGTCAGCCCGCACTACGACGCGATGCTCGCCAAGCTGGTGACGTGGGGGCCGACCCGGCAGGCCGCCGTACGCCGCCTGGGTGCCGCGCTCGCCCGCACGGAGCTCCACGGAGTACGCACCAACCGTGACCTGCTGGTACGGGTGCTCGACCACCCCGAGTTCCGGGCCGGCGACTTCGACACCGGTTTTCTCGAACGGCAAGACCTGCGTACCCCGCTCGCCGACGACCGCACCACGCACGTGGCCGCGTTGGCCGCCGCGCTCGCGGACGCGGCGTCCCGGCGGGTGGGCGGGCTCCCGATCGCGTGGCGCAATGTGCGATCTGACCCGCTGGTGAAGGAATTCGTGGCCGAGGGCCGGGATGAAGCGGTCGGCGTCTCGTACCGCTGCGACCGGGATCGCCTGGTGGCTGTCGAGCCCGACGACGTCGAGGTACTCGACGTCTCGCCCGGTGAGGTGACCCTCGCGGCCGATGGAGTGGTACGCCGCTTCGCGGTCGAGACCACGCGCGAGACCACGGGCGAGACGGCGTGGGTGGATGGGCCCGGCGTACACGTCGGCCTGCGTCGCGTTCCGCGCCTCCCGGACCCGGCCGCGTACGTCGCGACCGGCGCCCTGCTCGCACCCATGCCGGGCGTGGTGGTGTCCGTGGCGGTCGCCGACGGCGAGGTCGTCGCGGAGGGCCAGACCGTGCTCGTGCTGGAGGCCATGAAGATGCGGCACACCATCGCGGCGACCGAGCCGGGTGTGGTCACCGCGGTCGATGTGCGGCCGGGGCAACAGGTCGAAGCCGGGGCCGTCCTGGCCGTGGTGACACCGGAAGGAGACGAGACGTGAACCAATCGAGCGCGTACGCCGAGAGCGCGGAGCGGCAGGCGCTGCGTGCGGCGGTGTCCGACCTTGCCGGGAGCTACGGGCGTGACTACTTCACGCGGTGTGCCCGTATCGGCGAGAAGACCACCGAACTGTGGGCGGACGTGGGCAAGCACGGGTATCTCGGGGTCGCGGTCCCGGAGGAGTACGGCGGCGGTGGCGGCGGGATCGGCGACCTCGCTGCGGTGTGCGAGGAGCTGGCGGCGGCCGGATGTCCGCTGCTGCTGATGGTGGTCTCGCCCGCGATCTGCGCGACGGTGATCGCCCGGTTCGGCACCGAGGATCAGAAACGGCGCTGGCTGCCCGGATTCGCCGACGGGTCGCGGAAGATGGCGTTCTCCATCACCGAGCCGGACGCCGGCTCCAACGCGCACAACATCACCACCACGGCCCGCCGAGAGGGCGACTCGTGGGTGCTGGGCGGCCGCAAGACCTACATCTCCGGGGTCGACGAGTCGGAGGCCGTGCTCGTGGTCGCGCGCTGCGAGAATGCGCGGACCGGCAAGCTCAAGCCCGCGCTGTTCGTCGTACCCACCGATGCCGACGGGTTCGAATGGCGACCGATCGAGATGGACCTCGTCACTCCCGAGAAGCAGTTCACGTTGTTCTTCGACGATGTACGTCTGCCCGAGGATTCCCTGGTGGGCGACGAGAACGCCGGACTCCTGCAGCTGTTCGCCGGGCTCAACCCGGAGCGGATCATGGCGGCGTCGTTCTCGACCGGGCTCGCTCGGTTCGCATTGGAGCGGGCCACCGAGTACGTCAAGACCCGGGAGGTGTTCGGCGTACCGATCGGAGCCCATCAGGCGATCGCGCATCCGCTGGCCGAGTCCACGATCGAGATCGAGCTGGCCAGGCTGATGACGCAGAAGGCGGCCGCACTGTACGACGCGGGCGACGACATGGGCGCGGGGGAGGCGGCCAACATGGCGAAGTACGCCGCGGCCGAGGCGGCGTGCACGGTCGTCGATCGTGCGATCCAGGTGCATGGCGGCAACGGCATCGCCTCGGAGTACGGTCTGGGGAACCTGCTCGCGGTGAGCCGGGTCGGCCGGATCGCACCGGTGTCGCGGGAGATGGTGCTGAACTTCGTGGCCATGCACACCCTCGATCTGCCGAAGTCGTACTGAGGTCGTACCTGAAGTCGTACTGAATGGGAGACAGATGAATCAGTTGGTCCGCCTGGACGTCGCCGGCGAGGTCGCCACGATCACGCTGGACTCGCCGGAGAACCGCAACGCCTTGTCCCGGGTGCTGGTCACCCAGCTGTCCGAGTCGCTGCAGTCGGCCGGGGAGGACGGCGCGGTCAAGGTCGTCGTACTCACCTCCTCGCAACGGGTGTTCTGCGCCGGCGCCGATCTCTCCGAGGCCGTGTCGGAGGGGATGGACGAAGGCACCCGCGCGATGATCGCGCTGTTTCGCTGGATCGTGGCCCTGCCGAAGCCGGTGGTCGCGCGGGTCGAGGGTCCGGTGCTGGCCGGCGGCATCGGGATCATCGGTGCCTGCGATGCGGTCGTCGCGTCGACCGAGGCGTCGTTCGCCTTCACCGAGGTACGGCTCGGGCTGACTCCTGCGGTCATCTCGCTGACCGTCCTGCCGCGGCTCGCCGACCGGGCGGCGGCTTTGACCTTCCTGGGCGGCGGCAAGTTCGGCGGCGAGGAGGCGGCGAGGATCGGACTGGTGACGCGGGCGGTAGCGCCGGAGGGGGTGGACGACGCGATGGCGCAGGTCGTGGGCGCGTTCTGCAAGGGATCGCCGCAGGGGCTGCGGGAGACGAAGGGACTGCTCAACGCCCGGCTGCTTACGAGCATCGATGAGCGGGGCGACGAGCTCGCCCGGCTGTCGGCCCGGTTGTTCGGTTCGGAGGAGGCGCGGGCGGCGATGCGAGCCTTCCTGGAGAAGCGGGCCGGCGGATGACTCTGGCCCGGCGGGCGCACCAGCCGCATTTGCGTGGGCGCGTTCTGGCTGGGACCTTGGCCAGAAGCCGACCATTTCGCGCCACGCAAATGACCTCGGGCGGAACCTGGGAGGGTGTTGCGGTGTAGACACCGTGACAGAGGAGGTTGGCCGACGGAGGACGCCGAGGCGATAGCTCGCGCGCGGGACGGCGACCAGGATGCGTACGAGGTCTTGGTCGGGCGGTACACCGCGCCCGCGCACCGGACGGCGTACTTCCTCGGCGCCGGGGACGATGCCGAGGACGTCGTACAGGAGGCCTTCGTCAAGGCGTACAGGGCACTACCGCGTTACCGGGACGGCGCGCCGTTTCGCCCGTGGTTGCTGCGAATCGTGGCCAACGAGACGAAGAACGCGGTCCGGGGCCGGGGACGTCGGGAGCGGCTCGCGCTGCGCGCGCTGGATGCGCCTCCGGCGGACGATCCGGTGCTGCACGCCGTCGAGGAGGAGCGACGGAGGGCGCTGCTGGAGTGCATGCGCGAGCTGGCCGGAAAGGATCGCGAGGTCGTGGTCTGCCGGTACTTCGTCGGCCTGAGCGAGGCCGAGACCGCGGCCGCCCTGGGCATCGCCCGAGGGACGGTGAAGTCGCGGACCTCGCGGGCATTGAGCCGGTTGCGGACCCGGCTCGAGGATGCTTCTATGTCGTGTCAAGCGGCTGTGGTGGTTGGGTTGGCTCGGTGTGCGGTGGTGAGTGTGCGGTAGATCTGTCGGGTGGTGTAGCGCTTGAGGCAGCGGCGGATTTCC
>WHTJ01000130.1 GCA_009377795.1 Propionibacteriales bacterium | reverse complement strand
TGGTACGGCGCCCCGCCGGGCCCGGGTCCTGGTTGGTACGGCGCCCCGCCGGGCCCGGGGCCGGGGCCGGATCCGAGTTGGCCCGGCCCGCTCGGTCAGTCTCCCTGGCACGTGCCGCCCGCCTGGCAGCCGGCTCGCCGGCGCACCTGGCTGGTCGTGCTGACGTCGATCGTGCTCGGGCTCGGTGCGGTCGCGGTCGCCGCCCTCCTGGTGATCTCGGGTGGCCCGGAGGCGGCCCTGGTCGGGTTCGGGCTGGCGGTAATCCCGGTGCCCTTCGTCGTGATGACGTACCTGTGGCTGGACCGCTACGAGCCGGAGCCGTGGTCGTACCTGGTGAGCGCGTTCGGGTTCGGCGCGATCATCGCCACGACCATCGGTGTCGTCTTCACCATGCTCGGAGCGAAGGCCAGCGGCCTCGACGGGGACGACATGGCGGGTGTGGTGTGGGCACCGATCACCGAGGAGTTCGGCAAGGGGTTGTTCATCCTGCTCGTGGTGCTGCTCCGCCGCCAGCAGATGCACGGCCTGCTGGACGGGATCGTGTACGCCGGCATGGTCGGGATCGGGTTCGCCTTCACCGAGAACATTCTGTACTACATGCAGACCTATCTGGGGGAGTCCCCGGCCGGCGGTCGGGGCATCGAGGCGACCAGCGCGCTCTTCTTCCTCCGCGGGGTGATGGCGCCGTTCTCGCATCCGCTGTTCACTGCGGCGATCGGCATCGGCTTCGGGATCGCTGTTTACGCACGCCGCTGGGTCACCCGCATCGGTGCCCCGCTGATCGGGTACGCCGTCGCGGTCGGGCTGCACAGCGCATGGAACGCGAGCGCCTTCCTCGGCGAGGGGTGGACGTTCCTCGCGACGTACGCCGTCGGTATGATGCCGGCTCTGGCGTTCGTGCTCGGTCTCGCACTGTGGGTACGCCGCCGCGAGGGCCGGGTCCTGGCCGCCGCGCTCGCGGACTGCGCGGCGCGCGGCTGGTTGCATCCGGACGAGATCCCCTGGATCGCCAGCCTGTCGCATCGGGCCACGGCCCGCAGCTACGCGAAGATCCGGCACGGTCGGCCCACGGCGCGCGCGGTCAAAGAGTACCAGCAGGCCGTGACCGAGCTGGGTTTCCTGCATGATCGGATACTGCGGGGCTCCCCGCCGAAGGGTCATCTGGCCCTCCAGGCGGCCATCCGGGGCCGGATCGCGATGTGGCGCCCGAACGTCGTACTCCCGCCACCCTTGCCCCGTGTCCCCCGTCACCTTTACGCTCACCCTTCAGGCTGATCGCCACGAACAGGGAGCGGACCGGTCTAGGCTGAGGCGCGGCGTCTGCTTGTTGCCACTCCATATGGCTGCGGAAATCGCGGCTAGACACGCTAAGTTAGCCGGGACCACTTTCCGCATATGGATTCACCAGAAACAGGGAGAGGGGAAAGGAGAGCGCGTGGCCACCGGTGGTCAGTCCGAGCTGTTAGGGATTCTCCTGCGCCTGAGAGAGGTGCTCTTGGGGTCGCACATGCCGCTGGAGGTGCCCGACGTCGACCTGGCGCGCAAGGTCCGCGAGGAGATGATCGACCAGCTGGAGGACTACATTCTGCCGCGCGCGATCCAGATAGACGCGCCCCTGCTCGCCGTGGTCGGAGGCTCGACCGGCGCAGGCAAGTCCACCCTGGTGAACACCCTCGTCGGGCAGCCGGTCAGTGAGACGGGTGTGCTGCGTCCGACCACCCGTGATCCCGTGCTGGTGCATCATCCGGACGACGCCCCCTGGTTTCACGAGGCGCGGATCCTCCCCGACATGCTCCGGTCCTCCACGGACAGCGGCGGCACCTACTCGCTCCAGCTCGTGTCCTCCGAGAAACTGCCGGTGGGACTCGCGATTCTCGATGCTCCCGACGTCGACTCGGTGGTCGAGCACAACCGGGAGCTGGCCGCCGAGCTGCTGGGTGCCGCGGATCTCTGGTTGTTCGTGACCTCCGCCGCGCGGTACGCCGACCAGGTGCCGTGGGACAACCTCCGGGCGGCTGCCCAGCGAACCACGGCGGTGGCGATGGTGCTCGACCGCACCCAGCCCAAGGCGGTGCGCGAGGTCAGCTCGCATCTGGCCCGGATGATGTCCGCCCGCCGGCTGGGTGACGCGCCGCTGTTCACCGTACCCGAGTCCACGCTGGACTCTCAGGGCCTGCTGCCGGAGAAGACCGTGGAGCCGATCCGGAGCTGGTTGCACTCGATGTCCGCCGACACGACCGGCCGCGAGGAGGTCGTACGCCAAACCCTGGACGGCGCGGTGCGGTCCCTGAGCCACCGTACGCGGGAGATCGCCGACGCGACCGAGAAGCAGGCGGAGGCCCTGTCCACGCTTCGCGCCCACGCCGACACGGCGTACCGCACCAGGGTGGAGGCCGTCGAGGGCGCCACCCACGACGGCACTCTGCTGCGCGGCGAGGTGCTGGCCAGGTGGCAGGACTTCGTCGGGAGTGGCGACCTGATCCGGGCGCTGGAGGAGCGGGCCACCCCGTGGCGTGACCGGCTGTCCAAGGCCGTACGCGGCCGCCCGCAGTCCGCGGAACAGCTGCTCGACGCCGTGGAGGCAGCGCTGGTGTCGATGCTCAAAGAGCATGCCGAGAGCGCGGCCGAGGAGACCGCGACCGCGTGGCTGGCCACGGAGGCCGGCCGCCCGCTGGTCGACGACTCAGATCAGCAGCTCGGTCGGGCGTCTCCCGGCTTCCGCTCCGCCGCCGAGCATGCGGTGCAGGACTGGCAGAATGCGGTGTTCCGGATCGTCCGGGACGAGGGTGCCGACATGCGGTCCAAGGAGCGGTTCGTCGCCTATGGCGTCGACCTGCTCGCCCTGTCGTTGATGGTGGTGGTCTTCGCGGACTCGTCCGATGCACCCGGCACCGCACCCGGCGTCGGCGGTCAGGCCGGCGACGGCGTGGCCGTGGCCCGAAAGCTGCTGGTGGCCGTCCTCGGCGAGGACGCGGTACGCGAGCTGGCCGATCAGGCCCGTGAGGACCTGCGGGTGCGGGCCGAGGGCCTGCTGTGGTCCGAGCACAAGATCGTCGACGACGTACTCCACGGGCTGCAGCTGTCGGAGGACGTCTCCGCGCAGCTCCGGCAGATGGTCCGAGATATCGACGACGCACGACTCATGGAACTCCCATCGTGAGCGACGTGGTCGGCGGCATGGAGGACATGGTCGGCAGGAGAATCGATCTCACCGCGCGGATCGACGGCCTCGAACGCGCGATCGGCGCTGCCGACGGCCGGCTCGACGAGACCCTCGTATCCGAGGCCCGCAGAGTGGTCGAGCAGGCCGGCCAGCGTCTCCACCTCTCCGGCGAGCACACCGTGGTGGCGCTCGCCGGGCCGACCGGCTCGGGCAAATCCTCGCTGTTCAACGCGGTCTGCGGCCTGGAGCTCGCGGCGATCGGGGTCAAGCGGCCGACCACGTCGTGGGCACTGGCCTGTGCCTGGGGCACCGATGGCGCCGAAGAACTGCTGGAGTGGCTGGACGTCCCGCCAAGACACCACGTGACCAGGGGCAGCCTGCTCGATCCGACCGAGGCCGACAAGGAACTGCAGGGGCTGGTCCTCCTCGACCTCCCCGACCACGACTCGACCGAGGTGTCACACCATCTGGAGGTCAGCCGGCTGGTGCAGACCTCAGACCTCCTGGTCTGGGTGCTCGACCCGCAGAAGTACGCCGACAACGCCCTGCACGAACGCTTCCTGCGAAGGCTCGCCGGCCACGCCGACGTCATGTTGTTCGTCTTCAACCACATCGACGAGGTACCTGAGGAGCACCGAGAGATTCTGCTCGCCGACGCGCGCCGGGTGATGGCCGAGAGCGGTCTCGGCGACGTACCCATGCTGGCGACATCCGCGATGACCGGCACCGGGATGGACCTCCTACACACGGAGATCGCCCGCCGGGTGCGGGAGAAGCAGACGTCGCAGGCCCGGCTCATGACCGACATCGAGATCGTGTCCGAGCGGATGTCGGCGGTCACCGGCGACGCCCGGCCGCCGGATGTCGCCCGCCAGTCCCGGGCCGCACTCGTCGACGCCTTCGCCGAGGCGGCCGGCGTATCCGTCGTCGTCGACTCGGTCAAGGCGACCAGCCGGCGCCGGGCGAGCCGACTGACGGGTTGGCCGGTCATGAGGCTCGTGGACAGGTTCCGGCCGGATCCGCTGCAGCAGCTGGAGGAGGATCTGGGGAGCGAGGGCGCTCAAGCGCTCAAGCAGGCCCGTCGCGAGTCGCTGCCGGCCCACACCTCCTCGGTGCAGCGTTCCAGGGTCGACGCGACCGTGCGAGAGGTCGTGGACGAGGCGACGGCCTCGTTGCCCGAGGAGTGGTCCAGGTCCGTACGCCGCGCGTCCGTCACCCGGCTCGACGACGTCGGAGAGGCGCTCGACAAGGCGGTCGCCGAGACCCGGCTGGGTGTGTCCCAGCCACCGCTGTGGTGGCATCTGGTGTACATCGCGCAATGGGCGCTGTTGCTGTGTGCGGCCGTCGGCGGTGCATGGCTCGCCGTCCTCGGGGTGCAGGCTTACCTTCGGGTCTCGACGTCGAGGACGCCGGAGGTGGCCGGCTTGTGGCTGCCGTTGGTGATGTTCGTCGGCGGCGTGTTGATCGGTGCGGCCCTCGCCGCGGTGAGTGGCCTGCTGGTCATGGTCTCGGCCAGGCACAAGGCGTCGGCGGCGGAACACACCCTGCGGGAGGCGATCGATGACGTGGTGCAGAGCCGCGTGGTCGAACCGATCGAGACCGAGATCGACGCCTATCGCACCTGCCGCGACGGATTGGCCGTGGCCCGCAAGTCCTAGTGCCGCGTCAGGCGCCACTCGCCGGGAGCCGCACCGCGGGCCGCTCATCGTCCACAGGCGCCGGTCACCGCAGGCCTGTCCACAGCCCCTGCTGCACCTCACCCGTCGGCCCGTTTCGGGGGGCAGGCTGAGCCCAGGCAATGGGCGAAGACAGGAGGTAGACCATGAGTGACGTCCAGGTGATCCTTCACGGCTGGGTCGGTCAGCAGGTGGCGCTGAAGAAGACCGGGCGCGGCGACGTGGCGACGTTCCGGGTCGGTACGACGCCGCGCAGGCCCGACGGGCGCGGCGGCTTCAAGGACGACCAGACGGTATGGACGTCGGTGTCCTGCTGGCGGGACCTCGCGCACAACGTCAGCAGCTCGGTCCGGGTCGGCGACCCGGTCGTGGTGATCGGCAAGGTCCGTACCCAGCGCTGGACCACCGACGGCGGCGAACGACGCGAACGCACCTATGTCCACGCGACGACGGTGTCCCACGACCTGGCGCGAGGGACCAGCGTGTTCCGCAAGACCGCCCGAACCCACGCCGCGCCGGACGAGTCCGATGTGCTCGTCGAGGCGCTCGACCAGGTCGAGAGCATGCCGGCGGGCGTCGATCCGGCGACCGGCGAGATCCCGACGAGCGCTCCGGATCCGGAGCGGGTGACCGCCGGTACGCCGGAATCGGAAGCCGGCCCGCTCGATGCGTCGGTGGGGGAGGAGGGTGACCGGGCGGCCTGAACCACGGGTCCGCGGGCTCGATTGGGATCGAGGGCCCCTCCGGCCGTAGGCTCGGGGGTCATGGCGGAGTTCGTTTACACCCTGCGGAACGTACGCAAGGCTCTCGGCGACAAGGTGGTGCTCGACAACGTCACCCTGTCGTTCCTGCACGGCGCGAAGATCGGCGTGGTCGGGCCCAACGGCACCGGCAAGTCGACGCTGCTCAGGCTCATGGCCGGGCTGGAGCAACCCTCCAACGGGGACGCCGTACGCGACCCCGACTCCACCGCGGGCATCCTGCTGCAGGAGCCGCCGCTGACCGAGGGTAAAACGGTGTGGGAGAACGTCGAGGAGGCCGTCGCCGGCATCAAGGGCAAGCTCGACCGCTTCAACCAGATCTCGGCCGAGCTGGCGGACCCGGAGGCCGACTACGACACGCTGCTGGCGGAGATGGGCGAGCTGCAGACCGACCTCGACCACGCCAACGCGTGGGACCTCGACGCCCGCCTCGAACAGGCGATGGACGCACTGCGCTGCCCACCCTCCGATGCCCCGGTCGATCGGCTCTCGGGAGGGGAGCGGCGCCGGGTCGCGTTGTGCCGGCTGCTGCTTCAGCAGCCGGACCTGCTGCTGCTGGACGAGCCGACGAACCATCTCGACGCCGAGTCGGTGCTGTGGCTGGAGCAGCATCTCGCGAAGTATCCGGGTGCGGTCCTCGCCGTGACGCACGACCGGTACTTCCTCGACAACGTCGCGCAGTGGATCCTCGAGCTCGACCGTGGCAAGACCTTCCCGTACGAGGGCAACTACTCGACGTACCTCGAGACCAAGAAGCAGCGGCTCGTGGTCGAGGGCCGCAAGGACGCCAAGCGGGAGAAGATCCTCGAGCGGGAGCTGGACTGGGTGCGGTCGAACCCGAAGGCGCGGCAGGCCAAGAACCGCGCGCGGCTCTCTCGCTACGAGGAGTTGGCCGCGGAGGCCGAGCGGTCCCGCAAGCTCGACTTCGAGGAGATCAACATCCCGGCCGGGCCGCGCCTGGGTGATGTGGTGCTGGAGGCCGAGGGCCTGGTCAAGCGGTACGACGACAGGACCCTGATGGACGGCCTCTCGTTCTCGCTGCCGCGCGCGGGAATCGTCGGGGTCGTCGGACCCAATGGTGTCGGCAAGACCACGCTCTTCCGCATGATCGTGGGTGAGGAGCAACCCGACGCGGGGCGGCTCAAGGTCGGGGAGACCGTCCGGATCTCGTACGTCGACCAGGCTCGGGGCGGGATCGACGGCAAGCAGAGCGTCTGGCAGGCGGTGTCCGACGGGCTCGATCACATCAAGGTCGCGAGCTTCGAGATGCCGTCACGGGCGTACGTCGCCTCCTTCGGGTTCAAGGGCCCCGATCAGCAGAAGCCGGGCGGCGTGCTGTCCGGCGGTGAGCGCAACCGGCTCAATCTCGCGCTGACCCTCAAGATGGGCGGCAACCTGCTGCTGCTCGACGAGCCCACCAACGACCTCGACGTCGAGACCCTGCAGTCGCTGGAGAACGCGCTGCTGGAGTTCCCGGGCTGCGCGGTCGTGGTGTCGCACGACCGGTGGTTCCTGGACCGGGTGGCCACCCACATCCTGGCCTGGGAGGGCGACGACGAGGATCCCGCGAAGTGGTTCTGGTTCGAGGGGAACTTCGCCGACTACGAGGAGAACAAGATCGGCAGGCTCGGCGACGAGGCCGCCCGGCCGCACCGGATGACGTACCGGCGGCTCACTCGGGACTGACGCGGTTGACGCGGGACTGACACGGTTCACTCGGGACGGCCGGGTTCCCGCGACGGAGATGGTTCACTCCGGACGGCCGGGTTCACTGGGGATGGCCGGGTTCGCGCGACGTGCGCGGCTCGTGCCCCCTACAGCGGGTGTTCCTTGGTCGCCTTCGCAGCCGCGTCGAACACCCGGCCGAGCGCCGCGAAGTCCTGCTGGGTCGACGGGTCGACGAGGTAGCGGCGTACGCCCTCGACATGGGTGTGGGCCGCGATCTCCAGCAGGGACCGCCCGGCCTTGGTGAGCTCGGCGAGGATCCCGCGACCGTCCTCGGGGCAGGAGTACCGCACCACGAGTCCCGCCTTCTCCATGCGGGAGACGGTGTGGCTGAGTCTGCTCCTGGAGTAGTGCAGGTACGTCGCGAGCTCGGACATCCGCAGCCGATGCTCGGGCGTCTCGGACAGGTGGGCCAGGATCTCGTACTCGGAGAGCGACAGATCGTGGTGCTTCTGCAGATCCTTGTCCAGCTGGGTGGTCAGCGCGAGTGTGCCCCGGAGGTAGGCACGCCACGACAGCTGCTCGTGTTGGCTCAGCCAGCGGAACCCGGTCTTCGGAGGCACCGGGTCATTCTACCGATAGAAGGAGGAAGGGCCTCCTTCCGCCACAACCCGCACGCGGAGCGCCGCCCGATCGCGGGTATCGTCCGTGACATGCCCGAAGCCGTGATCGTCTCCGTCGCCCGCTCACCGATCGGCCGCGCCTTCAAGAGGTCGCTGAAGGACCTGCGGCCCGATGACGCGACCGCCCAGATGGTCCGCGCCGCCCTCGAGCAGATCCCCGAGCTGGACACCGCCGACATCGACGACCTCATGCTCGGATGCGGCCTTCCCGGTGGGGAGCAGGGCTTCAACATGGCCCGGGTGGTCGCCGTACTGCTCGGCATGGATCGGCTCCCCGGCACGACGGTCACCCGCTACTGCTCGTCCAGCCTGCAGACCACCCGGATGGCGTTCCATGCGATCAAGGCGGGCGAGGGCGACGTGTTCATCTCCGCCGGTGTGGAGATGGTCAGCCGCTACGCCAAGGGCAACAGCGACTCGCTGCCGGACACGCACAACCCGGTGTTCGAGGCCGCCGAGGCGCGTACGGAGCGGGCCGCCGCGGGCGGTACGACATGGCACGATCCGCGCGAGGACGGCGACGTGCCCGACATCTACGTCGCGATGGGGCAGACCGCCGAGAACCTCGCTCAGGCCAAGGGTGTCACGCGTGCCGACCAGGACGAGTTCGGCGTACGCAGCCAGAACCTCGCCGAGGACGCGCTCAACAACGGTTTCTGGGCGCGTGACATCACGCCGATCACGCTGCCCGACGGCCGGACTATCTCGCAGGACGACGGTCCACGGCCGGGTACGACGCTCGACAAGGTCGCGCAACTCGATCCGGTGTTCCGCCCCGACGGCACGGTGACCGCCGGCAACTGCTGCCCGCTGAACGACGGCGCGGCCGCGGTCATCGTGATGAGCAACGCCAAGGCGGCCGAGCTGGGCCTGCGACCGCTCGCCCGGATCGTCGCGACCGGGGTGAGCGCCCTGTCGCCGGAGATCATGGGCCTCGGTCCGGTGGATGCCTCGAAGCAGGCGCTGGCGCGAGCCGGGATGACCATCGACGACATCGACCTGGTCGAGATCAACGAGGCGTTCGCGGCGCAGGTGATCCCGTCCGCGCGCGACCTCGGTCTCGGTCTCGACTTCGACCGGTTGAACGTCAACGGTGGCGCCATCGCCGTCGGACATCCGTTCGGGATGACCGGTGCCCGCATGACGAGCACGCTGATCCACTCCCTGCAGTTCCACGACAAGCAGATCGGCCTGGAGACCATGTGCGTCGGCGGAGGTCAGGGAATGGCAATGGTGCTGGAGCGCTTGTCCTAACGCACCCTGTCGGGCGTCGTCTCCGCCCGGGGCTCCTTCGGAGCCCTTTGCGCCCGGCCACACCCGAGACGACGCCCGACAGCGTGCTCCGGGCGGCGCGTCTTTGCTGGTCGAGTGGACGCCCCACCACGCCCGAGACGGCACCGCCG
>WHTJ01000129.1 GCA_009377795.1 Propionibacteriales bacterium | reverse complement strand
CTGCCGCTTGCCCCGGTCGAACATGTCCGCCGCCTGCATGCGGCGCTCCCGCAACGCCTCGAAATCCCGGCGAGCGGCTCGACGCTTGGTCTTCCGGGCCCGATTCGGCTTACCCGACGATCGCGAAGGCTTCGGCACACCTCGATAGTCCTACCGCACAACGCAAACCACCCGCAGCAACTCACCCTATTACCGAAAGATCTTTTTAATACCCACATTGAACGCATCAGGAGGGCCCAATGAGAAGTTCGGTCTCGACGCGACCGGCCCGGCGGAGACCACGGCGAGTCGGCGTATTTGTGGTCGCCGCCCTCATGGCGGCTGGTTGCGGTTCCAGCGGAACAGGCGCCAGCACCGAGTCGACCGAGGTGAAGATCGGTTTCGTCGTGCCCTACTCCGGCGTTGTCGCGAAGTACGGACAGGACGCGAACCACGCCTGGCAGCTCGCGCTGGAGAAGTATGGCAACACCGTTAACGGGTACAAGCTCGAACAGGTGAAGTTCGACGAGAAGTGCCAGCCGGCCGCCGCGGTCAGGGCTGTCCGGCAAGCCCTAGGCGCCGACGTGGTGGCACTGCTCGGGCCCACATGCAGCGGCGACGTGCTCGCCACGCTCCAGGCCGCCGCCCAGGCCAAGGTGCCCCTGATAACGCAGGCCTACGCGCCCGACATCACGGCCAGGAACAGCGAGTACATCTGGCGGATGCCGGCAAGCGACGAGGTGCTCAACGCCAACCTCGCAAAGTTCCTCAAGGCCGAGGGTTTTACAAAGATCGGCGTGGCGCACGACACGACGGGGTTTGGCCAGGCCGAGGGCCAGACCATCGTCGCCGGTCTCAAGGCGGTTGGCATCACCCCGGTCGCCAACCTCTCCTACACGGTGGGGGCGACCGACTTCTCTGGTGAGGCCCAGAAGATGAAGTCGGCAGGCGCCGACGCGGTATGCCTCATGGGCTACGACCCCGACACGGCGCGTTTCGCCTTTCAGCTGCGCCAGCTCGGCGTCCAGGCCCAGATCTGCTCCAATCAGGCGATCTCCTACGCGACCTCGCTGAAGACCGCACCGGACGCCGTCGAAGGCGCGTACTTCTACGCACCGTTCCTCGCCGACGACGACCGGTTCAAACCGTTCGTCGACGCCTGGCGCGCGAAGTACAACGAGACGGTCGACACCGAGGGCTACATGTACTACCTGTCCGCGGTAACGATCATCGAGGCACTGAAAACCATCGATGGCGAGGTTACCGGCGAGAAGCTCAACGAGGCGATCGGCAAGCTGTCGGTCGACGTGCAGGGCCTGACCAGGCTCGCGTTCTCCGACACTGGCGACCCGAAGTGCCCGACCGTACTCGTCGGCACGGTGAGCAAGGGCAAGCCGAAGGTTGTCCAAGATGACAGTCCGAGCTGCTGACCGCACAAGGCGCACTGCCTGGCGTGCCCGTCGGGCCTCTCCCGACAGCGCACACCCCGCACGCGAGACTCGGGACGCACGCGAAGGAGAGTAGGCGACCTAGTGGACTTGCTCGCACCCCAGGCCGTGCTCAGCGGTATCGCCGCGGGGTCGGTCTACGGCCTGGTCGGGGTGGGATTCAGCGTCAGCTTCCGCACGACCGGCGTCATCAACATCGCCACGGGTGACCTCGTCGCGATGGGCGCATACCTGACGTTCTGGGGATTGAGCGTAGGGCTACCCTTGCCGGTCGCCATCGTGGTGGCCGCGCTCATCGTCGGTCTCGGCATGGGTATCGTAGAACGGCTCGCCTTGCGCCCGCTCTACCGCTTCGGGACGGTCTACGCGATCATGAGCACGATCGGACTCTCGGTCGCGCTGCAGAGCCTGATCCAGCTGGTTTGGGGGCCGGTCGCGCTCGTGATCCCGCGTCTCGTGCCAGGGGAGGCGTTCACGATCCTTGGCTTTCGCCTGTCCTTGGCGCAGATCTTCAACCTCGTGCTCGCTCTGGTGCTGATTCTCGGCATGGTTCTGCTGCTCGAACGGACCAAGATCGGCCGGGGGATGCAAACGGTCGCCCGCGACCGCGAGCTGGCGTCCCTGCTCGGCATCCGGCCCTCGCAGCTGTTCTTCCTGGCCTTCGCGCTTGCGGGTGTCCTCGCCGCCGTCGCCGGCGCGCTGATTGGGCCGGACCAGGGTCTTACCCCGACCATGGGCCTTCCGTTGGGCATCGCCGGGTTCACCGCCGCGGTGATCGGTGGGCTGGGCAGCCCGCTCGGGGCGCTTGCCGGCGGCATGGTGCTCGCAGTCGCGCAGAATCTCGCGGTGCTCTACCTCACTCCTGACTACAAGGCCGCTTTGGCCTATGGGCTGCTCGTGCTGGTTCTCCTCGTCCGTCCGCAGGGATTGTTCGGTGAGGCCGGGGCCCTGGCGCGAAGGGTGTGATCGTGGTGGCGACGGCGATGCAGTCAGTACGCACGGTCCTGCGCCGGCCCTATGCCCACCTGGCGGGGCTCGCGATCACCGTGCTGGTGGTCCAGCAGTTCGTCGAGTCCTCGTCCAGCCTGTTCCTCGTCCAGCTCATGGCGCTATACGCGCTCGCGGCGCTCGGCCTGAACATCATCCTCGGAATGGCCGGGTTGCTCTCCGTCGCCCAGGCCGCGGTCATGGCCCTCGGCGGCTACACCGCCGGCCTGCTCATGATCAAGGCGCAGCTGCCGTTCGTGGTCGCTTTGCTGGTCGCCGGGGCCGCCTCGGCCGTGCTGTCGGCATTCGTCGGCCTTGCGGCGCTGCGGATCAGCTCGCATTACTTCATCCTGGTCACGCTTGCGGTGGCCGAGGCGCTCAGCCTCCTGCTGATCAACGAAGAGGACCTCACCGGCGGCTACAACGGCATAGGCGGCATCCCTCCACTGGTGATTGGTGGCCTCGACCTGTCCAGCCCCCTGGCGCTCGCGGTCGTCGCCATCGTCACGTTGTTCATCGGCTGGTACGTCGCTGATGCACTCGCCGCCAGCCGGAGCGGCCACGGCATACATGCCGGTGGGGCCGACCCGCAGCTGGCCATGGCCTCCGGCATCAACGTTGCCCGGCTGCGGTTCGGGGCATCGGTGACCGGCGGTGTCTACGCCGGCGTGGCCGGGGCGCTGTACGCCGAGACGCTGCTGTACCTGGGCCCCGGGGACTTCAGTCTCGGCAAGGCGTTACTCATCCTGCTCATCGTCGTGATCGGCGGGATGGGGTCCAACGCGGGAACGGTCGCCGCGGCCGTGATTCTGGTCTATCTGTCCGAGGGCCTGCTTCGTCTGACGACGGTGGGACCGCTCGTCTACGGACTGGGTATCATGGTCATCCTCGTCATCGCCCCCAACGGCCTGGACGGGGTGGCCCGACGGCTGCGCAGGGCGTTCGGTCGCATCCTCGAGAGAAGGGTGGCACGATGAGCCCGGACCCTGACGCCGCTGTGCGTGTGCGGGGGGTCCGGGTGCTGTTCGGCGGCGTCGCGGCACTCGACCGGATCGACCTCGACGTCGTCGAAGGCGAGGTCTTCGTGCTCGTCGGGCCCAACGGCTCGGGCAAGACAACGCTGCTCAATGCGGTGTCCGGGTTCGTCCCGCTGGCCGAAGGCAGCGTCGAGTTGTTCGGGGAGGACGTGACCCGCCGTCGCGCCCACCAGCGAGCCGATCGCGGCATAGGGCGCACGTTCCAGAGCCCGCGCGCCCTGCAGTCCGCCCGGGTCACGGACCTGCTGTCGTTCGGGCTCTACCGGCACGACCCGCGCTCCTGGGCGGGTGAGGTCTTCCGGCCGCTGCGGGCCCTGCGCCTCGACCGGCAGGTGGACGAACGTTTCCGAACGGTGCTCGACACTGTCGGCCTGCCGGACGAGCTGCTGCACGAGGAGCTGGGGTCCCTTTCCCATGGACAGATGAAGATGGTCGACATTGCCAGGGCGCTGCTCGGGGAGCCGCGGGTCCTGCTGCTCGACGAGCCGACCAGCGGACTGAACCAGGGTGAGATCGACAAGCTGCACGAGATCGTGCAGGGCCTGCGCACGGGGGGTTGCACACCCGTCCTCGTCGAGCACAACGTGCAGTTCGTGGTCGACCTCGCCGACCGGATCGCCGTCCTCCACCAGGGCGAGCTGCTCGCTCTCGGTGAGCCGCGAGCCACGCTGAGCCGGGACGAGGTCGTCGAGGCTTACCTCGGTCCCAAGGGACGTCTCGCGCACCGCGACGGCGGGCACCAAGCGGAGACGAGGAACTGAGGGGACAAAGTGGCGAGAACATGAAACCGGCCCCATTCGGATACCTGGCGCCGCGAAGTGTCGACGAGACACTCGAGCTCATGGCGTCCCACGGTGACGACGCCAAGGTCATCGCCGGAGGACAGAGCCTGGGGCCGCTGCTCAACCTCCGGCTCGCGACGCCTGCCATGGTCATCGACTTGAACCGTATCCTCGAGCTGGCGGGGATTTCGGCACACGATGGGGACGGGCTGACCATCGGTGCGATGACTCGTCAGCACGACGCCGAGACGTCCCCCGCCGTGGCGGCCGCCTGCCCGCTGCTGGCCGAGGCCCTCCCCTACGTTGCCCACCGCACGATCCGCAACAGGGGCACCATTGGTGGCAGCCTCGCGCATTCCGATCCTGCGGCCGAGCTACCCGCCGTCGTCACTGCCGTGCGGGCCGAGATGGTCATCCGCTCCCGCTCTGGGGAGCGCACGATCCCGGCGGAGGAGTTCTTCCTCGGCTACTTCACCGCGGCCCTCGAACCGGACGAGCTGCTCGTCGCAGTTCGGGTGCCGGCGGTGCCGGCCCGGACGACCTCGGCATGGCAGGAGTTCGCCACGCGGAGCGGCGACTATGCCATCGTGGGTGTAGCCGCGGTGATCGGTCTCGACGGCGCCGGCGTCGTCGACCGGGCGTCAATCGTCTGCTCCGGTATCGCCGATGTCCCCCGACAACTGTCTACGGCGCAGAGCGCTCTGGTGGGGCAGGAGCCGACGAGCGCCGTCATCGCGGCCGCAGTAGCGGCGCAACACACCGATCCGCCGGCGGACCTGGTCGGCTCGTCGTCCTACCGCCGCCACCTCGTCGGCGTCCTTGCCCAGCGAGCACTCGAAGCAGCGACCGAGCGACAGGAGGGCAACGATGACCGTCCAACCGGATGAGGTGGTGGTCACGGTCACCGTCAATGGCGAGACCGTGCGCCACCTGGTCGATCCGCGAACGACCGCAGCCGACTTCCTACGCGACGGGCTGGAGCTCACCGGCACCCACCTCGGCTGCGAGCACGGCGTGTGCGGCGCGTGTACCGTGCTCCTCGACGGCCGGTCCGTGCGCTCCTGCATCCTTTACGCGCCGCAGCTCGACGGCTGTGAGGTCACCACGGTCGAGGGCCTCAGCCCGGTGCCAGGGGAACTTCATCCGATCCAGGAAGCGTTCCGGGAGTGCCACGGCCTGCAGTGCGGTTTCTGCACGCCCGGCTTCCTACTCACCGTGCACGAGTTCCTCAGCGAGACGAAGGGCGCCGACGAGGACGAGATCCGTGAGGCGATCTCCGGCAACCTGTGCCGCTGCACCGGCTACCAGGGCATCGTCGCAGCCGTGCAGAGGGCGGACGAGACATGGCAGCGGTGACCGGCACGAGTGTGCGCCCGACAGCACCCCCCGGTCTGATCGGGACACGGGTCAACCGGGTCGAGGATGCCCGTCTGCTCGCCGGTCGCGGCCGGTACGTTGCCGACGTGACACTTCCGCGGATAAAGCACGCGGCGTTCGTGCGGGCCTGGCCCAGCCATGCCCGCATCCTGTCGATCGACACGACGCGCGCCCGCACCCTGCCCGGTGTCGTCGCGGCCCTCACGGCGGCCGACCTGCCGCCCGCGACCCTCGTGGACGGCAACTGGATCCCCGGTCTCGCCAAGACCCCACAGCCCGTACTCGCACGCGACAAGGTCCGCTTCGTCGGCGAGGCGGTCGCGATCGTGGTGGCGACGAGCCGTTACGTGGCCGAGGACGCCGCCGAGCTGGTCGAGGTCGACTACGAGCAACTGCCCGCCGTCGACCACGCCGGCCGTAGGCCGTCCGGGCATGTCCCGATCCTCGACGAGCTGCCCGACGACCTCATCTACGACAGGGGGGAGTCCTTCGGCAACCCTGACCTGATGTTCCGGGACGCTCCGCACGTCTTCGTCAAGGATCTGGCCCTCGCCCGGTCGATGGCCGCACCGCTGGAGTGCCGCGGGACTGTCGCGAGCTATGATCCGGCGGCGGGGTCGCTGGACGTGTGGTGCTCTACCCAGTCCCCGCACCTCCTGCGTCGCCGGCTGTCTGCCGCGTCCGGGGTGGCGGAGCACCGCGTGCGCGTGATGATGCATGACGTCGGCGGCGGCTTCGGGCAGAAGATCGCAGCACATCCCGAGGAGCTCGCGATCGCGCTCGCGTCGTGCGCGCTCGGCATACCAGTGAAGTGGATCGAGGACCGCCGCGAGAACCTCATGGCCGCCCCCCACGCGCGGGGTCAGCGCGTCCACCTCAAGCTGGCGACCGACGACGACGGAAGGTTCCTGGCGCTGCGCGCCCGGATCGTCGGCGATGCGGGCGCGTACTCGTTCAACGCAGCGAGCGCACTGATCGAGCCCTACATCACGGCCCGAGTGATGACCGGCGTCTACCGGATCGACCACTACGGCTACCACGTCGCCGCCGGCTTGACGAACAAGTCACCGGTGGCTCCCTATCGGGGAGTCGGCTTCATCGCCGCGCAGACGGCGCGCGAGCTGCTGATCGACGAGGCGGCCCGCAGCCTCGGCATCGACCGCTTCGAGCTGCGCCGGCGCAACATGATCCGCCCGGACGACTTCCCCTACCGTTCGTGCACGGGATTGGTCTTCGACAGCGGCAGCTACCTCGAGGCGCTGACCACGGTGGAACGGATGTCGGCCTACGACGACTTCAGGTGCGAGCAGGAGCAGGCCCGCGCGTCCGGGCGGTTTATCGGTCTGGGGATCAGCCCCTACGTCGAGCCCACCGGTTGGGGAACGGAAGCGATGAACCAGATCGGCTGGCACTCCTTTCCGTCCAACGACTCCGCTCGGGTGTCGATGGACATTTCGGGCAAGGTGACGATCTCGATCGGAACGCCGTCGCAGGGCCAGGGCATCGAGACGACGCTGGCGCAGATCTCCGCCGAGGTGCTTGGCATCCCGTTGGACGACGTCGTCGTGTCCTTCACCGACTCGAGCTCGGCACCGACGAGCCTGGCGGGCACACGAGCCAGCCGGGCGGCGGTGGTGAGCGGCGGAGCGGTCGGGCTGGCATCCCAGGATCTGCGCGAACGGATCCTCAAGGTCGCCGGTGCCCTCATGGAGACCGACGCATCGATACTCACAGTCGCCGACGGCGTCATCACCGACCCCAGTGAGGACGCCGCGTCCATGACGGTCGCCGAGGTCGTCCAGAAGGCGTTCCAGCTGACGGAGATCCGCTCCGCGGAGCCCGAGCCCAACTTCACCGCGACGCGCTTCTACGATCCGGGCGCCACCTACGGCAATGCCTGTGTCGGCGCGGTCGTCGAGGTGGATCCGCAGACAGGCGGGGTGCGGGTGCTACGGATCGTCGGCGCGGAGGACTGCGGCACCGTCATCAACCAGGTCGTGGTCGAGGGCCAGTTCATAGGCGGCATGGCCCAGGGCCTCGGTGGCGCTCTGCTGGAGCGGCTCGCCTACGACGAGAACGGCGAGATCCTCACCACGACGTTCATGGACTACCTGTTGCCGACGAGCACGGAGGTTCCGCACTTCGAGGTCGAGCACCTGGAGTCGCCGTCACCGTACACTTGGCGAGGCATCAAGGGCGTAGGCGAGTCGGGAACGATCGGTGCGCCCGCCGCGATCGCGGCGGCCATCGCGGACGCCTTGGCACACACGGGTTCCACGGTCGACCGGTTGCCGATGCTCCCGGAGGACGTCCGGGCAATGGTGGAGCAGGGAGAGGATCGTGGCTGACCGGAGTATCTACGTCTCGGCCAACTCCGGTGCGGTGTGTGAGGTGCTTTCCGGCGAGGTTGTGACCGTGCGGGCATCGACGATCGTGGATTTCGTGGCGTTCGACTTGCACGACCGCGACCACCGGTTCGACCAGGCCCGGACGAAGGCCAACCAGGGCAAGATCTACGTCAGCACGGGTGACGTCCTGATCAGCAAGCGCAACGTGGAGATGCTGCGCATCGTGCTCGACGAGTTCACCGAGGGCACGCATGACCTGCAGTACGGCACGTGCAGCCCGGTCGATGGCGATGGGCAATGGAGCACGGAGTCGCGGCGTCGACCTATCAGCTCGACAGCGAAGTGTCGCTGGCCGACTTCCCGGACCACGGTTGTTTCGACAATCTCGCCGCGGCACTGGCCGGCCACAAGATCAAACCCGAGGACATCCCCAGCCCACTCAACATCTTCCAGCACGTGGCCATCGACGCCACGACCGGCGCGATGCGGCACACGAGCGTGCGCCCGCCGTCGCCCGCCCGTGTGCAGCTAAAGGCCCTGATCGACTGCCTCGTGGCGGTCAGTGCCTGCCCGGACCCGCTCGTCGGCGGGAAGGACGTCGAGGTGAGCGTCGCCGCGGGGTCCTGAGCGCCTTCTCGCGCTCGTCTCGCGTCCGCCGAGCCGGTAGACCCACTGCGCGTTGCGGGCCACCAAGGTCGGGGGTACCGAAACAGTTCACGACCCCGGCCGAAGTTCCGCAGCTGACCGAGCGCTGAGTGACGTGAATGTGGGCGTTGACCTGCGAAGACGTGCGCTGGGCCGGTGACACGGCGTGTCACTAGTGTCCTGCGCCGTTAGTTCGTCGTTAGTTTGATATGGATGTTATGACTGGTGTGGTGACGGCTCGTCGTGGTCCGAAGATCGAGCCGTTGATCCTCACTGAGGAGGAGCGGTCGACGCTGTTGGGTTGGACCCGGCGGCGGAAGACGGCGCAGGCGTTGGCGTTGCGGTCGCGGATCGTGTTGGCCTGTGCCGGGCCGGAGGTGCCGCCGATCGTCGCTGTCGCCAAGCAGATGGGTGTGGCGGCGGACACGGTCCGCAAGTGGCGGCGCCGGTTCGTGGCTCACCGGTTGGACGGGTTGGTCGATGATCGGCGGCCAGGTCGGCCACCGATCATCGGCGTGGACCAGGTCGAGGACGTGGTCGTCGCGACGCTGGAGGAGCCGCCGTATGCGACGCACTGGTCGCGGGCGTCCATGGCCGCACGCACGGGACTGTCCAAGTCGACGATCGGGCGGATCTGGCGCCGGTTCGACCTGAAGCCGCACCTGACCGACGACTTCAAGCTGTCCACCGACCCGTTGTTCGTCGACAAGGTCGTCGACGTCGTCGGGTTGTACCTGGAACCGCCGGCGGGCGCGATCGTGTTGTGCGTCGACGAGAAGAGTCAGATCCAGGCGCTGGCCCGTTCCGCGCCGGTGCTGCCGATGATGCCGGGAGTCCCCGAGCGGCGCACTCACGACTACGTCCGGCATGGAGTGACGAGCCTGTTCGCCGCGTTCGACATCGC